>JAAFJU010000072.1 GCA_013298165.1 Synechococcales cyanobacterium bin31.maxbin.ball.101 | reverse complement strand
GGGCGGGCTGGAATGAATACCATAAAGTTCAGGGCTATGGTGCCTGGGCGTTGCAGTATGAAAAGTCAAAGTATGACGTGTATGCAGCTCTGGGCTACCGATCGGGCGAACTCACCTGGGGCAAGCCGTTACGAAAGGGCATTGAAGACCGTCAAGTAATGGCGCTCAGTCTGGTTAAAGGGGTACAACTTCGTGTCGATGGCACGGTGGTGGATATTAGCAGTCCGCCCGATCAAGGCAAAGTCATTGCAATGGAGCTACTGCCGATCGAACCGGGGGCGCTGATTCAGATTCCCTTTGTCAACATTGAAGCGGCGATCGACTGGACCCGGTATCTACAAACCCAACTCACAGCCTAATTTCTCAGACAAAATTTCTCAGACAAAAAACGGGTCATTCAATGAGAATGACCCGTTGCTAGGAGTATGAGTATCGTATTGACTTACGGGCAGGACCCGTTTGAACCTAATCTCAACTGAGTAACCAATCAGCCGAAGTTGCGTTTTGGATCTAGTGTGTCGCTAGAGTGAAACCAAAATCTAACAGCTTGGGACGCTGACCTTAGGGATCAGTTTGCGCCATTTGAGGCTTGAGGGTGGAGACCATTTGTTGCACGCCGCGATGGATGCGACGGGTGACGGTCATGGGGCTGACGCCGATGCGTTCAGCGACTTCTTTGCGGGAAAGGTCGTGTAAAAAGACGTATTCGATCGCTTGACGAGTCTTATCTTCAAGTTGATTGAGTGCTTTTTGAAGTTGCTGACGGTCCTCTTCGAGAACTTGCAACTCTTGGTAGCGAGCGTCAGGAATGGTGTCGCCCAAAGTCATGGGGGAATCCAGTTGCTGACAAATCGTTGCGTCTAGGCTCAAGGGCAGACGGTTTTTGGCGGCGAGTTTGCTGTCGCGCCATTCTTGGACGGTGACGCCGAGTTCGAGGGCCACTTCGTCATCGCTGGGTTGGCGATTGAGTTCTAAAGCGAGGGCTTCGCGGACTCTTTGACCTTCTTTGTTAATTTGTTGCCAACGGCGGGGAATCTTAACGGTACCCGATCGATCGCGAAGGAAGTGAAGCATTTCACCGCGAATGTAAGGCACTGCGAAGGAACTGAAGGCGCAACCTTGATTGGGGTTGAAGCGTTCGATCGCTCGGATGAGACCGAGATAACCGATTTGTTCGAGGTCTTCGTAGGGTTCAGCGCATTGGTGGCTGATCCGATGGGCAATCTTGCGGACGAGTCCGACGTTCATCTGAACCAACTGGTTACGAAGACGCACCGTGGGTTTCTGATGGTATGCGATAAGGAGTTCCATACCGCGAGTTTTGAGGGTCGTTTGGGTTGCCAACATTTGTAAGTCTTCTCTCAATCACCGTTGAATTCATTCTCATTCCTCGACCTGTTCTGAACCATGGTCGATTTACGGGAGTCTTACGGGGGCGATTTTTGGATTTTGTGTGAATTTACGCAGAGAAATGGCTGATTTTGACTATGCAAGATGGCTGAAGTTGTTGCTGTGCAAGCATTTCAGCGCTTTGGCGCAAGTTTTGTAAGAAATGGTGATTTGACAGATTTTTTGGGCAGTCACGGAGTCAATTCCCGTTCCGGGAGGTTGGCCAACGTGGCCAATCGGCAAAAGAGACCCCAAGCGTCTCCGTAAAGAGATGAGGGGTCGGGGGGTGAGGGGGATGAAACAACGATCGGTATTTACGGAGAGGGGTCAGGACTTGGTGGGCCGGGACACTGCACCGGGACACTGCACCGGGACACTGCAAGGCCATGTCCCTACGGTTTGGGTTACGGAGACTGTTTCTTACTTCACCGGGATAAATCCTTTGGGGCAGGCGATCGGTTCGCCTTTTTTGGGATTTTTGTAGTCGATCGCAGTCCAGAGAGGCATTGGAGTAGCTGGGTTTTCGCTGGTGCAGAGGATGGCAAGCAGCATGGGGTCGTCTTTTGTTCGTTTTTCAATGCGGACCAAGCCCACATAGGTTGGGAGGTTTGAGAGGTTGGGGAGACCAACTTGCATGGCGACAGGTTGGCGGTTGGGAGCTAGAAATAGGCGGTATCTATAAGCGGGTGTCTCAGAAATCTCTCCAAGCCCAAGCTCATTGGGGCTAGTTGAGAACCGATCGTTCTCTAGGTAATAAGCTTGCTGCGCCCGGTTTAGGGTACCGACCATGTTTTTCCCTTCAGAGGCTCTGGCTCGTTGGGCTGGGGGGCTAGCAGGGGTGATGGCGATCGGAGGTCTGGCGATACCTGCGGGGAGGGTTGTCGAAACTAGGCGAATATCTTTGAGATCCGCTTTGTCGAGTTTTGCTCCAGTGAGATTTACCGAGACAAGACAGGCCGATCGGAGGTTTACGCCCGACAGATCTACTTTATTGAAGTTTGTTCCCATCAAAGTAGACCCTTGAAGATTGGCTCCAGAAAGATTGGCTCCACCAAAATCAACTTGCGCCATTTTGTAGTCAGTGTTTGTTTCTTCAATAAACGTCAGACTGTCAGTTCTCTGAGATCGATCAGGTTCAGGTGGGACAGGGTCATTTCTGAAATCTGTTGGACAGAGATTAGTGGAAATCAAGTTCATGAATTCGGGTTCGGCCAGGGAAGTTCGCTGGTTAATGCTGACAGTCCCCTTGATGTAGCTAAGGTTGGCACCGCTGAGGTTTGCACTGGGAAATTTAGCTTGGGCGAGATTGTTGCCTTGGAAGTCGGACGATCGTAGGTCTGCGCCACTAAAATTCGTGCCCACGAGCGTCGTTTCGCGGAGGTTGGCTTTTTCAAGTTTTGCGTTGGTGAAGTTCGCGCCTGTGAGGTTGGCACGGAACAGATAGGCTTCGGTGAGGCTCGTGCCTTGGAGGTTGGCGGCTTCTAGGTTGGCGTTGGAGAGGTTTGCCCTAGTCAGGGTTGTGCCCGACAGGTTTGCGCCTTGGAGGTTGGCTCCGGTGAGGTTGGCATTTTCAAGCTTTGCGTTGGAGAGGTCGCAGTTGGCGCATTGGTTGGTTTTGAGGAGTTGCGCGAGGTGATCGGGGTTGAAGGCTTGGGCCGAAGTGCTGAGGAGGCCGATCGGTAAAACGGGCAATAAGACCGTGAATAGACGAGTTTTGGAACGCATGGCGAAAGATCCTGACACAGAGTTACGTCTATTGTCTTAGATCATGGCCAGACTTACGACCGCACGGTGTTAGCCATTTCCATAACCCCGATCGCCCAATCTTTTCCTTAGATCTACGGAGGAGAGTAGGTAAATTCCAACTAATAAAGGATGAATTACTTATTAGAAAGACTAAGGATTAGCTCTCCATTCTGCTGGGATAAAGCCTTGAGGGCAGGCGATTGGTTCGCCTTTTTTGGAATTTTTGTCGTAGATCCCGCTCCAAATGGGCATGGGAGTGGAGGGCTTTTCACTGATGCAGAGGGCCTCGATCGTACTAGCCTCACTTTCTGGAATAAGACGGACATATCTGATAAAAGTTCTGAGGTTATTCTGCTCTGGAAGAGCGACAGCGATCTGCGTAATAATGGGAATGCCACTGGGAACAGCAATTATTTGGTACCTGTAATGTTTGGTTACATATGGAGGAATATCGAAGCCTTGTAGTGGTTGACTTGTCATATTTCGGATCGTCGCTTGAGCTACGGATTCTTCTGGAGTGAGTGAGACTGAAATAGGACTCGATGGGGAAGACACTGGTATTGATGAAAGTGGTTTGAGCAATGTTTTTTTTGGGGTCTCATTGTTTCGGGCCGACCACTCTTTTGGTTCCGGATTCTTCGCATATGGCTCTTTTTTGTCATCGAACCATCTTGGTGAATAGACCCCATCCGAAGGAGTTTCTGGAGGAAGTGTCATGATTTCAACCTCTGTCAATGTTGTAGTCTCTACGTTCGGTAACTTGACCTCGGTAAATCCTGTGGGGCAGGCAATTAGTTCGCCTTTTTTGGTATTTGTGTAGATCGTTTCCCAGGCAAGGGGCGGGGCAGGAGCAGTGGCACTGGCACAGAGAATATTGATCGTAGTAGCTTCACCGTTGTCTAGCTTCGCCAAGTGAACCAGACCGACAAAGGTTGGAAGGTCGTCACGTTGGGGACTTCCAACATGTATGACCGTGGTGGAATCACGATCGGGGGTTAGGAAGAGTTGATAGTTGTATTCGGAGTCTGAGAGCGTTCTAATGGCGAGATCCTTCAGAGTAGTGGCAAAACGACCTTTCTCTAGGAAATAAGCTAGCTGGGCACGATTCATGGATGCGACAGAGGTCTTACCGTCAGAGACTTTGGCACGCTGGGCATCAGAGGGAAGATTCTTTTTAGTTCCTAGAGGTGGATTTGTCGGAATCAGCCGAGTATCTTTCGAGAGATTAGCTTGGGCGAGGGGGCCGGGATTAAATGATTGGGCCAAAGTGCTGAGGAGGCCGACTGAAAAAACTGACAAGAAGACTACGACTAGACGAGTTTTGGGACGCATGGCGAAGGATCCTGACACAGATTACGTCTATTGTCTTAGATCATGGCCAGACTGACGACCGCACGGTGTTAGCCATTTCCATAACCCCGATCGCCCAATCTTTTCCTTAGATCTACGGAGAAATGCGCCAAAGTTCATCGTTGCTTTACAGGACACCATTTCAGAACGCGCACAATTGTTATAGTCTGTTACGAATCTAAACCTAAATTTTTTGTTCTTGTCTGGCCCGTACCTACGAGGTTTTTTATCTATGTCTGAACCCACTTCGTTTGCGCCTACTTGGGAAACATCGTCAGAATCGGTGGAGTCCGAGAGCCATCAGGGCTTTGGTTCCTCTACGGCGTCGATTCCATCGGTTCCCGTGACAGCGTCTCTGTTTCCTCATCCCGATCGCTTCGAGTCCCGCCACAATGGACC
The DNA here is from genome assembly GCA_013298165.1 of Synechococcales cyanobacterium bin31.maxbin.ball.101. Taxonomy (GTDB): domain Bacteria; phylum Cyanobacteriota; class Cyanobacteriia; order Leptolyngbyales; family Leptolyngbyaceae; genus JAAFJU01. The sequence goes on along the minus strand of JAAFJU010000072.1, from coordinate 19,124 downwards.
TCGCGAACAGGAAGTCGCAACGATGGTGGCGAAGCTGGGTTATACATCCTTAGAAGAATTAATCAGCGCGACGGTTCCGGAGAATATTCGCCTCAGACGGGGATTAAATATTGATGCTGCCCGATCGGAGCATGAAGCGCTGGCGGATTTGAAGACGATCGCGAGTAAAAACAAGGTGTTCCGATCGTTCATCGGCATGGGCTACAGCAACTGCCTCACGCCGCCTGTGATCCTGCGAAACATTTTAGAAAACCCCGCTTGGTACACCCAGTACACGCCCTACCAGCCCGAAATTTCCCAAGGTCGCCTGGAAGCGCTACTGAATTTCCAGACCATGATCATGGACTTGACGGGCTTGGAAATTGCCAATGCCTCGCTCCTCGATGAAGGGACTGCTGCTGCGGAAGCCATGTCCATGAGCTATGGCGTGACGAAGACGAAGGCTCAGGCATTTTTTATAGCGGAGAATTGTCACCCGCAGACGATCGAAGTTGTCAAGACCCGAGCCATTCCTTTAAACATCGACATTATTATTGGCCAGCCCGAAACCTTTGACTTTGCGACGAACCCAGTCTTTGGCGCGTTGATTTCCTATCCGGCGACGGATGGATCGATCGGGGATTATCGTGCGTTTTGCGATCGTGCCCATGCAGCAGGCGCGTTGGTCACAGCGGTGGCGGACATTTTGGCGCTGACGGTGTTGACACCACCGGGAGAATGGGGCGCTGACATTGCGGTGGGCAACACCCAACGGTTTGGCGTGCCCTTTGGCTACGGCGGTCCTCACGCAGCCTTCTTTGCCACCAAAGATGCCTACAAACGTCAAATGCCAGGACGCTTGATCGGCGTATCCCGTGATGCCAGAGGCGGACGTGCCCTGCGCCTCTCCCTACAAACCCGCGAACAACACATCCGTCGGGATAAGGCCACCAGTAACATCTGCACGGCGCAGGTCTTGCTGGCGGTGATTGCCAGTATGTATGCGGTGTACCATGGCGCAGAGGGTCTAAAAGCGATCGCAATGCGCGTCCACGGCTTGACCCAAGCCTTAGCAACAGGATTGGTATCCGGTGGCTTTACGCTCCGATCGGCCACTTACTTCGACACGATCGCCATCAACACAGGCGATCGGACGGACGCCATCTTAGCGGCGGCGGTTGCCCGTCGAATCAACCTGCGGAAATTGGATGCAGGGACGATCGGCATTTCTTTCGATGAAGCGAGTGGCGATCGGGATGTGCTGGATCTGTTCGAGATTTTCGGCGTGAATGCTTCGATTACGAAGTCTGAAACCAGTGCAATCGGCTTACCTCGGAGTTCTGACTATTTGACGCATCCGACGTTCAAGCAGTACCGATCGGAAACGGATTTACTCCGGTACATGTATGGATTGCAGCTTAAGGATTTGTCCTTGACTAGTGCGATGATTCCATTGGGTTCTTGCACGATGAAACTCAACGCCACAGCGGAAATGATTCCCGTCACCTGGGCCGAGTTTGGTCAAATCCATCCCTTCGCCCCCGTAGACCAAACCGAAGGCTACCAAATCCTATTTACGCAGCTTGAAAAATGGCTGGCGGAAGTCACAGGGTTTTCTGCGATTTCTTTGCAACCGAATGCAGGGTCGCAAGGGGAATATGCGGGCCTACTGGTGATTCGTGCTTATCACGAAGCGAATGGGAATTCCGATCGGAATATCTGCCTGATCCCAACATCCGCCCACGGAACCAACCCAGCCAGTGCGGTAATGGCGGGAATGAAAGTCGTCCCCGTGAACTGCGATGACGATGGCAATATTGACATTGCAGATTTGACCGCAAAAGCTGAGAAACATGCGGCGAATCTCTCGGCGCTGATGGTGACATATCCCTCGACCCACGGCGTCTTTGAAGCGGGCATTCAGGAGATTTGTGCGGTGGTGCATCGTCATGGCGGCCAAGTCTATATGGATGGTGCGAACATGAATGCCCAGGTCGGCCTTTGCCGTCCCGGTGACTTCGGAGCCGATGTCTGCCATTTGAATTTACATAAAACCTTCTGTATTCCCCATGGTGGCGGCGGTCCTGGCATGGGTCCGATCGGCGTCATGTCTCACTTGGCTCCGTTCTTACCCGGTCATAGCGTCATTGCGACGGGTGGAACGCAGGCGATCGGTGCGGTGTCAGCGGCTCCCTGGGGCAGTTCCAGCATTTTACCGATTTCCTGGATGTACATTGCAATGATGGGCGGTGAAGGACTCACCAACGCAACAAAGATTGCAATCTTGAACGCTAACTACATCGCAAAACGCCTTGAAGGTCATTACGATGTTCTCTACAAAGGCTCGAACGGTTTAGTGGCTCATGAATGTATCCTAGATCTTCGTGAATTTAAACGATCGGCAGAAATCGAAGTCGATGACATTGCAAAACGTCTGATCGATTATGGTTTCCATCCACCAACCGTATCGTGGCCTGTAGCGGGAACGGTAATGGTGGAGCCAACGGAAAGTGAATCACTACCGGAACTCGATCGGTTCTGTGATGCAATGATTTCAATTCGCGAAGAGATCCGTGCCGTGGAATCGGGCAAGGTCGATCGGGACAACAATATTCTCAAAAATGCGCCACACACTGTGGTGGATTTGACCGATGATGAATGGAATCGTCCTTACTCCCGATCGAGTGCAATCTTCCCCACTGCCTGGACCCGTGCGAACAAGTTCTATCCGGCAATTAATCGGATTGATAATGCTTGGGGCGATCGGAACTTGGTTTGCTCTTGCTTGCCGATGGAGGCTTATAGCGAGGACTAGAGGCGGTTCTTGGATATAGGTAGCTTATGACGATCTGCCTATATCCAGTAACGCCATGAGTTTGGCCTGTGATGAGCAAATAGATGCATTGGAAATAGAGATAGTCCTGACCTAAGGATTAAAATTTGCGAGCCAAAAATGAGCCAAAAATTCAACCTACTTTGCTGTATCATTTATAAGTCGTCAACAAAAAAGGTAGGCATCAGCAATGAAGCTCAAGACTCTCTCAATCGCTTGCCTTACTACTGCTATTTCGATCGGAATATTTTCACTTCCATCACAGGCTGCTACTCAGAGAGAGACATTCTTTTATGGCCTTATTGCGGCTCTCAAGTCATCGCCTCACTTACCGGGTGATGATGCGGCTCTAGAAGCTTTTGCAACAATGAATGATGCTAGTAAAGATAAGTTTTTTGGCCTAGGAAAAGCTTACTGTGCTTCACTACTACTCGGTAAATCATCGCAGCAATTTGTCACTGATTTAAGACAAGGTATTGATGGTATGAATGCTTCTGAGTCTACAAAACAGGCCGTTTGGTCACTCGAACTTGCGACGATCTCTTCTGCTAAACGAAACATCTGTCCAGCAGAGTAAGTAGCAGAAAGCTATAACATGAGTGGATGCGGTAGTAGGATTCATCTGTCAGCTTACATCGATGATCGGTTAGGCTGACAATCGTCAAAACTGCATTCCCACAAAAGATTCCCAATATCTATTATGCCCATCCTTCGCTACTGCTGGCGCTGTCAAGCCAGTATGCCAATGCTAGACGCAACAGAAAGCTCTATACTATGCGGAATGCGGAGATGGTATGCCTAAAACTTAAAGGGCGTACTCTATAAACTCTCTCTCATCCCTTTCATCACATATTTTGCCTTCATCGGACTCTTCGGATTAACCATGAGCGTTTGATGGAGGGGATGCACGAGGACGTCCATGGCTTCCATCGGAATGGCTCCGAGCAAGGCATCTGTTTCGATCGGGGCTACTAATGCTTCTACGACCGCATGACGAGTTTGATAACGAATTTCGATCGGGCCTACGACATCAAATTGGACGATCGACCCGTCTGCGAGTTCTGCATCACCTTCCCCAGTTTTACGTAAGCCAAGGTGCGATCGTACGGATGGGGGAATCGACATCATACTCGCCCCGGTATCCACCAAAATCGGCATCGTCAGGCGGCGAATTTGAGATTCTGCGATGTAACCAGCGGCAGCAGCACCAATGTCATCGCTATTGATGAGTTCAACATCCGCATAGGTGAGTCCCATAAGCTACTCCACGTTAAGGTAAGACTAGTCTAACATTGCAGCCATCCTTGCCGTCATTGAAGGCGAAGACGGAATGACTGACACTGAATCAAGATATGATAGGAGGGCTTTTCCTCTGATTTTTCTATGCGTTCCTTAACTCTGACCGCTCCAGCCAAAATTAACTTACTGCTGCATATCGCAGGCGATCGGCCTGATGGTTTTCATGAGTTGGTCATGGTGATGCAGAGTATTGACTTAGCGGATACCGTAACGGTGGCAGAGCGACGGGAAGCGGGGATTGGGTTGACCTGCGATCGGCCTAATGTCCCTACCGATGCCAGCAATCTCGCATGGAAAGCGGCTGAATTAATGCAAAAACGCTTTCCAGACGATGCAAAGAAACACGGTGGAATTGCGATCGATCTACAAAAACGCATTCCCATGGGCGCAGGACTGGCGGGCGGATCGGCTGACTGTGCAGCGGTTTTGGTGGGAATTGATTTGCTTTGGGACTTGGGGTTGACGCAGGTGGAGTTGCAGGGATTGGCCGCCGAACTGGGTTCTGATATTTCGTTCTGTGTGGCGGGCGGGACGGCGCTTTGTACGGGACGTGGGGAAATTATTGATCCTTTGCCGGAGTTGGATAGTTTGTATGCGGTGTTGGCGAAGTATCAGGATTTGCCTGTGCCGACGCCTTGGGCCTATAAGACCTATCGATCGGAGTTTGGGCCGACCTATCCCGCCACCGCAACAGAACTCGATCGCAGGCTAGAACAGTTGCGAACCGGAGCCATGATGAGCGCGATCGTCCGGGGGGATGCAGCGGCGATCGGGGCAGGATTGCATAATGATTTGGAGAAGGTGGTGTTGCCGCACTATCCAAAGATTCAACAATTGCGCGATGCCTTTGCTCAGACGGATTCATTAGGCGTGATGATGTCCGGTTCTGGTTCGACCGTGTTTGCTCTAGCGCAGTCGTTGGAGCAAGCGGGGGCGATCGCCCTGGCAATGCAAAACAAGTTTTCTGATCCGACATTGGAGTTTTGGGTGACGAAGTTTTGTCATTCTGGGGTTCAGTTGGTGAATGAGTAGATTTTGGCGAACCGCCCCCCATCCCCCAATTCTGGGGGAGCCGGACCGCAAGAACTGATTCAAAGCCCCCAGAATATAGCCCTGACGGGCATCTAAGAAAGGGGGTTTGGGGGCCGAAGGAGTTGGGGAAGAACGCATTAGATTGAAATCAGAGGGCTGTGATGAAGGACGATCGGGCAATTGCATTAGAACAAATCGTGGCCGATCTGGAACAGTTGTCGGTAGAAGAGCAGATTTGGATTGTGGAACGGCTGACCGATCGGATTTTAATTCAAATGGATCAACCGGAAATGTCGGTCCGGCACTCAAATCTGAGGATTCAATCAACGGTATCGAATCTAACGCCCTATACTGAAGGAACCCATCGTTTTGACGCACCATGATTACTCAAGCCCCTCCCAGACCTGAAACCCACGACTGGATGTCGATCGCAGACCAATTCCAGACGATCGTCGGGGAGAAAAGCGTCGTGCGGCGTCGGGAAGAACTCTTAGTCTATGAGTGCGATGGATTGACCAGCTACCGTCAACGGCCTGCGCTGGTGGTCCTGCCGCGCACCACGGAAGAGGTCGCGAAGGTCGTGAAGATTTGCCATGATCAAAACATCCCCTTTGTGGCGCGAGGCTCAGGAACGGGATTGTCGGGTGGGGCATTGCCTATTGAAAACTGCATCCTGATCAGCACCGCCCTGATGCGTCAAATCATTGACATCGATTACGAAAACCAATCGGTCACGGTCGAACCTGGTGTAATTAACAATTGGGTGACGCAAGCGGTGAGTGGTGAAGGTTTTTATTATGCACCTGACCCCTCTAGTCAAATCATTTGTTCGATCGGCGGCAATGTGGCGGAGAACTCCGGCGGCGTCCACTGTCTGAAGTACGGGGTTACGACCAATCATGTTTTGGCATTAACGATCGTCACACCCACAGGTGACATTCTCAAACTCGGCGGTGAAATGCCAGAAATGCCGGGATATGACCTGACGGGGGTGTTTGTCGGGTCTGAAGGGACGTTGGGCATTGCGACAGAAGTGACGTTGCGAATTTTGAAAGCGTCGGAATCCATTCAGGTGTTACTAGCTGACTTTACTAGCGTTGAAGCAGCAGGAAAAACCGTTGCCGATATCATTGGCGCTGGCATTATGCCGGGTGGTATTGAGATGATGGATAATTTTAGTATTAATGCGGTAGAAGATGTTGTTAAAACTAATTGCTATCCCCGTGATGCAACGGCGATTTTACTCATTGAAGTCGATGGTTTAGAAGTCGAGGCAACGGCCAGTGCAGTCAGAATTGAAGCCATTTGCAAACAAAATGGGGCGCGCAATGTGACGATCGCAACGGACGCAGACGATCGGCTCACCCTATGGAAAGGTCGCAAAGCTGCCTTTGCTGCCATGGGCAAAATTAGCCCAGATTACTACGTTCAAGATGGCGTGATTCCGCGTACGCAATTGCAATATGTCCTGGGTGAAATCGATCGGCTGGGGACGGAGTTTGGGTATCCGGTGGCGAACGTGTTTCATGCGGGTGACGGCAATTTGCATCCGTTGATTTTGTATAACAATGCCGTTCCCGGAGAACTCGAAAAAGTCGAAGAACTCGGCGGCGAAATTCTCAAGCTCTGCGTCCGGGTGGGCGGCAGCATTTCAGGTGAGCATGGCATTGGTGCCGAAAAGCGCTGCTACATGCCCGACATGTTCACCACCGCAGACATTGAAACCATGCTCTACGTGCGCGAGGCGATCGACCCCAAAGGCATCGCCAACCCGACGAAACTCTTTCCCACACCGAAGACTTGCGGTGAAGGCGCGAAGGGCTATGCCATGCGAGATATTCGTGGGGTCGATCGGTTTTAGTAAAGAAGCGGGTGGCCCCCTAAACCCCAATTCTAGGGGAACCGGATGTTTTTAGAGAGATTGGGTGATGGTCAGAATTTTGGCGATTTCGGGGAGTTTACGATCGGTTTCTTCCAACACCGCATTGTTGCAAGCCACGATCGCGCTTGCTCCGGCTGGCGTTGAGATTCAGCTCTATGGTGGGCTGAATGATTTGCCCCATTTCAATCCAGATTTAGAACCGATCGAACCGGCTTCTGTTAAAGATTTACGATCGCAAATTGCATGGGCAGATGGATTGCTTATCTGTAGTCCAGAGTACGCTCATGGTGTTCCTGGAGTATTGAAAAATGCGTTGGATTGGTTAGTCAGTGGATCTGAATTTGTGAATAAACCGATCGCACTCTTTAATGCCTCTCCCCGCGCAACTCATGCTCAAGCGTCATTGATTGAAATTATGACCACCATGTCGGGACGAGTGATCCTGGAGGCTTGCATTGATGTACCGTTGCTAGGGCGGGGGCTTGATGCAGGAGCGATCGCGGCTGATGTAGAGATCGCGAAAGACGTTCAAGGTGCGATCGATCGGTTTGTCAAGGCGATCGGCTATCATCACATCACTCACTGAGATCTAAACTGACGACCAACATTTCATTGATAAATATTGATATTGTGTTGAACAAGCACTGCCGCTTTGTAAGCTTAATACGGGAGAACTGCTATGAAAAATGCCTATATTGTTCTCGAAGGAGAAGAAAATGCCTCCGCTCTTCAAGAGATCTTCCCCACTGATCAGTGGAAAGGCATTGAAATCTTGGGTGCAAAATACCGATCGACGGCCATTTCGATCGCCGGAACCCTGATGTCCGATCGATCGCGCCCCGTTCTTTTAATCGTTGATGCCAAATCCACAAAACCTGAAGATATTCGAGAAGAAACTCAAACGGTTGAACAGTTGCTTTTGCGTTGTGCGACTGACGAACCTTACAAAGTGATTTCTGCTGTGCCATCGATCGCCGCCCTTATCCAAGAAATCACCACCACACCCGATCGTAAACAGCACCCCCTCCTCCAACAAATCAATCAATTTCTCACGGAAAGTCTGATTCCTGTTGCCTAGAGTGAGCGCGCGCTGATCCCAACCATTCTGGGGAAGTCAGTAAATTCACAGATTGAATGTTTAGGGTGAATTTAGCAATGAATGCTAGAGAATTTTGAGTCTTGGGCACAATCGGTTAGCGACTGAATTTAAAAACAGTTCAGATAACGATCGTTCCCTTGAAGAGAAATTACTAGGACTGAACCATGCTCCATACTGCAACCCGCCCGACAACCCGTCAAGCAACACTTCGCATTGCCATGATGGGCGTTGGGCGCTGGGGCAGTCATCTTCTGCGCAACTTTTTACAAAACCCGAACGTGACCGTCAGTGCCGTCATCGATCCCTGGCAGCCCAATCTAACCCGATCGCAGGAATCCTTCGCCGCCATCGCCCCCGGTGACACGCAATGGCTCACCGATTGGCAAACGGCACTGAATGATTTGGAATTGGATGCGATCGTTGTCGCCACTCCCGCTGAAACGCATTACGAAGTGATCCATGCGGCCTTATCTAAGGGATTGCATGTCCTTGCAGAAAAGCCGTTAACATTAACCGTTCGGGAATCGCTGGAACTCTGTGAACTGGCTCAGCGAAACAATGTTCAATTGATTGTCGATCACACCTATTTATTTAATCCTGCGATCGCTAGAGGCCGTCGTGCCATTCAAGATATCGGCAATCTGCGCTATGGGTATGCAACTCGAACTCATCTAGCTCCTGTGCGTCAGGATGTCGATGCCCTCTGGGATTTGGCGATTCATGATATTGCCATTTTAAATCATTGGCTCGGCGATCGGCCTGTGCGCGTGATGGCACGGGGTCAAGGCTGGCTGCAAAACGAGAAACAAACAGAACTTTCACCCAATGGACTCGCAGATACCATTTGGGCTACGTTGGAATATGCCAATGGGTTCTGTGCGGATCTGCATTTCTCTTGGTTGAATTGTGATAAACAGCGGCGGATGGCGATCGTGGGCGATCGGGGAACATTGATTTTTGATGAACTGGCAGCGGAGCCTTTGGTGATTCAGTATGGAGAATTGGTGCGAACTGAGCAATCTTTTGCGCCCGATCGACAATCTCGCGAAGTGCTTCCGTTAACACCGCAGGAACCCTTGCAAGCCTTGTGCGAACATTTTGTCTATTGCATTCAACAGAACGAGCGTTCAACGATTTCGTCTGGTTGGTTAGGGGCTGATTTGGTCATGGTGTTGGTGGCACTTTCTGAATCGATGAAGCAATCAGGTACCTGGATTTCTCTAGCTGCTTCTAATGATGAAACATCTGTGGAAACGATCGGCACACCAGAAAATGCCGATTTGAATTAGATCATGCCGACGCTTTGAAATATTTCCCTGGGCGACTCTACGATCGGATTTCAGCCTGCTATGATGGAGTAACATTAGTGCAGCCGTCAAGCTTCGTCCTGACGCAGATTTATGAATCTTGAAACGATCGCACCAAAACAAGTCTATGACATTCTCCTAGAACAGAAATCTGATGGTAGACATCAGGCTAGTGTTTTAGGGTGGTCGGGTTGTCATGCCAGCGGTGATACGGAAGAACATGCGATTGATTCATTGCGTCAAGTCTTAATCCACCGATTGAAGCATACTAAAGTTTTACAGTTAGAGGTTCCACTAGACGTTCCACAACAGCCGACGGAGTCGATTGTGAAACCAGAAAATCCTTGGACTAAATTCTCTGGGATCTTTAAAGATGATCCAATCTTTGATGAGATGCTAGATTCAATCGCACAGTATCGCGAGGAGTTAGATGCTGAACTGGCCGCACAGGAGCGGGAGGACGAGGCTTGAAGCTCTGGATACTGGACACAGACCATGTTTCGCTACATCAGCGAGGAAATTTAACCGTTTCTCAACGGATCGCAATGGTTGAACCCTTACAATTGGCTGTTTCGATCGTCACGATTGAAGAACAGATGCGAGGATGGTTAGACAGGATTCGTAAAGCAAGAAATCCAGAAGAAGTCATTGTGGCTTATGCTCGTCTTAAGATTACCGTGCAATATTTTTCAGATTTGCAAATCCTAGATTTTGATTTGAATGCGCAGAATCAGTATTCGCAACTTCGAAAGCAAAAGATAAGAATTGGGGCGCAAGATTTAAAAATTGCATCCATTGCTTGTACTCAGGGTGCAACTCTTGTCACTCGAAATCGAAAAGATTTTGAGCAGGTACCAAATTTAGAGATTGAGGATTGGAGCAAACCGATCATCATTTGAACTGGGTGAATTTAAATCATTACCAAATCATCCAATTCAGCATAGCTCGGCAAACTCCGATCGATCGCCTTTCCCGATCGCAGCACAATTCGATCGTGCTGCGATCGGGATAGCAACTCGCTGTAAGTTCGCGCTTTAAAAATAATCAAATCCGCAGGCATCTCCGCCCCAATTTGGCCCCAGTAGGGCAGTCCCATCACTTCAGCCGGAGTCAACGTCAAGGCATTGATCCAATCTCCATAGGGTCGATCGAGATGGGCAATGCGAACGGCCATATTAAACACTTCTAAACCATCATGATCGCCAAATCCATAGAAGGGATCGCGGCAATTATCACTGGAAATCGTCACCGGAACGCCTGCTTTTTTCAATTCGTGAATTTGGGTCACTCCTCGCCAATAGGGGGTTTTAGCAATGTTGCGATCCTGTAAATAGAGATTGCACATGGGCAAACTGACAACAGCAATTCCCGCTTTCTTCACCAGCGCGATCGTCTCCTGAATTTCGTCTTCTGGCTGCACAGACAAACTACAACAATGTCCGCATACCACCTTACCCTTATATTTATGCCGAATCGTCGCCTCCGCAATCAGTTTTAAACAGCGTGAATCCGCTTCCCCATTTTCATCCACATGGAAATCCAAATTCAATTTTCGCGCTTTGGCTAATTGAAATACTCGTTCGATTTGCGCGTCTAGGTCAGGGTTTGTAAAGGCCACCCCGCCGAGAATTCCACCCATTTGTGCGACTAGGTCTGCAAGCTTTTCACCTGCTGGCGTCATGAAATAATCCAAGGGCACGATCGAAACCGCCTGCAACGTCACCCGATCGGCCCATTCCGATCGCAATTGATCAAAGACCTTCCAACTAATCGCCGCCTGCTTTCCGAAGGAATCAATGTGGGTCCGAATCGCCCTAGTTCCATGGGCATAACTACATTGAATCCCAAAATTCATGCGCCGATAGACATCGTCTGCATTCCAATACTTTTTACAATCCTTCTCCACTGCATTTAAGGCGCTTTCAAAACTGCCATCAGGATTGGGCGTGCGTTCCCAGATATGCCCTTTATCTAAATGGGTATGTAATTCCGCAAAGCAAGAGATCACCATGCTTTTCTGAAGATCGATCGACGGCACATTAAAACTGGTGAACATCCCCGCTGCGGTGAGGGTGGCGATCGTGCCATCTTGAATTTCGATATCGACACAGAGCAGATGGTCGATCGGCGGTTTGCGAGGGGTCCATTTTGAGCCACCCACCATTAACGACAGGGGCACATGGGCATTTCGCAACCAATAGTGATTGGAGTCAAAGATCATGGCAATCATTCAGAACTAGGACTTCATGATCTCACAAATCTGGATCGACACCGCCAGAATTAGCAAGACCGATCGGAGTTGAGGCGCAGTTCCAAATTCAAAAGCCTCTTCGCTGCGTTATCGGACCGCACCGGAATGAATGATACTGTTGGCGAATTAGAAAAAGGAAAATCGAAGATTACTCTATTCCTTGCCCAGTAAGGCTTTTCGGATTTTTAGGTTGTTTTATCTCAAAATCTCTGAAACCCGCATTCCACAAAGGAAGTTATTTTTCTCTGAGGGATTCGCCAACAGTATCATGAATTCGGTGCTCTTGAGAGCGAAGTCAGTGGGCACTGACTCAAGAAAACCCTAAAATTCCTCTTTCTAGTCTACTTCGAGTAGACTTCGCACTCTAGAGCGCCAACTTCTAGTTCGGCGCGGATTAAGATTGCGACGATCAAACTTTGAATTTGGAACTGCTGGGGATTGAAGCAGATCAACCCCGATCGATGGCCCTATCCGATCGCCGCGATCGCCGCATTCAAGGTCGCACTAGGGCGCATGGCTTGCTTAGTTTTCTCGGGTTCGGGATGGTAATAGCCGCCGATGTCGATCGCTTGACCTTGAGCGCCATTGAGTTCTGCCAAAATCTGACTTTCCTGCTGACTTAACTGTGCGGCTAAAGGTGCAAACTTCGCTTTGAGCGCTGGGCTTTGGTCTTGGGCGGCGATCGCCTCTGCCCAGTAGAGCGCCAGGTAAAAGTGACAGCCACGATTGTCTAATTCATTGACTTTCGCAGACGGGGATTTGCTGTTGTCTAAGAACTTACCATTCGCTTGGTCTAACGTCTGAGCCAAAATTAACGCATCGGCATTGTTGGTTTTAATCGCCAAATCTTCTAATGAAACTGCCAACGCTAAAAACTCACCTAGCGAATCCCAACGCAAATGGCCTTCCGTGACAAACTGCTGCACATGTTTCGGCGCAGAACCACCTGCCCCAGTTTCAAAGAGTCCGCCGCCTGCTAGCAAAGGCACGATCGACAGCATCTTCGCACTGGTCCCCAACTCCAGAATTGGGAACAAATCCGTCAGGTAATCCCGCAGCACATTTCCCGTCACGGAAATCACATCGTTCCCCGCTCTAATCTGTTCGCAGGTGAAGCGCATGGCGGCGATCGGTGAGAGAATCTGAAGATTGAGTCCTGTGGTGTCGTGCTGCGGTAAGTATTGGTTCACTTTAGCAATCACATTGGCATCATGGGCACGATCGGGATCCAACCAGAAAACCGTTGGAACTCCCGTTGCTTTAGCGCGATTTACCGCTAGCTTCACCCAATCCTGAATCGGCAAATCCCGCGTCTGACACATGCGCCAGATGTCACCTGCTTCCACGGTATGGCTGAGGAGCGTTTTGCCGGAGCTATCTACTACGCGCACGGTTCCCGCAGCGGGGATTTCAAAGGTTTTGTCATGGGAGCCGTATTCTTCGGCCTTCTGTGCCATTAAGCCCACATTGGCGACATTACCCATGGTCGTTACATCAAATGCGCCGTTTTCCTGACAGAATTTGATGCATTCTTGGTAGATGGTGGCGTAGCAACGATCGGGAATCATCGCTTTGGTATCATAGGCTTTGCCATCTGCGCCCCACATTTGACCTGAAGTGCGAATCGCTGCGGCCATTGATGCATCGATAATCACGTCGCTAGGAACATGTAAATTGGTAATGCCTAGGTCGGAGTTGACCATAGCGAGTCGGGGCCGATCGGCGTAGGTGGCTTGAATATCCGCTTCGATCGCCGATCGTTCTGCATCCGGCAACGATTTAATTTTGGCAAACACGTCACCTAAACCATTCTTAGGATTCACACCCAGAGTCGCAAACGTCTCTGCGTATTTAGCAAACACCTCTTTGAAATAAACCGTCACCCCATGACCAAACAAAATCGGGTCAGACACCTTCATCATGGTGGCTTTCACATGCAATGACAGCAGAATATCGTCGGCTTTTGCAGCAGTCATTGCATTCTCGTAGAACGATCGTAAGGCATTCACCGACATGACGGAAGCATCAATGATTTCGCCCGCTGTGACATTGGTTTTCTCCTTGAGAACGGTCACGCGGCCATCCGTTGCAATGAGTTCAATCTTGACGGGGCCTGCGGATTCAACCACTACAGACTGTTCACTGCCGTAGAAATCCCCGCTATTCATATGGGCCACATGGGATTTGGAATCAGGCTTCCAGGCACCGACTTTGTGGGGATTTTTTTGGGCGTATTTTTTGACGGCGCTGGCGACTCGTCGATCGGAGTTGCCTTCTCGCAGCACGGGATTGACGGCTGATCCTAGGACTTTGGCATAGCGCGATTTGATTGCAGTTTCTTCGTCGGTTTTAGGGTCTGCGGGGTAGTTGGGAACCTTATATCCTTGGGATTGCAACTCTTGAATCGCTGCGGTGAGTTGGGGGACGGAGGCGCTGATATTGGGGAGTTTAATAATATTGGCTTCGGGTGTTTTGGCGAGTTCGCCGAGTTGTTCTAGGGCGTCGGGTTGGCGCTGGTCGGGCTGGAGATATTCGGGAAAATTGGCGATGATTCGCCCCGCTAAAGAGATGTCGCTGGTTTCGATCGTCACCTTTGCGGCTTGGGTGAATGCCTCAACGATCGGCAAAAACGAATAGGTCGCCAATGCCGGGGCTTCGTCGGTAAAGGTGTAGACAATTTTAGCGGGGGTGGTCATAGATTTTCCTATAGGCAATGTTGCAAGTGTCTATTTTTACATTAATTCGGTGCCATCGATTGCGCCACTGCGGCACTCTGACCCACAATCACCCGAGGCAAGCGGTTTTTAAATCCACATAGGATTTCCCATGAAATGGTCTCTAGGGTTTCCGCCCAGTCGTCGGCACTGATGGACTCCGATCGATCGCGTCCGAGGATCGTGACGACTTCGCCTTCTTGAATATCTGGAATGCTGCTGACATCCACCATGATTTGGTCCATGGTGATGGAGCCGATTTGTTGAATGCGTTGGCCGCGAATGAGGACGTTCATTTGATTGGATAAGCGACGGGGAATGCCGTCTGCATAGCCAATACCAATCACGGCGATCGTCATGTCCCGATCGCTAATAAACCGATGACCATAGCTCACTCCGGTTCCCGCTGGAATTTTTTTCACCTGGGTCAGTCGGGCTTTTACCTGCAATGCGGGCATTAAATCAATCTTGTCTTTCAAATGGGGCGCGGGATATAAACCATAGGTAATCAATCCCGTGCGCACCATGTTGTATTGCAAATTAGAATCCGTCAGGGTGGCGGCGGAGTTGGCAAAGTGACGGGGAATATTATCGGGAATGCGACAGTTTTTTAATACGGCTTCAAAGCGGCGATGCTGTTCGCGCATGATGGTTTCGTCGGGGTCATCGGCGGTGGCGAAGTGAGAATAAATGCTGGCGATTTTGAGGTTGGGCAATCGTTTAACCAGTTCCAAAAGTTCAACGGCTTCGGTCCAGCGCATTCCCAGTCGTGACATTCCGGTGTCAATTTTTAAATGCACGGCCAAGGCTCCGGTGTCGCCGATCGCTTCGGAGAAGACCATGGCTTGTTTTGGGGTGCAGAGGGTGGGGGAGAGCCTCCAGCGGGCGATCGTCTGGACTTGTTCTGGCAGATTGGTCGCGCCTAAAATCAAGATGGGGGCGTCAATGTCGGCTTCTCGAAGTTCGATGCCTTCCGGAATCGTCGCGACACCGAGCCAAGTGGCCCCAGCGCTGAGTGCGGCCTTTGCGACGGTGACGGCCCCATGGCCATAGGCGTCAGCTTTTACAATAGCCATCAAGTCGGTCTCGGCCTTGAGCAATGCCCGAATCTGCCGAATGTTATGGCCGATCGCGCCGACATTCACTTCTACCCAAGCGCGTTCACGCTGCATCCGCGCAATACTGGATCCCAGTTCCCAACTCAGCATAAATTTTCCTCACAAGAACTCACACCGTTTTTCCCACGATCGGGAGTCCTCATAATTTAACCGAATTTTGCAATTTTCATCGGTTCGCGGCGATCAATATTTTGGACGGTTTTTGAACTAGAGTCTGGGAGTTGCGTTCTAGTATTGCTGCTAGTTGACTGTTTTGAGTTGAAAGATGTTTTTACGATCGATGAAAGGATGAGTGCGATCGTAGTTTTAAAACGATCACTAAAATGCTGAAAATATAGAATTTAGAAATACGTTTTTCTTTGTGGACGGTCAGCATAATGATTGGGAACATCGGACTCAGACAACTCCGAGATATTAGCCGACTATACTCCAAAGTTCCGGGGCATCGCACTTGTTAGCTTACGGCATTCTCCAAGGCAGATTCCATTCCACAAATTGCCGTGTCGAGTATTTCCTCTTCATAATAGTTATCTTTTTCATACTCCCTCGCCAGAGTCAATGCAGTTTCTCCATTTTTCCCATGATGATTAACATTAGCGCCTGCTTGAAGTAAAAGATTAACAATTTCTACTTGATGGCTTTCCGCTTTCTTCCATACATTCATTGTTCCAAATGTCCAAGGAATATGAGCATCTACCGCTATCATCAATGGTGTCCAGTTATCTTTGGGGTTAGGAATATCAACAGATGCTCCTAGCTCTATTAGACTACGAACTGCTTCAATGTAACCGTTGTGTGCTGCCGCCCACAAAAAAGTACATCCATTATCACCAATATGATCGACATCTAATCCTTGTGCTATTTGTCCTTGGCAGTGTTCGAGGAACTGAATAGATGCAGAGCGCATTGCAGCACTTTGATCAAGCTCTGTGATAGTAGACTGTACTAAGTCCGTTAACCATTGCCCAAAAGCATCAGCGTCATTTGAACTTGGACGAGCAGCTACAACCTCTTGGAACGCAGACGAGTCATCCGAACTGGAAACGGAATTGCATTTAATCCCCTCAGCCAAGTAGAAAGTTGCCTGGTTGCGTTGCCGTGGCAGAGCAAATGGTGCCAAAAAATTGAAAATCTCCTGTTTACCTCGACTAGCCGCAGTGATTAATGGATCTCCAGTAAATCTATCATCATCACAGTCAAAATTTTGAAATTCAGGATATGGATCTTCATGTTTTGGATGAATTTCTAGTGGTTCGAGGGAAGCACCGTTTTGAACCAATAGTTTTACAACATCTAAACGGTCATTGAGCACAGCTAAATGAATTGGGCTGTCTGACACGTCTCCGTACGAAATAGAGTTATAAACACCATTTTCTTCAAAAAATATTTGAAATTTTTCAAGAGGAGACTGTCGAAGGAACAATTTTTCAAGCTCAATTGACGCACGCATAACAATGAAAACTCTCGGAGTAATATTGGCTTTTGTGACATGTAGCAAAATAGGTGGTTAGGTTGCCGATCGGTCCAAATAACATCCCCAAGATAGAATCTTAGGTGGACTCACTTCAGTAAACTTTATCGGAAATAGTAGAAACCCTTGCTACACAAGGGTTTCAGAAAACCGTAAAAACATGGCTCAAACGCTTATATAGCAACTATTTGAGGCCATTTTGACCATTCTTATTTCCGATTAAGTCTAGTGTATAACCACCCGATCGATCGCCCCTCTCTCCCTTCACAAAATTTTAACCCTTTCCTGCAGAGGACCAAAGTCTCTCAGCCCCCTCCAGTTTTACTCATATCAGCCTTGCGATGATGCAGATGTCGCAACTTCAACCCAAACGATCGCACTTTTTTAGTTAAAACCTCGACCTTGAGTGTCCTTTTACACGAAAAAATATTCAATCCCCGACACGCTTGAAAACCTCGATCAAATCCGCTACGCTAAATCTCACAGGATGCAACCGAGCATCTGGCCCCAAAAATTTGAGCGCCAATGGCTAGTGTTGAGACCACTAACCATCGGCTAAACCACACGCGCTGATTACCCAGCGGGCGGTTATTTGGCCATGTTAACACGTAGCCTTATGAGCCATCCCACTAACGATTCACCGTGGGGTGGCTCAAATTTTTGGTTTTTTCCACCCTAGAAAAAACTAAAAAACACCATGAACATGGCCCAAAACCCGATGGATCGGTCTTCACAATCCATCGCATAACCCGTGCGCGTCCTTCTCATCGGCAGTCGCATTGGCATCCAAGCCACCATAGACCATCTCTGCACCTTACATTTCTGCGACCATGCAGAATGGAGCAAAATCCAACCGCACCCCACCCGAAAAGATGACTTTCTCAGCACCATGACTAAATGGCGCATCTAGACCTAAAAGCAGCAGTTTCAAATTCAAAGTTCGATCGTCGCAATCTTGATCCGCACCGAATTCATTCCGGTGCGGTCCAACAACACAGCGAAGAGGCGTTTTAATTTGGAATTGCTGTGACCAAACAATAGAATTAGAACCAGCCCTCAAACTTCGATACAATGGAATAACTATGCGAGGAAGTCCAATGCCAAAAGTCCTCAATCCAAGCGAATCATACACCTTCAGTCGATACTTTGATCTGCCCTACACCCCCGAAGACATCCTGGCAGACCTCGGCTGCACACTAGAGCGCACCGATCGCGCCGACCTCCCCTATTCAACGCTAGATCTACCCTGGATCACCGACTTCGCCACCAGCATGAGTCGCCGACTTCAACGAGTCAACACCACGACGGAACAAGCCCGCCGCGAAGCCTTGATTTTTCCATTGATTGATCAGATCTGCGATCGGCTGGACTACGCCATCAACATCGAATACGCTGTCACCGTCAGCAACTGGCTCAAAGGCTCCCTCGACTACTACATCCCCAGCCCCCACAGCCTTTTGGTCATAGAAGCCAAACAATCTGATTTAACCAAAGGCTTCACTCAACTCGCCGTCGAAATGATTGCCCTCGATCGCTGGATTGAATCAGACAATCCCGTTCTCTACGGAGCCGTCTCCACAGGGGAAATTTGGCGCTTTGGCTCCTACGATCGCACCACCCACCACATTGTTGAATACTTGCCGCTGCATCCAGTTCCACAAGCACTAGAGTTTGTCACCCGTACGATCGTTGGGATCCTCAATTCATCTCCCTCTAGAATTGGGTCTAGTAGAATGATTTCTAGCTAGATTTTGCCACGATAGGGAGTCCTCATAATTTAACCGAATTTTGTAATTTTCATCGGTTTTTGCGATCGATAAAATGATCAGTGCGATCGTCATTCTGGAACGATCGCCGAAATACTGAACAAAGCATTAGTAGATACAGCCCTGGCAGTTAATACGTTTTCAGTTCATGAGTATTTGCCCAATTACATTGGCTATGGGTGATGTTGCTCAAGCCCCAGGCGTTATACTGAAGATTGATCTTGTCTCAACTCAGGAAATATGTTGATCAACACGTTGCACCTGCGGGACTTCCGCTGTTTTGCAGACTTAGAAATGGACTTTCATGAACAGTTAACTGTCCTAGTAGCCACAAATGGTCAAGGGAAAACAGCTATTTTAGAAGCCATCAGCA
>JAAFJU010000127.1 GCA_013298165.1 Synechococcales cyanobacterium bin31.maxbin.ball.101 | reverse complement strand
GCGACAAAATCCTGGATGCGCCGCTGTCTAAAATTGGCGACAAGGGGCTGTTCACGAAAGAGCTTGAAGTCCAGATGCTGGACGGACGGGCGGATTTTGCGGTTCACTCGTTGAAAGATTTGCCGACCAACTTACCCGAGGGCCTGATGCTGGGTTGCGTGACGGAACGCGAAGATCCAGCGGATGCCTTGGTGGTGCATGAGAGCAAAAAGTCGTTCCAATTGGCAACGCTGCCCGAAGGGTCTGTCATTGGCACCTCGTCGCTGCGTCGCTTGGCTCAATTGCGTCATCACTATCCCCACCTCGCCTTCAAAGACGTGCGCGGTAACTTGAATACGCGCCTTGCGAAGTTGGATGCGGGTGAGTACGACGGTTTGATTTTGGCCTATGCGGGTTTACATCGGTTGGGTTTTGGCGATCGGATCCATCAATCCATCCCCGCTGAAATTTCCCTACATGCCGTCGGTCAGGGTGCGCTCGGAATTGAATGCCGCGAAGGGGACGAAGAAACGCTGAAGGTGATCAAGTTCCTCGAACATACGCCCACAGCGCAACGTTGCCATGCGGAACGGGCGTTTCTGCGGGAACTAGAGGGTGGCTGTCAGGTGCCGATTGGGGTGAATACTGCGATCGTGGATGGCAAGCTGACGTTGAAAGGCTTGGTTGCGAGTCTAGATGGTCAGAAGCTGGTGCAAAATGAGGTTTCGGGTGCGCCGGAGGAGGCGGAAGCGTTGGGTGAAAAGCTGGCGGCGATGCTGAAGGACCAAGGCGCGATGGAGATTCTTCAGGTGATTTTTGCAGAAGCGAGAGCTTAGATAGCAAGAATTCAGAATCCGGCGGGCTTCGGCTCCGCTCAGCCCTCAACTTGGGTTTTGAATCTGGTTCCCTCTCCCCTTGGGAGAGGGTTGGGGTGAGGGTGGTTTGATAGGATTTATAGACCTATCTGACGTTATCGGATTAAGAAGAGTCTGAGCAGGGAACCAACGACGTTGATCATTCCCATGCCGAGTCCGTTGCCACCGCGTCCTTCGTTGGATTCCGGTGGCTTTTTCATGGCGACTAAAATCTTGTCACTGGATTCAATCCCGGCCCGATCGCCCTTGGTTTTGAATAGTTCATGGGCTTGGGTCATGTCTGCGATCGCCTCACTGCGCTTTCCAATTTCAAATTGGGCAATAGCACGGCCAAAGTAGGATGGCGCATGAAGGGGTTCCCGCGCTAAGGCTTGCGTGAACTGCTCGATCGCAATGTCGTAGCGCTTTTGGCGGGTGGATTCGCTGGCCCATTGGTAATATTGTTCAGCAGTGCCAATATTGCTAGGCAGGTCGATCGCCCCTTGCAATGCGGCCCCGTCCAGTTTGGCATTGGTCAAGACTGCGCCTGTCAGGATGGTGCCGCGCAGGTCTGTATTGCGTAGATCGGCACCTGTTAAGTCTGCCCCGCCGAGGTTTGCGCCGCTGAGACTGGAGCCTGCGAGGTTGGCATTGCGCAGGTTAGCCCCAGCAAAAATCACGCGACTGAGATTGGCACTTTGAAAGTTTGCGCCTTGGACGTTGGCGCTTTGGAGGTTCGCCATCACCAAACTTGCGCCTTGGAAATCGCAGCGTTGGCACTCTTTGGTGGAGAGTAATTTCTGAATGTGTTCCAGGTTTTCGGCACGGGCGATCGTCCCCACGCCCGTCACACCTGCGATGACGATCGCCATCGCCGTCCCTTGAGCCAACCGTTTGTGAACTAAGTGTCTGAACGGTTTCTGGACCTGTAATGCATTGATATTTACAGACGTGGTATTCACGGACGGTATCCTCCAAAGAAGTACCCCATGGTACTGTAAGCTTCTCAAAACGCTCATCACTCTTAAAGTCTCAATTCTCAATTCAAAATTCAGATCCTCCCCCCGACGATGCCCAAGAAACAAAAGTTCCCGCATTTACTCCGATCGAAATGGACGGCTTGTGAATCCACCTTCGGTTGGCGGCATTTTCAGGTGGTGAACCGTAAAAACGAAGCAGAGTACGTCTTTGCTGAACTGGAATCGTCCTGTGATCCAGAGGTACGATTTTGGATCAATGCGAAAATTTTGCGCGATCGGCGTCGCTGGCTACCCGGCTGGAAAACCCTAGAAGAACTCGGTATTGAACCCAAAAGACCGGGCTTCGACTCCGCTCAGCCCTCGACCTCTGATTCCGCTCAGCCCTCGATCTTGGAAGTACCGGGCTAGTCCTTATGGACCTAAACTACGACCCCGCTCACCCCTCAATCCCAGATCTTCGTGGGCTGAGCGGAGCCGTTCGCGCAGCGTTGCGTTAGCAAAGCCCAACCCTAGCCCTCACTCCCAGATCTTCGTGGGCTGAGCGGAGCCGAAGCCCAACCCTAACCGATCGCCTTCAATAACGCCTCCCCCATCGCCTTACATCCCACGGTTTCAAACCCCGCCGACACAATATCCCCCGTCCGATAGCCCTGATCCAAAACCTTAACCACCGCCGCCTCGATCGCATCTGCCGCCGCTGCTTGATTTAAGTCATAGCGCAACATCATCGCCGCACTCAAAATCTGCGCCAGAGGATTGGCCTTGTCCTGGCCCGCAATGTCCGGCGCGGATCCATGGACAGGTTCATAAACACCCGGTTGCCCCGGATTGCTCAGACTCGCTGATGGCAACATGCCAATGCTGCCCGTCAACATCGCCGCCGCATCCGACAAAATATCGCCAAACAAATTACTGGTGACGATCGTATCGAACTGCCGAGGCGATCGAACCAACTGCATCGCCGCATTATCCACATAGAGATGGGACAGCTCCACTTCGGGATAGTCCGCCGCCATTGCCGTTATCTTGTCGCGCCAAAGCTGAGAGACTTCCAGCACATTGGACTTGTCTACCGAACAAAGCTTTTTACCGCGCTTCATCGCCGTCTCGAAGGCCACTTTACCAATGCGATCGATTTCGCTTTCGGTGTAGGTCATGGTGTTAACGCCGCGCTTCTCACCGGATTCCGTCGTGAAAATGCCCCGAGGCTCCCCAAAATACAGGCCGCCCGTCAACTCACGCACCACCATAATGTCCACGCCTTCCACCACTTCCCGCTTCAACGTCGAAGCATCCACCAGTTGAGGCAAAATCGTCGCAGGACGCAGATTGGCAAACAGATTCAGGCTCGATCGCAGCGCCAACAGCCCGGTTTCTGGCCTTTGATTTCGCGGAAGATTGTCCCACTTGTAGCCACCGATCGCCGCCAGTAAAATTGAATCGCTGTTTTGGCAAGCGGCTAAGGTCTCGGGCGGAAAGGGATTGCCCGTCGCATCGATCGCACTGCCGCCGATCAACGCCTCGGTAAAATCAAAGGTTAGATCAAATTTTTCGCCAATGCGCTTCAAGACTTGGACAGCGATCGCCATAATCTCAGGTCCAATGCCGTCGCCGGGAAGCAGGGTGATGCGGTAGTTCTGTGCCATAATGCCGGGAAATGATAAGTCCGGACCATCATACCGCGACTGAAACCGTCACTCGATCGGTCGTGATCAGAATCTAGGCGTCTCTAACGCTAAGAATCTCCACGCTAGGCATCCACGATCCAATCCAGTAACCGCTGCACATCAACCGTGCTGTGCTTCGCGGGTTTGGCTTTCGGGGTTTTGGAGGGGAGGGGGGCTTGAGTCTGGGTGACGCCTTGGGGCGATGTGGTTGTAGAGAGCGGCGATCGGTTGAAAAATCCATCCCGATCGATCGACTTCTGGCGAACGGGTTTTTGGTTTTCAGACTGTCCAGCGCTCGGTAGAACGATGTCATGACGCGGAATCTCACGCCAAATGGTCAACATGTCATCCGACTTGACGATCAAACAATTGATGCCCTCTAGTTGCTGCGCTTCGCATTGCGCCAACGCCTGAAAAGATGCACGACTTGAAAATGACTCTCCCTTCTGAAATACCCGGCCCTTGATGCAGATCTGCTTAGCGGCCCGATAGGGAATTCCCTGCTTTTCTAAGGACGAAGAAAGAAGAAAGATCACGATACGATCGCTCCCAAAATTATTAAGAGGCGGAAAATCTTCCACAGATTTCCACAGACTTGTTTTCTATTGGTCTCAAATGTATAGATGCAGAAGCAGTCGAGAGTCTAAAACTGATGCAGGCTGTTTTGTATAACAGGTCCCATATCGGCTAAAGATCAGAAAATTTTAAGATTTTGATGATGGCTATTAGAGCATCAACCGGATCCCAAAAGCAGTCTATCTCTCGAAGGATTTTGTAATTATCTGATGAAGTAAAGTTTAAAGCAGTTTTGTGGAGGAAATATGCAGAAGTTTTCCTCAAAAATAAGACTTATGGAATCTCTAACTAAAGGTATAGAGAAATACAGACGCTTCAATCTTGGGCGTAACACAAGTTAGCTAAAGATTCATTTCATACGCTTAAAAAGTGAACAGACGATCAAATTTTTAGATTTTACAGATGCTTTTATTTTGTAGAAATTTATAAAGATGTTTCTATCCGTAAAAATTTAGAAAAGATACTTAAAAGAAACCTATGCAACAAAGAGATTTATGCGATCGCGTACCGCATTCCGGGATTTTGGACGATGTGGCCCATGAGTTCGAGCTGGAGGAGGCCACTGGAAACCTCGGACGTGCTGAGCTTGGTTTGCTCAATGATCAAGTCCATGGGGGCGTTGTTTTGGAGGGCGAGAATGGAACGGAGCAATGCTTGTAGGGGTTCGTCCAATGTGGGTAGAAATTGGGCAACTTTCACATCCAAACTTTGAACTAAGTCCTGGATTTCGGGTTCTGTAATGTGGGTTCTGGGCATCACGTCCAAGAGTTCTAAAAACCGTTCCGGTTTGGGTAAAATCTGCGCGCCTTGGCTGATTAAGTGGATACAGCCTTCGGATTGGGGACTGTCCAAGTTTCCAGCCAGAGCATAGACATCTCGGCCATAGTCGTTGGCGAGGTTGGCGGTGATCAGTGCGCCAGACGCCATGCCTGCTTCCATGACGAGGGTGGCTTGGCTGAGTCCGGCGACGATGCGATTGCGGGCGGGGAAATGCTTTCGATCGGGTTTGGTCCCAGAGGGATATTCACTCAAAATCAGGCCGGACTGTTCGATCCGATCGTAAAGTTGGCGATTGCTGGGCGGATAGACTTGATCGACGCCATTGCCGAGGACCGCGATCGTCTGGCCGCCTGCGTCGAGACAGGCTTCATGGGCGATCCGATCGATGCCTTCCGCTAGCCCAGAAATAATGATAAAGCCCTGCTCCGTCAAAACCTGGCCATAGCGCTCTGCCCAAATGCTGCCGTATTTCCCAGCTTTGCGGGTGCCGACGATCGCCATGCCTCGGCAGGTTTCTAACTGTTCTAAAATTGTGATATCGCCGCGATAGTGCAAAATTGTGGGCGCATCGGGAATGGTTTTGAGAATTTTGGGATAGCTGCGATCGCTGGGAGTGATGAAGCGGGGATTGTATTGCTGGTAGTTTGCCAGAATTTTTTCCGGGTTGATCTGTTGACGATCGGCGACAATTTTTTCGGCTCGTCCGGCTCCGATGCCTTCGACTTGCTGAAGCTCCAGACTCGTCGCATTCCAGGCGGTTTCGACGGAGCCGAACTGCTGCCAGAGACGATGGAGTAACACCGCACCAATGCCATTAATCTCTCGCCAAGCTAGCCAGTACGATCGCTCCTCCACGCTGTCTCCATCCCCAATTTTACGAATTTCCAAAGTCCAGTATTCCCAAATCCATCGGGGCGATCATGACCTATACTACTTAGTCTAGTGTTGCGGATTAGCGCCATGACTGCTGACTCAAAGCTTGATTCAAAGCTGACTCCTCTCGCCCAAAAGACGCGCCTTGCCGCCCGATCGCTGGCCTTAGAACCGATCGCCCGACGCAATGCCGCGTTGGAGTCTATTGCGGATGCCTTACTAGAACAGTCCGCTGCGATCGTGGCTGCGAACCAAGCGGATTGTGCCGCTGCCGCTGAGGATGGCACGTCTTCAGCACTGTTTGCTCGATTAAAACTGGATGAGACGAAACTCAAGGCGGCGATCGTTGGGGTTCGGGATGTGATTAAACTGGCGGATCCGATCGGGGAATTGCAGATCCACCGGGAATTGGATGCGGGCCTGGTGATGAAACGTGTGAGTTGCCCGCTGGGAGTGCTGGGGGTGATTTTTGAGGCGCGACCGGATGCGGTGATGCAGATTTCGAGTTTGGCGATTAAGTCGGGGAATGGCTTGATCTTGAAATGCGGGCGCGAAGCGGTGCGATCTTGTCAGGCGCTGGTCACGGCGATTCATGCGGGTCTTACGAGGGCTGGGTTTGATCCAAACCTAGTGCAGCTTTTGACCACTCGCGAAGAGACCATGGAATTGCTCAAGCTCGACCAGTATGTGGATTTGATCATTCCCCGTGGCTCAAATTCCTTTGTGCAGTTTGTCCAGAACAACACGCGAATCCCGGTCCTAGGTCATGCGGATGGGATTTGTCATCTCTACATTGACGAAGCGGCGGACATGACGAAGGCGATCCCGATCGCCGTCGATGCGAAAACCCACTATCCAGCCGCCTGCAACACGATCGAAACCCTGCTGGTGCATGAAACGATCGCCCCTACTGCCCTGCCACAACTCGCCGATGCTTTGATCGCGAAGGGCGTTGAACTGCGCGGTGATGCGAAAACCTGTGGGATTTTGCCGAATATCAAACCTGCGACGCCTGAGGATTGGGCGACGGAATATGGGGAGTTGATTTTGTCAGTGCGAGTGGTGTCGGATTTGTCAGCGGCGATCGAGCACATCACGCGCTATGGGTCACGCCATACAGAGGCGATCGTCACGGAAAACGAAAAAACCGCTGCTCAATTTCTGTCAGAAGTGGATGCAGCGGGGGTGTATCAGAATTGTTCGACTCGGTTTGCGGATGGGTTCCGCTATGGATTTGGGGCCGAGGTGGGCATTAGCACTCAAAAAATGCCGCCTCGGGGTCCCGTCGGTCTAGAAGGTCTCGTCACTTATAAGTATCAAATGGTGGGAACGGGCCAGATTGCGGCTACCTACTCAGGCAATGACGCAAAGCCCTTCACCCACCGAGATGTGAGTGATTTGAGTGAATAAATAGAAGTTGACTTTAGGGTTGACGTTAGTTTTTAGAATTGTGACTCAGGAACTGTGATTCAGGACGATCGGTCGATGGGGTCAATTTTGGGTCAATTTTGAGGGTCCAAAATTTTCCAATCTTTGGCATGACCTAGGACGAAACGAGCTTGCGATCGTCGTAGACACTGTGGATCAGAAGATTGGTTTCTTGAGGGGTAATACAGCCAAAATGGCAGAGTTCCTCCAAGACAGGGGCTAAGGTCTGGCTAACGGAGACCCGTAAAATCAGACGGCGAGCGGCAAGGAGAGCCTTCGATCGGCTGGGAAAAATCTCCCCCGATTCAAAATAGCTGCTGCCAAACTCGGGTGGCTCTACGATTTCCCAGATCCAGCCTTGTCCCTCGGGGCAAGCACGAATTTGCCAGCCGTGGTAGTCAATGAAGGGAATGGCTTCGAGCCAGTGGTGTAAGAGTCCAGATTGCTGGGTTAGCGCTTCACAGGTTTTCATGGGTGAAGGTGGGGGTAGGTGGGCGATGGGAAGCTAGAAATTATTAAAAGCAGTTGTCAAACGAACTACGTACTGATACGTAGACTCCTTGGCATTGTCTCGGTATATTGTCGTAACGTCAGTGATCTGCGTACGAACAACCGGAGATTCTGTAACTTATGTGACTAACTGGTGATTGACCAGTGAGTTTGATAGGGTTTTAGAGACTAGAGAGATCTGTCTATGCCATAGATTGTTAAATCACCTCAGCAATCATCGCATAGTTTGCATTTAGTTAGTTGTATAAAAAACACACTTTTATCCTATGGTACTGAGATTAAATCCAGTATCCTTCATTTACCCAATCTTCTTCTTTTGAAGAAAAACGTTTTTACAGCGTCACTTCCAGCCGATCGGCTGATTTCTACCCGGCCTTAGATAGGAACAAATCAGGCTCTGCAACATTTCATTTCTAGTAAAAAATGATACTCAGGAACGCGGTGCTTCTGTTTTAGGCGATCGGGTTTTAGGGTCTGCTTTAGGCGATCGGGGGGGCGGGGTTGCGAATTTTCCAGACGCTGGCGGAGATGAGATTGGTGAGGATGTGGGCGACGATCGGGACAAGCAAGTTGCCGCTGAGGATGGCACTCCAGGCAAAGACGCCGCCGATCAGGGTGGCCCAGAGGACGTAGGACCACTGTTTGAAGCTGCTCATGTGCATTGCCCCAAAGCAAAGGCTGGAGAGAATGACACCCGCCCAGTCCAGCCCAAATTCCGGTAGCATAACGCCGCGAAAGAGCAGTTCTTCACTGAGTCCGGGTAGGAGTCCAATCCAAATTAAGTCGGGTAATGCTAGGGGTTTTAAAATGAATTCTAGGTAGAAGTCGGCACTTTGTCGGTAGCTCTCCCAGAGGACGTAGATCACAGTGCTGGCTAGGGCGATCGCGATGGCGAGACCGATCCCCACCCCCGCATGATTAAAATTCCAGAACAGTTTTAGAATAGGGACGGGGCTGAAATAGGTCCAGGTTTTGGCAATTCCTAATAGGACGATCGCAGTTACGCCGAGGACGAGTAAGATTTGCGATCGGTTCATTGGCTGCATGATTGGCTCCAGAGCACGAGAGTTAGGGTTTCATTATAAAAGAGTGTGAAAAGCGTGCGATGGGGTCGATTTTGGGAGAAAGAGCGGCAGGGTTGATGCCATGACGTAGGGCCACGAGGGTGCCGATCGCCTCTAGGTAGGACTGGACCGACAGGGCATTGATGCCTAAGTCAGCGGGGCTGACCTGCATCCGACTCGTGTTTTCTCTCACCGTGATGATTTGAGTTGAAGTTTGGCTTAAATGCAAGAGGGCGCTTCCCCCGCAGGCGCTTTCTGGAAGAATGAGAGCATTGACCTGATCTCGATGAATGTCGGTGCTTTGGGTCTGCGGTTGAGTTTGATTGTTACGGAGTTGTAAATTGCCGGATAAGTCAACTTTATCAACAAATTGCTCAACAAACTGCGGTGCGCGGCTTAAACCGACCAGGACGCAGGGTAAGAAGGTGTGGCCAAGTTCTTCGGCGGCGGATTTGGGAGAGATGCTGGGGTCGAGTTCGAGGGGAGAGAGGGCTGGGGCGTGGGCACAGGGGATTTTGAATTGGCGGACGATCAGGTGGCTGATGACCGCTTCGGCTCCGGCGAGGGGATCGACGCCGTGACCTTGGCGGTAGTTAGAGAGAGCTTCGCTGCCGACATCGTCGGGGAATCGGGCAATGACGGCGATCGCAGTGGCTCCGGCTTGGTGGATCAGTTTTTCGGCGGCGCGCAGGAGGCTGTCGGGGTTGCCGATCGTGCCCCAGGTGGCTCCGGAGTCGGCCCGCTTTAAGCTGACGTTGAGGGGTTCGTCGGTTAAGACGTAGTCGGTGAGCGTCAGTCCGAGGGTGGCGCGGGCGGCGTCAGCGGCTTGGAGGTGACGGGTGATCAGATCAGGTTCTGTGCCGCAGTCGATCAGGAGTCCGATTTTGTTGCTGTGGACAGGGCGGAGATTCCAGTTCCCTGCCGCAAACTGGTCCAGGGCGTAGCCTTCGGTGTAGAGGACGTTGGGGAGGTTCCAGTAGAGCTGTGCGCCGTTCATGACGTTGGGGTGGGTGATCAGTCGATCGCACACCTGAGAAATCGCGCGGGCCGTGGGCAGGGCGTCGCCTGCGTAGCCACCGATGGAGGCCCCGATTCCGGTGGGGACGATGAGCATGACGGTGTAGGGAAGCATGGGAAATGAAGAATGAAGAATGAAGAATGAAGAATGAAGAATTTAATCGGTAGTGACGATCGCTTCTATTTGACCGATGCGTTGGGTTTCAGTGGTTGTGATGCGGGTGATGGACCAGCGCAGAGGGGTGCCGTGGGTTTTGAGCTGGGCTTCGATCGCAGGATGAATGTCGGCGGGGGTTTGGGGCAGGGGAAGCTCGATCGTGATGAAGGCGGTTTGCATTGAGAAAATATAGGGATGATGGGGATTGGTGTTTTATTTGGAGTTTATGTAGTGTCCCACATCTTGATTTGGATTGAATTTGCCTGAATTCATGCCTGAATTCGATGGGATTCTCGATCGGTGGGACGCGCAGTATAAAAAACCTCTGTTAGAATATCTGCACTACTTTTGGGCTAATGTAACGTTCCATGTCCCAATCCCTAGCGCGTGATGCCGTTGCTTTTTTAATAGACCTTGCGGAAAAAGGCGAAGTTGACCCCTGGGATGTCAAAGTCATTGACGTGATCGATCGCTTTTTGGCACAGCTCAATCCCTTTATTTCCAACCAACGCAGCCAATACGAAGCGAATCTTTCCCAGTCGGGACAGGCATTTTTGTATGCGTCGATGTTGATCTTGCTCAAGGCCGATAGCCTGAGCGATCGCGATCGATTGGAGACCGTCGAAGAGGATTTTCTCGACGAAGAATTTGATCCGCTCAGTCCTGCGACCCTGCCTCGAAACCTTGAAAACCAAATCCGTCGCCGTGCTGTCGCTCAGCCGCCTCAGCGTCGTCGGGTGACGCTGCAAGAGTTGATTGAGCAGTTTGAAGTGATCGCCTCAGCCCTGGAAGAAAATGGCAATCGATCGCGGGTCAAAGTCCGACGACCCAAGCCCCAAAGCCGATCGCAGGCCATTCGGGCGATCGCCCAGCTCGCCCACCAGGAAAACCTGACCGAAATGGCGGTGATGCTGGAAGAGTTTTTTGTGTCCCACTGGGATGAACTGTCCGTGGGCAATGACTGGATTGATTTTGAACTGCTGCTGGAATTTTGGCTGACGACCCGGGCGCAGGAGTCTCCCGGACTCGATCGGCATATCGTCACCGACGAAAGAACTCACGAAAAAGTCGGAGTCTTCTGGGCGTTGCTCCTGCTGAGTGCCCAGAATAAGGTTGAACTTTCCCAAGATGTCTTTTATCGAGATCTGCGAGTTAAGACCCTTCTGCAAATTAAGGACCTGAATCTAGCAGAACTGAGCGCCATGGCCTTGGCGGATTAAGAATTACAACAAGATGTCGCGACGAAATTCTTTGCTCTGCCAAAAATCTAAGTAATTTTGGGTATCCTACTATGGTGAGAGATACTCTCGGGGAGGACGTGTGGATTCTTTCTTGGGAGTAATCTTGGCATATGCTAAAGGCTACTGATTGAACTTACGGGTAGAGAGAATTTTTATGAAAGCCATGATTCTGGCGGCGGGTAAAGGAACTCGTGTTCGTCCAATCACCTATACGATTCCAAAGCCGATGATTCCCATTTTGCAAAAACCCGTAATGGAGTTTTTGCTAGAATTGCTGAAATTGCACGGTTTTGACCAGATCATGGTGAATGTCAGTCACCTGGCTAAGGAGATTGAAGACTATTTTCGCGATGGTCAGCGCTTTGGGGTGCAGATCGGCTATTCCTTCGAGGGACGCATTTCCGAAGGCGAACTCCTCGGTGAGGCCGTGGGTTCTGCGGGCGGGATGAAGCGGATCCAAGACTTCAATCCGTTTTTTGACGATACCTTTGTGGTGCTGTGTGGAGATGCGTTAATTGATCTGGATCTGACGGAGGCCGTCCGTTGGCATCGAGAGAAGGGTTCGATCGCGACCATCATTATGAAGACGGTGCCCAAGGAAGAAGTTCCTAGCTACGGCGTTGTCGTCACTGATGAGACGGGCAAAATCAAAACCTTCCAAGAAAAACCCTCGGTGGAAGAAGCCCTCAGCAATACGATTAACACTGGGATTTATATTTTTGAACCGGAAATTCTAGACTACATTCCGTCCGGCGAAGAGTTTGACATCGGCGGAGACTTGTTTCCGAAGTTGGTGGAAATGGATGCGCCGTTCTATGGGTTGCCCATGGACTTTGAGTGGGTGGACATTGGGAAGGTGCCGGACTACTGGCACGCGATCCGATCGGTCCTCAAGGGCGAAGTGAAGAACGTATCGGTTCCGGGTAAGGAAGTCAGACCCGGCGTCTTTACGGGACTCAATGTGTCAGTGAATTGGGACAAAGTGAATATCACGGGTCCTGTTTATATTGGTTCCATGACTTGCATTGAAGATGGCGCGACGATCATTGGTCCCTCGATGATCGGCCAAAACTGCCGAGTGTGCAGTGGGGCGACGGTGGATAACAGTGTGATTTTTGACTACTCACGACTGGGTGCGGGCGTTCGCTTGGCGGATAAGTTGGTCTTCGGTCGCTACTGTGTGGATAAAACCGGGGCCACGATCGATGTCCAAGCGGCGTCCCTCGACTGGTTGATCACCGATACTCGTCAAGAAATGCCGAAAACGCCATCTGTAGAGGGGAAGGCGATCGCCCAGCTTCTCAATAATCAAGAGGCGACTGCGGCGATCTAGGGATTTGCGCCTGAATTAAATCTAAATATCAATTTTTAATCCCCTTGAAATGATTCAGGGGGATTTTTTATGAAGTATCCAAGGCTCTGACGAACCGCCCCCAAACCCCCAATTCTGGGGGCTATGAATTTCTTGCTCTCCCAATTCTGGGGGTTTGAGGCTATAAATTTCTTTCTCCCCCAGAATTGGGGGCCGGGGGGCCGTCCGGATTTCAGGATCTTGAAGTGGACCCAAAACTTTTTACCCAAATTGAAAATCGATCGTGTAGTATGTGTAACTCATGTAGCATTCTACCTTAGTTTTCTTTGGGATAGTTATGAACCCTGCTCAGCCCCAGCAGCCTCCGATTCAGGCTC
>JAAFJU010000292.1 GCA_013298165.1 Synechococcales cyanobacterium bin31.maxbin.ball.101 | reverse complement strand
GGCTTGCCCCAGGTGAGTTCGCCCGATCGGTAGCCCAGAGCTGCATACACGTCATACTTTGACTTTTCATACTGCAACGCCCAGGCACCATAGCCCTGAACTTTATGGTATTCATTCCAGCCCGCCCAAGCCAACGCAAAAAATATGACTAATAAGGGCAGCCATAAGAGTCCATGTAGCATAGGAATTGACTTCTCCCGTCCAAAAGACTGGTATGTTGTAGAGCGATTATGTTCTAAAGCGACCACTTTTGGGAAACAGGCGCGATGAAACGATGGATCTTGCTCTTTCTTTGTCTTGGCGCACTTGGATGGGCGACAGCCCAATTCAGCGGCAACTTTTCCCAAGGCACCTTTGAGAGCATTATCATTGATTTCCGGGAAGAAGTGGGCGATAGCCAAATCCAACAGGCCCTGGGCGAAGCCTCTCAGTCATTTGATCTACAGCCTCGGCTGAATAGTGAATTTTCAGAAGACGACCATGTTTTTATCGTCCCAGGAAATGCAGCACTTCTCCAAAAATTAAAAAAATCCGGACTCGATCGCTACACCGAGTCCCTAGAACCCAACTACATCTACAGCATCCCCGAAGCCAGCCAAATCCGCCTTCCGATCGGCACGGACAAACTTTCCGAACTCCCCAAAGCCGATGCCAAGAAAAAAGCGGCCAAAAATTCTGCCCCAGAACCGACCCCAGAACCAACTCCAGAACCCATTGCTCAAGACCCACCCGCGCCTAAAAAAATCACGCCATCCCCAAAATCCTATCCCAACGATCCTCTCTTTCCCCGGCAATGGAATCTTCAACAAATTCACATTGAAGAAGCCTGGAAAATCAGTAAGGGCAAAGGCACGATCGTCGCCGTTGTTGGTACGGGAATTAGTCGAGTCTCTGACTTAGAGAAGACCGACTTTGTAGCGGGGTACGACTTTATCAATGACAACTCCGATGCAACCGATGATCAAGGTCATGGCACCCACATGGCTGGAACCATCGCCCAGTCTACCAATAATGGCTTTGGGACCGCAGGTATTGCACCGGAAGCAAGTCTTATGCCTGTCAAAGTATTGAGTATTGGGGGGAATGGAACGGTGGCCGATATCGCAGAGGGGATTCGCTTTGCTGCCGATCGAAATGTAAGTGTGATCGCCTTAGGGATGGTCGGCAATGGCAACAGTGTTTTGCTTCAAAAGGCGATCGAATACGCCCATCGCAAAGGCTCGGTCATGATCGCCCCTGCTGGAAATAGTGGCAATAATGCTGCAGGCTATCCCGCTCGTTATCGGTATGTTCTGGGGGTCTCGGCGTTGGATAGTAAGGCGGATAAAGCGCCCTATTCTAATGCAGGAGCAGGGGTTGATATTTCTGCGCCGGGAGGATGGATTCAGGGCGAAGATCCCACAGGTGGAATTTTGCAAAATACCTTCGATCGCAAAATGAAGGTCTCAATCTTTGCACCCTATCAAGGAACCAGCATGGCTGTGCCCCATGTGGCGGGGGTCGCCGCTTTACTGCATACCTTAGGGGTCACGGATCCAGATGAAGTGGGTACGTTACTGATGCGATCGACCCAAAGCCTGCCCCATGATCCGCGTAACGACTTCGGTGCGGGTAAGCTCGATGCCACCGCTGCCCTAAAATTAGCCCAAAAGCCCCAGCGCCCCGATCGAAATTGGTTTGATTGGGCAAGGGATCGGGGGTATATTGATGCCCGCTTTTGGCTTGATGAGCAGGAAATAGCTGCCCCGTCAAAGTTGATTATGGCGACCATTGCTGTCCTACTGGCACTGAGTTTGAGACAGATGAGAGCGGCGATCGGGTTCTGGTTTGGGCTGGGATTTGGGAGTTGTGGATTGTTTCTGTTGCGTGGGATTTACTTGATGGATGCCTCGCAGATTCCCTTTAGAATTTTGGGCAGTACCCTGTCGGAAGTGGGGAATTTATTCCAAGGGGATGCCATGCTGAATCCGATTACGGCGAGTGTTTTAATCCCCTTGATCATCGGTGGGATTAGCCTTCGGTACCGCCAATGGCGATCGGTGGCGATCGGGTTGAGCTTGGGAATGGCGGCGGCGCTCTCGGTCTATACGGTGACGGATTCTAGTGTTCGCGGTTTAGAGAGTAGTGGGAGTCTTGGCGCTAAGGGATTTTTCGCGGTGAATAGCGCTCTTTGTTGGGGATGGGCACGTTATTTGGCGTTGCCTTGGGGCACCTTTGTGGCGGGGATGATTCAACCATGGCAAGCCGAAACCTGGCGATCGTTGTTTCAATCTTGGGGACGATCGCGGGTCTCTCGATCGAAGCAAGGCAAACGCATTCGAAAATCCCGATAGAAAATCCCGTCCTAACGTAAGAAAGGCGGACGTCTCACATCGACAGGTTTAGCATGGACAATCTCGCTCATGAAACGGCGCAGGGATTGTTCGCGGTTTTTCATGAACTCGGACCAGAATCCGGGCTGAAACTCGTCCATTGTTTTGGCTAAGGCCCAGACATCGACTGCAAGGATGTTGTAGAGGGTTTCATCTTCTTTACGCAGGGAGTGAATCTGTTGCAGAACCTCTTCACTCTTATCTTCTGTCACGGGGGGGCATTCTTGATTGGAAAGCATGATAACTCCAGCGCTATAACGGGAACCGTAAAACCGCGTACCCAGACTCGGCAAACTCCATCAGTCTGACTGAATTTCCAGACTGACCGCTCAGCATGGATTTCTCAATTAGAGTGCCTAAACCTACTAATTCTTTAACGCTCCAGATTAAACTTATGCAAGATAAATACTGTGGATCAACAGGTAACGTCCTTGTGTCGCTTCCTTTGTCGAACTGTACCTTACTGAATACTGTATTTATCATATTTTAAGCAAGGGACAGGGACCATTGTGGGGAGACTTGACCTTGACTTAATACTTTCACCCCAAAAAACGGATTTCAGACCAAAAATCCTCACTGGTTTTCATAATTCCCGATCGTGGTAGAGCCATCACGCGGGATAATGAAAATATTATTCACATTTCTTAATCTTAATCAAGGACAGGTGTTGACCATGCTACGCAGACTTCCTCTTGCTATTCTTGGGCAGAGCTTGGGTGGATTGATGACGGCGGTTGGTTTTTATGCCTATGCGACGAATCAACCGACCCTTAACTTGGCTTGCTTTTTCTATGGAATTCCCTTGTTGCTGGGCGGATTGGCGTTGAAGGCGGCTGAGTTGAAGCCTGTGCCGATTAAGGTTCAGCCGACGGAGGCGGTCTTAGCACTACGTCCTGAACAAGCCACCAAAACTCAGCTTCAAATTTTTAATGATGTGACGCGCTATCGCTATGGCCAGGAGGCTCATTTGGATGCGGTGTTGACGGCGTTGGGGATGAGTCCGACGGATGGTCAGCGGCCCGTGATTAGTGGGATTTGGGAGACGCTGACGGATGGCTTCTATACGTTGGTGATGGAATTTGAGTCGCCGTTGATTTCCTTTGAGATGTGGAAGGGGAAAGAAGATAAGATGACTCGCTTCTTTGGGCCGGATGTGAAGGTGAAGGTGGCTCCCAGTGCGGTGAAGGAGGATGTGGTGGAGGTGGCGATCGTGACGTCTCCAGGGGAATGTGCGGATCTGGAGTTTCAAACTGAAGCGCCGAATAAGCGGACGTTCTTTATGT
>JAAFJU010000273.1 GCA_013298165.1 Synechococcales cyanobacterium bin31.maxbin.ball.101 | reverse complement strand
GGGTTCTCCCCCAGTAAATCGTCAATTAGGTGGTCCAGATTTGTCAGCGGTCGTTTCCGTCTTACCATGGTTGAGATCCTCCTTTATCAGGATTCTAGATCCCTTACACAAAATCTAGATCACTCTCCTCAGTCCTCAAACCTTGAATTCGTGGACTGAGCGGAGTCGAAGTCCAAACCCAACAACATATTCTATTTAATTCTACTCAGCTACTTATAGGCCGATCGCAAAACCTTCGCGCCTACGGCTTAGATGCCCGCGTGGATTACCAATACGACCGGATTGTTTGGATTCAATGATTACCCTGGTACGATCGTCCGCACCATCCCAAAGGCCGCTTTCCGAAACGGCTTTGGCACATGGGACAGCATCAACCCCGCGATCGCCTTTTTAGGGGAATGCGAACGGCCCGCTTGCAGCATCGATCGTCCGTTCTCCGTTTCTCCATGTTCAACCAAACGCAACCCTAACAACAGTTGCGTTTCAATCATCCGAAATTGACGAATCGACTCAATATCCGCATTCTCAAATCGATGGGATTCGAGATAGGTCATCTTGGCGCGAAGATGGGCGATCGCGGTTTCAAGGCGTTGTTGTTCTGCATGAACACGATAGGTCATTAAGCGTTCAGGGAGATAGTATCCCTGCATTCCAGCCTGTGCAAATCGAACAAACAAATCATTATCTTCGCAACTTTGCCAATCCCGCCGCATGTAATCTAACTGACGTAGCGCCTTCATGCGCCAAAGCGTTGCACCGACTTGCAGACATTGCGTCACAAAAACCTGAGACAGTAAGTCCTGAATCATCCCTTCAGCCAATTCCGATCGTCCCCATTTGCGAGAATTTTCATCCGTCCAGGCCACGTTCCGATCGCCCGCTCCATCCATGATCCAGTGGTCCGTCCCCACGAGATCCACTTCCCTCTGCTGATCTAAGATTCGACTCGTCTTTTCCAAAAACTCCGGCATCAGTAAATCATCATCATCAAATTTGACAAAGTACGTCCCCGTCGCCGCCTCAAACCCCGATCGCATATTATTACTCTTACCAATATTGCGATCGTGCCGCACATAGTGGATGCGCGCATCCCCATAGCTCGCCATCAACTCCGGCGTTTCATCCGTCGAACCATCATCACAAACAATAATTTCCCAATCCGAAACCGTCTGTGCCATCACCGAAGCGATCGCCCCACGTAAAAAATGGGCACGATTATAGGTAGGAATACAAACGCTAATTTTCGGCATGGTCCAACTCCAAACGAATTCACGTCCTTAGCGTTCCCACTCCCCGTTCTCAACTCCCCATTCTTAATTCTGAATTCCTAACATGCGTATTTTGATGCTCTCCGCCACCTTCCCCTATCCCCCCAGTAACGGAGGCACTCAGGTTCGCACGTTCAATTTATTAAAATACTTACATCACCGTCACGACGTCACGATCGCCACGCTAAAAACACCCGACGTTAAACCTGAAGATATTGAAGCGTTGCGCGCATTTGCCACAGAGGTTGTGGTCTTCGATCGTCCCCTATCACCCGCTAAAAACATAGGTGCAAAAATACAGCGAGGGGCCGACTTCATCCTCACTGGAACGCCCTCCGGAGTCAAAGCCAGCCTATCTCCCGAACTCCAAGCCTGGGTCGAACAAGCTGTCAAAGACTACAAGTTTGACATTATTACTTGTGAACATAGCGTTAATGAGATTTATATTAAACCCGATTGGAAAAAACATATCCGAACGATCGTTAACGTTCACAGTTCAGTCTACGCAACCTGTAAAAATCAACTGGAAACAAAAACCGCTGAAAAGCCTACTCGCGATCGGATCAATCTGCCGCTATTGAAACGCTATGAAAAACGGTTTAGTCAAAAATTCAGTACCGTAGTGGTTACAACTAACGACGATGCTCAGCAATTTAAAACCTTTGTTCCCACCACTCCGCTCGCTGTCATTCCCAATGGCGTAGACTTCACCGACTTTCCCTACCGCGCTGAAGATCCAAACAATCACAACGTAATCTTCATTG
Source organism: Synechococcales cyanobacterium bin31.maxbin.ball.101 (assembly GCA_013298165.1). GTDB lineage: Bacteria > Cyanobacteriota > Cyanobacteriia > Leptolyngbyales > Leptolyngbyaceae > JAAFJU01. Next base: position 2,207 of record JAAFJU010000273.1, on the reverse strand, counting down.
GCGCAATGGACAACCTTGCCAATATTGATGCGGCGAGATTTCTAGCCCAGGAGATTTTCCCAGAGATTCGATCGCGCTATCCAGACTCAAAACTCATGCTCGTCGGATCGCGTCCCGTTCCCGAAGTCCTCGAACTGGCAAAGCTCCCCAATGTCGTCGTCACCGGAGCCGTGGATTCGATCGCGGCTCATCTCCATCAAGCCAGCGTTTGTGTCATCCCCATGCGAACCGGGTTTGGGATTAAGAACAAAACCCTGGAAGCCATGGCTGCCGGGACTCCTGTGGTATCGAGCGATCGGGGCCTAGAAGGACTGCTCAACACCCCTGAACACCCCGTTGCCCTCTGTGCCAACCAACCTCAGGAATATATTGCGGCAATTACGCAACTATTGGATAACATATCCTTGAGAGAGTCTCTTTCTCAAAATGCCAGAGCCTACATTGAACGCGACTTCACTTGGGAACAAGCAGGCCGCCGCTATGAGAGCGCCCTTTTGGGTTCAACCCACACCGATTTGGGATAATCCAGACCCGTAGCCGCCATGAAACTCTCTCTCCCACCGATCGGTTCGGCAGTCACGTCAGTTTTGAGTCATTTATTGCCCCTGCTGGCCCTCGCGGGCTTCGGGGGAATGGTCGTGGGCGCGGGTTCTTTGGGACTACAATTTATCCTAGAACCCAAATCCGTCGCATGGCTCAATGACTATCTCCCCGAAAATCTTCAGGTCCCGCTAGCCGACTGGGACCGACCTCACACCTTAGATGAGATCAAAGCCAAAACCGAAAAAGGGGATTCAAAACTCGGCGAATGGATCGAACTGCCCAACAAAGATCGACTCGTCTCTGTCTCCCAGCCTCGCTACAACTGCATTTCCCTCTGCGATCGGATCACAGAACTCCGCATCTACCGCAGTGCCAAAGCCTACGGACCCAAAAAGAATCAGCCCCACTACCGAATGATCGCCCAAGTCGGGGTTCCCAGCGCCAACGATCGCGTCATTTTAGAATCGCTCCAAGCCGCCTACAGTCCTGAGATTGAAGTCGAAGACGATCTGCCCTTAGAAACCCTAGAGACCCTAGAATCACCCAAATCCAACAGCGGCACCTGGCTGAACCTCTACGGAAAACGAACCCAGGGAGAGAATGCTGTTACCTATGGCCAACTGTTTCACTACGACAGCGATCGATCCAAGCTCACCGCCCTGATTCCCTGGGCCAGTCCCGCTGGAACGCCTTTGCAGTGGATCCAGCTTACTGCTAACGATACGCCGGAGCTATTAATTGATCACAGCATTGGTTTAGAACCCAGCTTCCGTGCCTACCGCTTAAATCAATCCAAAGGCACTCCAGAACTCATCCCCATTTCCTTGATTCAGCCCGCGCTGAAAAACAGTGAATTTCAACAGGCCATCCAGCTTGCGCAGGTGGGTCTTTGGTCGATCGCTGCCGACAGGCTGAAACAGATCAAAAATAGCAAAGGGGACTGGTCTCCTGGGGCGCAGGCCCAATTCGATCTGATTCAACACCATGCCAAAGCCACCCAAGCCCAAACCAAACAAAGCTGGTCGAACGCCACCCAGCAAGTCCTCGCCCAGCTCCTCGATGGTCAATGGAAACGTGCCCTCGAACCGCTTGAAAAAGATCCCACCAATAGCACCGAAGTCCGAGAAGGCATCGCCCTAGAAGTCCCACGCCTGTGGAAACGAGTCACCGCCGCACTCCAAGACGATCCTGGCAATCCTCATTTACAAGCTTGGATGGCTCGCTTAAAACTCGATCGCGATGGAAAGGCTAAAGCGATCGCCTGGATTAATCAACAAGGCAGCAGCCCCACCCGCAGCGAAGCCCTCAAGCTCCTCGCCCCCGAACTCATCCCCACCATCAAAGCCGAAACCAGCAAATCTGACGCGACTAAATCTGCAACTAACCCGATCGACCCAGCCCTAGCAGCCCCTACTCGGTTCAATACCCAACCGCTCCCCAGTCCATCCCCCAGCCCATCGTCCACACCCCCACTCAATTAGAACTCAACTAAAATCCAACTAAAACCCAACTAAAAAGAGCGAAGATCCTTGGATCTCCGCTCTTTTTTAGATTAAAAATTTCATCGTTCAATGAAACTCACAATCTCTATTTCCACTTACGAGCCACAATCTCGGCCAAGTCCACAACCCGTTGGCTGTAGCCCCACTCGTTGTCATACCATG
>JAAFJU010000213.1 GCA_013298165.1 Synechococcales cyanobacterium bin31.maxbin.ball.101 | reverse complement strand
CTATCCCGAAGATGACGGTAATCCCATGTCCGAAAGTACGGAACAATATCGCTGGATTGTGGTGATTAAGGAAAATCTTGAAGTCCTGCTACTCGATCGGCTGGATGCATTTATTGCAGCAGATTTAGCCTGGTACCCTGTCCCCGTGAATAAGCCCCCCGCACCCTGTCAAGCGCCGGATGTCATGGTGGTCTTTGGACGGCCGAAGGGGGCAAGACGATCGTATTTACAATGGAAGGAGGCGAATCTTGGGCCACAGGTAGTGTTTGAAATCCTGTCGGCTAGCAATAAGACTCGTCGAGGAGAAATTGCAATGGATTGCAAGTTTCAATTCTATGAGAAATATGGAGTTGAAGAATATTACATCTACGATCCCGACGAATTTACCTTGGAGGGTTGGCAGCGACTCGGAAATCGATTGGCACAAATTCCAAATATGACGACCTGGGTGAGTCCAAGGTTAGGCATTCGATTTGAGTGGCAACCCAGATGTGAGATGGTCTTGTACTATCCCGATGGACGCCGATTCTCAAGTTTTGTTGAAGTAGGACAACAAGCGCAACAAGCCCAGCAACAAGCTCAAGAGGCTCAGCAGCAGGCTCAACAAGCCCAACAACAAGCGCAGCAAGATCGTGATCGGGCGGATCAAGCCGAGTTAGCAGTCCAGTCAGCCGTTCCACGATTACTAGGACTGGGACTAACTGCTCAGCAAGTATCAGATTCTCTCGGGCTACCGATCGAAGTCGTCCAAGCAATGAGCTAAGCCCAAAAGCTCCAACTTAAAACTCTGGCTCCCCCAGAATTGGGGGCCGGGGGGCGGTTCGCCAGAATTTCCTTCTAAACTACGGACCCATCAAAATCACATTGTCGATCACGTGAATGATCCCATTAGTCGCCTCAATATCCGTTAAAACTGCCGTAGCATTCTTAACTTCATTCTTTTTAAAGTTCAACCGAATTGTCGTACCCTCTAAGGACGTGACTTCCGACAACTTCTCCAAATCCGCCTTCGTATACTTCCCAGACACCACGTGATAGGTCAAAATCCGACCCAGTTGAGGCGGATTTTGAACCAAACTGGTAATAGTTCCAGCGGGTAACTTTTCAAAAGCCGTATTAAGCGGTGCAAACACCGTAAACGGTCCCGGTGACTGCAACGCCTCCACCAATCCCGCCACCTGCACCGCCGTCACCAGCGTCGAAAACCGCTCGTCACTCACCGCAATCTCAACAATATTAGGCATACCAATAATCCCAAATTAACTAAACTAAATTACCGATATTCCTGAGTCTGAATATCCCGAATCCGTGCCTCAGGCCGCAAAAAGCGATCCATCTGCGCTTCAAAGAATTGCCGATTGGCCATCAGATGCTCCGGATCTTCATCATCCAATGGATATAACAACGCCGCCCGCAACGCTTGAATCACCGCCGATGTCACACAATACATCGATCGTTGGAAACTCACCGCTAACTGCACCAACATGTCATCTTCACCGCGACAATGTTGCTTGTAGTATTCCACTAAGTATTCTGGCAAGAAATGCAGCATATCCTGCGCTAGGAACGTCGGAGGAATGCCAGCGGTGCCAACTGGAAACTTGTCAGCATACAAGACGCCAAAATGGAATTCGGGCTGATTGTCGGGAACCTGCTTGGCTTGAGCATTGTAGGACTTCGTGCCTCGGAAGGGCGAGGTGCGATAAAAGACAGCTTCTACATAGGGTAATGCCGCTTCATAGAGCCAGGTAAAGCCTTTGGACTTGGGAATGATTTCAAAACATTCGCCTTTAATGTAGACGTGATGATAAATAGGCCGACCTGCGATCGCAAAAATCCCATTCACCAAGAAATCCATCGCCGCCGGAACGCTCGTCATCTTCCCTTCGTCATAAAGGTCCGACATCTCAAAAAACACCGGAGCCATCACTTCCCAAAACAATCCCAAATTGGAATAGTAGGACATCTGACGGCATTGCTCATAGAACAGATCTGGGAAGAGCTTGTACAGCCCTAACATTGCGGGATTACCCTTGAAATAGGCTTTGATCGCCCGATCGCAATTCTGTTTATATTCGTCTGTATCGAGGAATCCATCAAATTGATTCCAGGGTTTGTACATATCTCGATGCCACAACATCGATCGCATACATTCCTCTGCGAATTCCATGTTGATCCGATCGTGCCACAGGTGATGCAAAATCCGGGGTAAATTCTTCTTCAATTCACCCTGCGCCATGAACTCGCGCAATTCTGGATGCGCATCCCCGCAGCCGCGCCAGATCCGCAGATCAGCATTGTCGCCGGAGTAGTGATTTTCGCGATCGAGGTACTCTTCAGAAATGAGATATTTGTTCCAAGGCAATGGGTCAAGAAAGACTTGTTCGGCAATGTATAGCAAATCCCGCCAATAGAAATCCATCGGCACGGCATAGGCTTTATACAGCCCAATAATCTGCATCAAATTCTCGGGCGTATCGGGCAACATCGTACCGCCCGCTTCCAGCCGATGGATGACCTCAGCTAAGGGATGAGTGGACGGTGGAATTTTAGTGGAGGGTGGGGTTAGGGTTTGGGTCATGGTTGTTACTCCTGAAGGGCATTCAAATTCTTAAAACACAAATGCGATCGCGTCTGATGTCACCTGTGACCATCGCACTAACCAAGCAGGTTGAATGCCTAAAAAGATAATCACGATCGTCAATACAAACGCTGGAATGTACTCCGTTCTAGTCACCCTCGGATAATAGGCACTGCTACTATCGAGTTTTCCAAAGCAGGTTCGGTTAAGCAAAATCACGAAGTAAACAGCCGTTAACGCCGTTCCTAAAATCGCCACCAATGTCTGAACTGGGAACGTTGGGAAACTCCCTTGGAACACCATAAACTCGGAGATAAAGCCCACCATTCCTGGGATTCCCGCACTCGCCATCGCCGCCAAAATCAACAGCGCCGCCGTCATAGGCAACCCTCGAATGGGATTGAGCAACCCATTCAACGATTCTAATTCGCGAGTTCCCACTTTGGATTCGACAATGCCCACCAAATAAAAGAGCAACGCCAAAATCAATCCATGGGCCACCATCTGGGAAATCACCCCAATCATGCTCAAGGGAGTCAATGCCGCTGTTCCTAGAATGATGTAGCCCATGTGTCCGATCGAACTGTAGGCCACCATGCGCTTGATATCATGCTGCGCGATCGCACAGAAGCTACCGTAAATCACCGTAATCGCCGCGATCGTCGCCATCACCGGAGCCACCGACACCCAAGTCTCTGGGAACAGTCCCACTGCAAAGCGGATAATCCCGTAGGTTCCAAGCTTGGACAAAATCCCGCCCAACATAATCGACACTGGAGCCGAAGATTCAACATAAGCATCGGGCAACCAAGAGTGCAACGGCACCAGCGGCGTTTTGATCCCAAATCCGATGAGCAACAGAGCGAGTAAGACTAACTGGGTCGATCGGGACAAATCCGTGGTATTGATCGCGCCATAGTCAAAACTTGCCGCTCCCGTCAACCAGTTCATGGCTAGGAACCCTGCCAGGATCAAAATCCCCGACAACGCGGTGTAGATCAAAAACTTCGTCGCCGCATACTCCCGTTTGTCACTTCCCCAAATCACAATTAAGAGATAGAAGGGAATCAACTCCACTTCGTAGAACAGGAAGAACAGGATCAAGTTCTGCGCTACAAATGCGCCAACCACACCTGAGTTAACCAACAGCATCAACGAATAGAACAGACGTGGACGCTGGAGTTCTGTACCGGGTTTCAGCCCGACAGAACTATTGAACGCCAACAGCAAGGTCAATAGATTCGTCAGTGCTACTAACGGGAACGACAATCCATCGATCGCCACCCGATAGTTCAATCCCAAGTCCGGCAACCAAGGCAGGAACTCTTCCATCTGAAACCCGACATGGGTTAGGTCAAAAGCCGCGCCGACTACGATCGTCAGGATGAGACTAATGGCAGCAAAGACGATCGTAATCAAGCGAGACAAGGCGGGCGAGAGGACACCTGGGAAAAAACCCACAATGAGCGCACCGATTAACGGAACAACGACTAAAGCACTTAACATGATCAATTAACCCCCGCATTCAAAAGTGGATAACACAGCCACAACCCAATTCCCGTCAAGCCCAGCAGAATCGTCAACATATAAAACTGCGACTGACCCGACGTGCTGTATTTCAGACTTTGACCGCTAAACAACGTCGCAATCCCAAAGAAGTTCCCCACCCCATCAATCCCGATGCGATCGAACCCATTCAGTAATCTCGACGACAGCGCCACAAAACCAATAATGGTGTTGCGATACAGTTGCGGGGTGTAAAAGTCATAGGCAAATAAATCCTGAAGCGCTTGCGAAGGCAACTTCACAGGTTTTGCGATCGAGTCTCGAAGGTAAATCACAGCGGACAGCGCAATGCCGATCGCGGTGGACCAAGTCAAAATCAAGGCATTATCGCCATTCAAGACAGGCAAGACATCTACAGTTGAGAGAATCAGCGGCAAATGAAGCACTAATCCCATCACCACCATCATGGGTAACACCATCCAGTAGTGGACCTCAGGCGATCGTTCCGTCATTTTATTGGTCGAACCGAGGAATACCTGGCAGAACACGCGGGTAAATCCAAAGGCCAACATGGCATTCACCGCCACAATCAACACCGCCAAGAACGGATGGGTGATTCGCAAGCCTTCCAAGAGCTGCAACATGGCCCAAAACCCACCAAAGGGCGGCATCGCCACCACACCCAGGGCACCCACGGCATAGCTCAGTCCCGAAATCGGCCGCCGTTTAAACAACCCACCCAACTGCGTCACATCCTGCGTCACACTATTCCAAACGATCGCACTGGAACTCATCACCATCAGCGCCATGCCGAGTGCGTGGGAAATACTCAGTAACAGAGCCGCTTGGGTATTTCCGGTTCCGACTGCGATGAAGACGCAGCCCATCAAGACACTGGTGGGATAGGACAAGGTCCGTTTGATATCGATCTGTGCGATCGCAATCAATGATCCACCCACCGCCGTCAATGCCCCGATAAAAATCGCCACATTCAATACGGTCGGAGACAAGGCCAATACAGGCTCTAACTTCACCAAGACCCAAGCGCCGACCTGAACCACGAGAGAGTTTCTCAAGATCGTCCCGGGCACGGGACCTTCCATGGCCTCATCAAGCCAAAGGTGCAGCGGAAACTGAGCACATTTGCCCATGGGTCCAGCCAGCAACGCCAACCCCAATAAGGTCATGACTTTTGGATCAACTTGAGCGGTCTCTGCCCAAAGTGCTAATTCGGTATAGTTCCACGTTCCCGCGATCGGCAGCAAAGCCACCACACCCATCAGCAAAAATAAATCCCCGACCCGTTTCGTCAAAAAGGCATCTCGCGCCCCAGTCACCACCAACGACTGGTTAAACCACAAGCCCAACAGCAAGTAAGTTCCCAGCGTCAATAATTCCAGTGCAATATATCCAAAGAAGATAGAGTCATTCAGCACCAGGAAATTCATCCCAGCCTCAAAGAATGCCAACAGCGAGAAAAATCTCGCCCATCCCCAATCCAATTCCAAATAGCCGATCGCAAAGATCTGTGCCAGGAAATTTAGGCCCGTAATCGCGGTACAAGCGGTCAACGCGATCGGATCGATATGAAACGGAATCGACAGGTCTAAATTCGCCACCTGAAGCCAAGGCACCGTGAAGTCTACCGCCGGGTTATCCCAAGCGTAAAACAACGCGATCGATGCATGAATAAAGGCCAAAAGCGACATTAGCGCATTAATATAGCCCGCAGGTCTCGGACCCGATCGTCGCGTGATCCCCGGAAACCAAATTACAGAAAGCGCGGCACCGACCAGGGTATAGATCGGCAATAGCCAAATGGATTGAATAAGCGGATGTGACATGGCCATTTCCTAAAAGGACGAACATTGAGAAAAATCTATGATTTAGTTTAGTTACATCTAGTGCATACGATTTAACCATGATTTCTCCGTGAAAGTCATGAGGGGAGAGGTTAGATTCTTCTAACTCAAATCATTGATAATTCTCTATGGACTAGCGCTTCGGATGATGTGTTGTTCTATCGGTTGCCTTAAAATCCTCAGAGTGATGTTGGGTTTTTGACTTGGATTATTTTCCCATTAAATTTCCCATTAAAAATGCGATCGTAGCTCAGATAGAGATTCTAATTCTGCGGTGGTACTGGTCCGACCGAGTATTTCATTTCGATCGGGAAAGCGACCGAACCGTTCGATCGTGGATTGATGTCTTAGCGCTTCGGTGTAGAAGCTTCCTAAAACTGGATCATCTTTGTATTGGCTCAGTCGGTCTACGGCGATCGCTTGGTTATTGAGATCTTCGCTGTGATAGAACGGCAAGTAGAAAAATAATCGGGGAATC
>JAAFJU010000125.1 GCA_013298165.1 Synechococcales cyanobacterium bin31.maxbin.ball.101 | reverse complement strand
GCCAACAGGCGGAGAAGTTGATGGAACTCGATCGGGCTAAGACCGAGTTTTTCCAAAATATCTCCCACGAATTCCGCACGCCGTTGACGCTGATGCTGGGACCATTGGAAACGGTGGTTTCTCAGAAGCAAGGTTTGTCCTGTGAACAGTCTTCGATCGCCCTCCGTAGCAGCCGTCGCTTGCTTCGCTTGGTGAATCAATTGCTGGACTTGCAGCGTCTGGATGCGGGACAAATGCGATCGAGTTTCCAAGCTTGTGATTTGGTGGATTTTGTCCATCAAATCGTCGAGACCTTCCGCGCCTACTGCGAGAAAAAAGGCATTCAACTGGTGGCGGCGCTATCGCCTTGCGATCCGGTTTATCTCGATCTCGAAAAGTTCGATAAGGTTGTTTACAATCTCCTCTCCAATGCCATGAAGTTCACGCCTGCGGGTGGAACGATTACGGTGTCCTTGGAGCCTGTGGATGGTCGGGTTTCTCTCACGGTTCGAGACACGGGGATCGGCATTCGCGAAGATCAAATTGCGGTGTTGTTCGAGCGATTCCGTCAGGCGGAAGGCTCTGTCAACCGTCGCTATGAAGGGACAGGTCTCGGCCTTGCACTGGTGAAGGAACTGGTGGAAATCCATGGTGGTCAAGTCAAGGTCACGTCGGTCTACGGTGAGGGCAGTGCCTTTGCGTTGATGTTGCCGATCGGGTCTGGCCATTTAGATCCCAGTCAGATTTTGGATGAGCAGGGTGAGTTGCAGGTCAGCCGTGCGGCGGTGGAGTTTGCGGATATTGACACTGAGTTGCAAGCTTTGGAACCGGAAGAAAATCCGATCGATGAGGCCAATGCGACGGGCAAACGGATCCTCGTGGTGGAAGATACGGCAGACCTCCGGCATTATGTCGCAGGGATACTCCGATCGCAGGGCTATCGAGTATTTACGGCTCGGGATGGCGAAGAGGGCTTCCAAATGGCCCAATTGCATCAGCCCCATTTGGTCTTAACGGACTTGATGATGCCGAAGGTGTCGGGTCTGGAGTTGATTCGGATGGTGCGGTTAGATGAGGATCTGTCGGGAACGCCGATTATCTTACTAACGGCGAAGGCAGACGATGATACGCGACTAGAGGGCGTGGAGCATGGTGCGGATGCCTATTTGTCCAAACCCTTCAGCGATCGGCTCGTCATTGCGGAGGTGCGAAATCTCTTGGCGCTCAAGGAAAAAGAGCAGCACATGGTGGAGCTAAACCAGTACCTCACCGAGTCTGTCCTCAAGCGCTTTTTGCCTCCGAGCTTAGTGCAACGGGCGGCGAAGGGCACCTTGTCCTTGGATTTGCGGCCTGAACCGAAGATGGTGACGGTGTTGTTTAGCGACATTGTGGGCTTTACGCAGTTGTCCAATTCGCTGCGATCGAAGAAGGTCGCGGAAATTCTCAACGAATATCTCACCGAAATGACTCGTGCGGTGTTCAAAAACGGCGGAACGGTGGATAAGTTCATGGGCGATGCAATCTTGGCGCTTTACGGGGCACCGGAGGAACTGACACCGAATGAGCAGGTCCGTCGGGCGATCGGTACGGCCCGCGACATGCATTGTGCCTTGGAGCTTCTGAACGAGAAGTGGACGGCCCAAGGCTTACCGAAGCTGGAGTTCCGCTGTGGCATTCACCAAGGGACAGCGGTGGTGGGGATGTTCGGTGGGGCGGAGCGATCGGACTACACGGCGGTCGGTCCCTGCGTCAACATTGCCGCAAGACTACAAACGGCGGCGCAACCGGGTCAGATCCTGATCTCGGCGGCGGTGGCGGATTACCTCGAAGAAGAGGAAATCACCAAGGGTGAGTCGCTGAATCTGAAGGGCATTGATGAAACGGTGTTGACGTTCTGGGTTGACCCGATGGCGATTAATGTCCGCGAGACGTCGTTGATTGCTTAGAATGGGGGCGAAGTCTTCATTGGGTTTGGGGTTATGGCGACGTCGGGATCAGATCAGCGCAAAGAGAAAAAGCCGGAGTCGGTGCAGTTTTGGCTGGCGATCGTGGCGGTTTCGCTGTTGTTCCATTCGTTGTTCATTATTGGGGTGAAGCGGTGGGCGACGGTGGCGGTGGTGGAGCCTGCTGCGGGTGGTGCGATCGATTTTGAGGTGGTGGACAAATCGGATTCTAAAGCGGACTCTTCTGGAGATCCGATCGTTCCTGCGTCAGCCTTGAAACCAGAGCCATTTAGACCTGAACCGACGCCTTTGCCGGAGTTTAGCCCAGAGCCAAGTTCGGAGCCGATCGTGAAGCCTGAGGAGAAGCCTCAGGTTAGGGAAGAGAAGAAGCCGATCGTGCCAACTCCGAAGACCTCACCGACTTCAAAAGTCCCTAAATCGACGCCTGGTAGCCCACGTTCTACGCCATCTCCGACTGTAACTCCGTCAACAATTCCGATTCCTAGTCCTAGTCCTTTGACTGGCGGCGGTTCAACCACACGATCGTTTGAATCACAGACCCAGGAACTTCAACTAGCTGCTGAACCAGTTGATAGACCTGTCGATGATTTTCAACTGATGCCGCTTCCACCAATTGTATTGAGTCGTGATTTTACAAATGACGTTGGACGATCCATTGATGTATCGGTGACATTTTTTGTGAAATGTCTTAAGTTTCAAGCTCGTGTGTGTCAGCAAAGTTCTCTAGAACTCTCATCCTCTACTCCACCTCCAGGGTTAACTCAGAAGTATGATTCAGAATTCGAAAAAGCGGTTGAGACGTGGTTTGAGAAACTTAAAGTCTCTTCGTTGACTCATAAGCCTGATCCATCAGGTACAACAGCGTTTGTGAATAACTGGCAAGCACAGTGGACTATTAAAGTGACATTACAAGTGAAAAACTAGTTCAAATTGTGAACGGGTTATGCTAGTATGGCTCAAGCGCAAACGCGCGGGTGTAGTTTAGTGGTAAAACCTTAGCCTTCCAAGCTAATGATGGGGGTTCGATTCCCCCCACCCGCTTCAAAAATTAATTCTGCATTTCTTATATATCTGTAGGTTTTGCTTTGTGGATGTCTAAGTTAGCTTCGTCGCAGATATTCATAACCAGCGGAGATCCGTACCATGAAGTTTGAGCGTTGCATAATGGATGTATGAGTTAAGGTGAATTTAGATGGAATGTCCTGAATGCCAATCGAGCCATATCCGTAAAAATGGCATCAAAACAAAATCACCTCTGCGTCGATTGTTGTCGCCAATTTGTCGTTCCCAATGAACCCCTCGCGGCTACAGCGATGAGGTGAGGCAACTCTGTCTGAAAATTCAGCAATTCCAAATTCAGAATTAGGAGGAGTCAGCGGCCTTCAAGGATTCCTTATCAGCCAGCATAAACCTTAGTAGCGTTTTCGATAAATGCTTACTCCCATGCCCAAAGTTTTCCTCTATATGATAACCCTTCGTTTTTAACACGTTGTGATTCTCATTCTCTGTTTTCCAACGACAGCGTCCCGCTGCTGCTATTTCCTCCATCCTCTTCTCATGGCATTGGTCGCAGTGAATCTGATGGGAACTAAAGTATTGGGTGTCGTCTAATGTCACCAGTAACTGATGGTCGAGGACTTCGTAGGACTGGAAAAACCCGCTCTGGTGAAACGTTTGATATAGCCAACGAAACATTGGAATCAACCCCCCTTCGCTCACCTTGTCTAGAACATTCCGCAGTTGGGGGTTACTGGGAAGATTTGCGATGCCAAACAGCGTCTGAGCATTATCCTGACCAAACCGACTGTGTATCTGATGTTGATGCGCTAAAAATGACTCGCATTGTATGAAAAAGACTGAAAATGCGCTCAGAACAATATCTTCAAGACAATACCGAGTCCCATGACTGGATTGACGAGGATCCTGTATCTTCTGAATGACCTGCTTCAACTGCGTTAACCATCGCTTCCCCTAATTCTGAATTTGAAATTGCTGGCTAAAAATAGACTGGATCATCACCGCTGATCCCCTAAAACTAGAAGTAGGTGGGGTCAAGCTGGAAGTTGACTTAGCGGCTGAAAAAACTCTAGAAGGCGCGATTGCGGTAGAACGAGGGATGGAAAAAATTGCGATCGAAGTGAAGAGCTTTATTTCCAACTCTCCCACCCATGAATTAAATGCCGCGATTGGGCCATTTATTGCTTATCGGTTAGCGTTAGAAGAACTAGAACCCGATCGAAAAGATTATCGTGCTTTAATTGGATTAAATGGGTAAAAATCTTGATTGTCCGCACCGATCGCGACAATACAGCCCGATTGAAGGAACATTACATATCCACTCGAAAATCCCATGTCAGACATCTCCCATCCACTCAATCCCATTAGCGAAAATCTTTGGACGATCGACTATCCATTGAAGTTTTACGGATTGCCGCTGACTAGCCGGATGACGGTCATTCGATTGCGATCGGGACAGTTAGTCATCATTTCACCCATTCAGATTTCAGCGAATTTGAAACAGCAAATAGATGCGATCGGTCCCGTAAAAACCATCATTGCACCGAATCTCTATCATCATCTCTTTGCTCAAGACTTTGTTGCAGCCTACCCAGAGGCGGAGTTTTGGGCCGTTGAGGGCATTGAACAAAAGCGTCCTGATTTAAAACCCGATCGGATTTTGACCGAAACCCATGGACAATTAGAGGACCTGTATTATCACGAGTTCAAAGCCATTCGCATTTTAGAGCCGCGTGGAAACTGTGATCTCAATGAATATTTGTTTTTGCATTCCGCCAGTCGGACGTTAATTGTGACGGATTCAGCCTTTCACTTTGATAGCCAGAGCAGCCCGCTACTCCAACTCCTTGCACGTGTACTCGGCATTCATGGCAAACTGCAAGCTAGCATTCTTGAAAAATTAGCCTTGTGCGATCGAACCCATGCTAAAGCAACCATGCAAACAATATTATCCTGGGACTTCGATCGGGTCATTATGGCTCACGGGAGCATTATCGAGACAGGGGGCAAAGCTAAATTGCAGGCAGGCTATGAATGGCTATTGGGTGAGTCATTAATCGCAGTTTGATTGCTTAAGCCATTCCTCATATAAATCAGGACGACGATCGCTCGTGCGTTCCTGTTGCTGTTGTTTTCGCCAAGCTGCGATCGCGGCATGATTGCCCGACCGTAGGACTTCGGGCACTTCTAGATCGCGGAAAATAGGTGGCCTTGTGTAGTGAGGGAAATCCAACAATCCATCTTCAAAACTATCGCATTGGTGCGACTCCTCTTTACCGATCGTTCCCGGCATTAATCGTACCGTTCCATTAATCAACGCCAACGCCGGAATCTCACCGCCCGTCAACACAAAATCCCCCAGCGAAATCTCTCGCGTCACCAGCGTCATCACCCGCTCATCCACCCCTTCATAATTGCCACAAAGCAAAATCAATTGGTCATAGGTCAGCAATGTTTTGAACATGGCCTGATCCATGGGAACACCTTGAGGCGTGAAATAGATCACCTCTCGTTTTGGGTAAACGGGCAGGGATTCGATCGCGGCAAACAATGGCTCAACCTTCATCACCATTCCCGCCCCGCCGCCGTAGGGGACATCATCCACCTTGCGATGCTTACCAAGGGCGAAGTCGCGGGGGTTGGTGAATTGGACTTCGGCGATTTGGTTGACGATCGCCTTGCCCAACAGTCCTGAACTCAACGGCGATTCAAAAAACTCAGGAAACAACGTCACCACATCAAACCGCATGACTCAGCCTCTCCATGATTTACGCCTCTCCGTCAGAGTCTTTACCCGTCATGCCTTCCTTAAAGCCCTTTAAGGTCTTCCCAAAGCTGCCTCCCAGTTCGGGTAGTTTTTTCGGTCCAAAAATGACCACAGCAATGAGCAACACGATCGCAACTTCCGGCCAACCTAGATTAAACATATTTCAACCTACTCTTTGTTCTGTGATTCTATTATCGCAATGATTTTGCCATTATTTCACTAATGGCGCAGGAGATGGCGGTGTAACGGCTCTAGTGGGAATCTTGATATCCGATGAGAGGTCAAAGCTAGTCACGAGACCGATCGGCTGACTGTCATCCGAAATAGACTTGACGTACCCCGAAGTCAAGAACGATCGGAATCCCACCTGAGGCGTGAGATAGCTTCGGAAAAAGGCAAGGCCCAAGGCATTCATATAGCGCCGAGCCTGGGCTGGATTGGGTCCGACGACGGCTTCGGGAATGTTGATGGGTCCGGGGCCTCCCGCGTCTTCTAAGAAGGAAAAGTGGCTGCCTTGGGGCACCATCACCAGGTACCGATCGCGCGTCTTGAGCTGGGTGAAGGGGATGATTTGTTCTGGCACGGCGGGGGCGATCGTGTCGGAACCGCTCGAAATCATTAAGGTGGGAATTTGGATTTTTTCTAGGCTGCTAGGACTGAAGACGGCACTGGCTAAGGGATTGATTGAAACGATCGCCGCAATGCGAGAATCCGCCAAGGGATAGTTTTGGTTAAAGAGTTGAGTGGCTCGACATTGCAGCGCGAGGGACACGTTGAAGGTATTGAGCAGAGCGTCTTCGGTACAAATGGACTTAAGGTGATCGAAGTCGAGCTTTGCACCCCCGAGGGCTAGCGCGGTATAGCCGCCGAAGGATTGACCAAGGACGCCGACTTTTTGGAAGTTGACGTTTCTAAATCTTGCGTCTGTGCGACTGAGTTTGCTGAAATAATCCAATATGTATTTGACATCTAAGGGCCGATCGAGAAATTCCGTCGGTTCGGCGACTTCGCTGGCCAATCCTCGAATCAGCGCGTCGATTTGTTTACCGCTACTGCCGGGATGCTCAGGCACAAAGACGGCAAAACCATGACTAGCAAGATGTCTCGCTAAAGTGCGGAAGGTGATCCGATCGCTACCGACCCCGTGGGAAATGACGATCGCCGGGATGGTGCTAGTGACGTTGGGGAGATAGACATCGACGGGGAACGATCGGGCTTGACTAATGCCTGTGGCTTGGATACGAGCGCTGTCGGTAAGCTGAACGGTGGTGGTACTAAAGGAAATGCGACCGGGATTGGTGAGGTTGATGGAGGGTCGGGGGAGGGGAGCGGCGGCGGCGGTGCGATCGGCGCTGGCGATGACTTGATTGACGTAGCGTTGGTTATCGGAGAAGACTTTTTCGATTTCGCCTGCGACTTGGAGGGTCTTGCGGAGATCGACGCGAATGCCTCGGGTGGGAAATTTCCGCATGATATTGAGCGGAGACAAACCTTCAACGGGGTCGGCGGCGGCCAGGATGAGGGCCGATCGAATGGCGACCGCACCATCGGTACGGGCTTCGGGCTGGATCACTTGACCGAGGCGTTTGAGCAGCAGTTCGCCTTGGGGACTATAGAGAAACTGGGAAATGGCGACGGGGCTGAGTTCGGCTTTTGTTTGCAGGATTTTTCGCAGTTGTTGCCGCTGTTCTTCGCTGACGTAGCTGGTGTAGACGTAAAGGTCGTCATCCAGTTGCCCTGTTGCAGCATAGCGCTCTAGGGCTTCAAGCTGTACCGATCGCTCTAACAGTCCATAGGTGACATAAATCCGCTCCGCTTTGGCTAGGACGGGAGAGGCCATGGCGATCGTGGTGGCGATCGTGCCTAGGAGCAATGTCGTCAGTTGAGGAAGGATCTGAGGGCGTGGCATAGGGCTTGAAAATGGATGAGTGTGAGCATTATAGGCTTGTTTGGGGCGGGTGATACTGAAGTGACGTTCTCAATACCAATCCACGATCGGTAATCCTGCAACCCTAGAAAACTCTCTTCCATTGCGAGTCACGATCGTTCCCTGAAGCGCGACGGCAGTTCCTGCAATCAATACATCCATGGGTCCGATCGGTGTTCCTTGTTGTTCCAACTGAGCGCGAATGGTGCCCGCTGCTAATGCGGCCTCTCGATCGAACGGGACCAAACGGACTCGGCTCAGAAGCTGCTGGAGTTGTTGCGATCGTTTGGTGGGTGAGGTTGATTTGGCGAGACCGACTTGTAATTCGAAGAGGAGGATCGTTGAAATAACGATCTCTTCAGGAGGAACGGCCTCAAGATTTTGGGCAACGTTGCCTTGTTCTTTGAAGTAATAGATCAAGGTATTAGTATCCAGAATATACCTTTAAAGGCTCTCCCGGAGAATGTCCTGCCCCATCCCAGCACGAATGGTATCTAGATCAGGAAAATCATCAGCCCAAGCTCCGGCTAAAGAGCGAACCAATTCAGGCCATGGCATTTGGGGTTCTTCTGAGTCAGTCGATTTGGCACCATTTTCACGCTTGCTTTTGATGAACTCAGCAAACGTCAGGATTTCACTAGCATCGTCCTGAGGCAATGTCTTCACCAACGTATATATCTGTTCAGCGATCGTCATTGTGTTCCTCCATCGTGATGATGTAACTGCGGAGATCACAGTTCTCTTTAATCCACATTATAGTCTACTGCGATCGCACGTTCCGGGAGGCTGTGCGAGATGAAATAGAAATGTAAATTCACCGTACCACTAGACGACGTAAAGCCGAAGGAATGCAGGTTTCGCTCACAGTCAGTTCGGATTAAGGTTTAGAAACACGTTTTTTTAACAAGATCATCCAATGTTCAATTTCTTCATATTCATCCAGTTCGGCTTCCTCCTGCGGAGTAAGAAGACCGGATTTATTTCGATCGAGCAATGTTCGCAATCGAGCTTGAATTTCAGGATTGGGTTGAAAGCCTCGAATGGCTTCAGCGGTTGGATTACTGGCTAAAAAACTCAGAATTTCTCGGTAAAGATGAGATGGAACAGTGGATTGCTGAAAACTCAACGTCAGCCACTCCGGAAACCGATCGCCCAACTGATTGATTTGGGGCAGAAGTTCATCTGGGATTTCTAGGGTAATAGTTGCCATAGATCTGAGGTGAAGGGAGACGGTATGATCATAGCCCTTAGGAAAGCTATAGTGCTGGAAGTTGTTGCCAAAGCGCACTCATTGAAAAACATTCACAAATCCGGTAGGCTTAATTGCATAGATGCACTGCATCTGAAAACCAAAAATTTGAGCACCGCTGAGGAATGTGACAGCATTCCCCAACGGCTAACCACACGCGCTGAACTAGGCAGCGGGCGGCTGGCGCTATGTTACCATAGGGCACTGAAGCCATCCCACTACATTTCTCTCGTGGGGTGGCTTAAATTTTTGGCTTTCTTCCACCTCTACAAAAGAAAGCTAAACCCTATGAACTATGCCAAACCCGTTGGTCGCTCCCGTGCGGTCAACTGCAATCCTGTGCGGCTAATGGCAATCGGTCAGCGGCAGGACGTGCAGCATTTGATTGACCAATTATGTAAACTCGGCTTCTGCGATTATGTGGACTGGAGTAAACTTCAGCCTCATCCGGATCATTCTGGGGATTACCTCAGCATCATGACGCAATGGCGGAGTCGAGACTAGATTATTAGGGCGATCGGGAGCGGTTCCGATCGCCCTCAATCCTGCGATTACATTCGAGATGTCTAAAGATGTAGATTACACCAGCGCACCATTTCCCAAAGCGTATGCCCCACCCCTTCCCGCGATCGGTAGCCATGGTCTTCCAACGGCAACGACACATACCGCACCTGCGCCCCCAATCCCTTCAATGCTTCAAATAATCGCTCCGTCTGAACAGGATACGTTCCAGGATTACTATCACCACCCCCATGAATCAATAGAAGCGGTGACTTAATCTTAGCGGCATGGGTAAAGGGAGACATGTGAATGTAAGTATCAGACGCTTCCCAAAAATCTCGCTGTTCACCTTGAAAGCCAAAGGGTGTCAGGGTTCGGTTGTAGGCTCCGCTGCGGGCAATGCCGATTTTAAATAGGTTTGTATGCGCTAAAAGGTTAGCAGTGGTGAATGCACCGTAGGAATGGCCGCCAATGGCAATGCGATCGCGAGAAGCCACACCTCGATTCACAACATAATCGATCGCCGCATTCGCACTGGAAATCAATTGTTCAACGTAAGAATCATTCGGTTCTGCATCACCTTCACCCACGATCGGCATACTGGGATTATCCAAAACCGCATAGCCCTGCGTCAATAAAAACAACACAGACGTAAAGTGCGGACGGCTAAAACTATGGTGAGAACTGGTGATTTGGCCTGCGAGTTTGGCATCTTTGAATTCTTCGGGATAAACCCAGAAAATAATGGGTAAGGGACCATCGCGATCGGCCTGATAGCCGTCCGGTAGATAGAGTTTTGCAGAGAGTTGAACCCCGTCGGCGCGATCGTAGGTGACGAGTTCTTTTTGAATGCCTGCAAATTGGGGGGCGGGATCTTGGTAATGGGTAAGCTGGGTGAGTTTGCCGTCGTGAGACCAGAAATAATTGGCGGGTTCGGTTTTGGATTGGCGACTGAGGATGAATTCAGAGGCGTCGGGGGTGAGAATGCGGGTGATGCCTTCGTAGTAAGGATCGTTGCATTCCCAAATGCGTTTTGTTTGCGCATCATCTTCCAGATGTTCAAGATTGCGAACATCTAAAAAGGGATGAACCCCAGCCTCAGATGCACCCTTGCCATAGTAATAAATCCCAGTTCCATCGGGCGTGAGTTGTAACACATTCCAATCGTAAGGACCCGGTGTCATACAAGGGGAGCCGGGATTGTTGTAATTATCTTCGAGACTGCGATCGATAATTAATTTAGGTTGAGTTTCAGGCTGCTGAGGATTGATTTGCCAGGTGCGTTTGCGGCGATCGTCATACCAGCGTTCGGTGACAAGGGCCAGCGTTTCGGTTCCCCATCGCACCCGTCGAAAGCGAAATTCCGATTCCCAGAGAACGGTGGGTTCTGCGGTAAAAGGGGCGGCAAGACAGGACAGTCGATCGCGTAGGGGTGCTTCTTTTTTGGGATCGCCCTCGTCTAAAGCTTCGACCCAGTAGAGCGTTGCGGCTTGGTCAGCACGCCAGGAAATGCTGCGGCGTCCGGTTCTGACGGAGTCAAATTTGGTGGAGAGCCGATCGATTAGAGGCACTTCAGCGACAGTGTAAACGGGATCTCCTGCGATCGTAATCACTTGAATCAATCTGGGAAAATAGCCCGACGGAAGCTGATAGGAATAAGGTCGTAAAACGGTGGTGAGAATTAGATATTGTTTATCCGGGGACGGAACGGCTTCATCAATGATCTCTGGATTCCAAATGCGTTGACGATGGCCTGTTTTTAAATCCACAATTTCAAGGGCCGATCGGGTGTAATACTCAAAAAGGGCTTCGTCGTGGGTGTTCTTCAACAGGTGGGTGTAGGTGCGGCTGGGGGTTTTGGTGCCGAGGTTTTCCTGGACAATGGGACCTGCGGGAACGGGGTTGGCGATCGGAGCGTCACCTTGGCTTTCGTCGATCACTTTGCAGAGAATGCGATCGTCGTCCAGCCAGCGATAAGGACTGCCATAGGTCGCATTAAGAATTGCTAGAGTGATAGGTTTGGCTTCTTGCGTTTCAGCATTTAAGATCCACAGTTCTAATCCATTCTCCTTCACCATGGTGAATGCTAGGAGATTGCCGGAATGACACCATTTGAAATTCGTCATCCTGGCATTTTCAGGTAATGCAATGACTTTGCCGATATGCGCTTCAGGATAGTTAGCGCGATCGTTTGGGCTGATCAGTTCTCGGAGGGCGAGTTTACGATAGGGATTGTTGCGGGCGCTGGTGCGCAATTGAGGATTAATGCGAAACCCTGCAATACCCAGTTCCGGTTCCGCGAGGGCCTCGATCGAGGTCAGTTCGGGTCGCCAAAATTCAACCAGCCAGCGATCGTTTGGAGAGATGGAGACAGCGGGGGAGTTTGGGTGGTCGAGGATTTCGGCGATCGGGCTGGGGGGATTTTGCCAAGCGGAGGATTCGGGAAGATGCGGCATGGGACGAACTGGTTAAAACGCTTTATTCAGCGTAACGTGTGGGGCTGGGTTTGGTGGGGTTTTTATGCAATAGTTTTAAGATTTTGAGAAATTCTGCGTGGGGTTTTCGGGCACGGCAAGCCATGCCCCTACAGATCTTGGTTCGTTGGGACGCTATAATAAAAGCTCATTTTCAACCTGGTTTTGTTTATGAATCTCCCCATCTCGATCAGCCCATCAGAACAACTTCCGACAGAACCCTTCAATTTCCATTTTCTATTGGAAGAAGACCCCAGTGGGCAAATAAAAGGAACGATCGCTGAACTTCCCGATTGTCAGGTAATGGCAACGACCCAAGACGAAGCGATCGCTGAACTCCAGCAAATCACTCGCGATCGGATGGATAAGATGACGGTCGTGTCTTTTCATCTACCCATTAAACAGAAGTCCCTACCAAAAAGAAATCCTTGGGAAAAGTTTATTGGGATGTATGAAGGCGATCCCATTTTTGCTGAGATCGCGGCAGAGCAAAGGGCAGAAAGAGGGCTAGAGCACTTGGGTTGGATCGAATGAAACTTATCGCTATACTTGTTAAGTGCCAGCTATGACCGCGTTCCATCAATGGGGAGAGACCAAATGACGGCAACGATCGCTTCACCGATTTATTATCCTTCTGGAGATGGGCAGCCTGTGGCGGAGACGTTTGATCACGTGTATGCAATATTGATTACGATCGAGGTATTGCGGCTGTATTTGCAGCATGAACAGGCTTGCATTTTGGGTAATCAGTTTTTGTACTATGAAGAAGGCTCTCCCAATAAACGCTGCGCCCCAGATGTCATGGTGATTTTTGGGGTGGAACCGGGGAGTCGAGACAATTATAAAATCTGGGAAGAAGGCGAAATTCCACGATTGGCTTTTGAGATGACATCGCCTAGTACGAAGAAAGAAGATGAAGGATTTAAGAAAGATCTGTATGCCGAGATCGGAATTGCTGAATATTGGCAGTTTGATCCAAAGGGACAATGGATTAAGGAGAAGTTGCGGGGATTTCGGTTGGTGAATGGGGTGTATGAGCCGATCGTGAATGGGCAAAGTGATGCGTTGGGATTGCGCTTAGAAGTTGATGGCAAGTTAATTTCGTTCTACCGATTGGAGGATGGTGAGAAGCTATTG
>JAAFJU010000173.1 GCA_013298165.1 Synechococcales cyanobacterium bin31.maxbin.ball.101 | reverse complement strand
CAAAAGTTTGGCTCTAGCGCGTTGAGTTTTGATTGGGTCAGCCGATCGCGCACCGATCGCACGGGTGGCTCACTCCTACAAGCCGACAGCAACCAACTGGTCTCGCGCTTGACCGTGCCACTGGCCGACAACCTCACCTTCCGCGCCCAGAATGAAGCCAGCCTGGGAGCCAATAGCGATCCGGTGTACCGCGATCGAACGATCGTCGGACTGGACTGGAAAGCCTTCCCCGGCGTCACCGTGCGCGTCGCCCAGCAGTTCCTCGGCGACAACCAACTGAAAAACCTATTCAATCCCAACAGCAGCACCGGAAGCACCTCCTTCACCACCGTCGAAACGCTCTTAGACCAAAAACTCAGCGACGACACCAGCGTCACAGGCCGCTATTCCATCTTGAATGGCATTAACGGCAGCAGTAGCCAGGGTGCCCTCGGACTCCAGCACCGATTCAAGCTCTCACCGGGATTGCGGGTCAACGTCGGCTACGAGCGCGTCTTCGGCGATCTCTACACCTACACAGGCAGCGGCCAGCAGTTCCTCCAACCCTACGCCGTCGGCCAAAGTGCATCGTCGCTAGGATTGGGCGCAGGGGACAGCTACTCCCTAGGATTTGAATATACGGACAACCCCGATTTCAAAACCAGTGCCCGTGTGGAGCATCGATCGGGCAGCAGCGGCAGCAGCACACTCTTGAACGCCGCCGCAACGGGAAAACTATCCCCAGCTTTGACGGTTCTCGCCCGCTATCAACAAGCCAACTACGCCAATCAAACCTTGATCGGGTTCAGCGATACCAAAAATCTCAGACTCGGGTTAGCCTATCGCGATCCGAGTCAGGATAAATTCAACGCCCTCCTGCGCTACGAATACCGCGAAAATCCCGACTCCAATCCCAACACCCTCTTGTTTGGCACGGGATCAGGCTCTAGCGCTCACCTCTTTGCAGTAGAAGGGATTTACACCCCGAACTACCGCTGGGAGTTCTATGGCAAACTGGCGCTGCGATCGACCACTTCTTATCTCGCCAAGGATTTGGTCGGCACCAACACCCTCACCTTGGGTCAACTGCGCGCGGCTTACAAGCTGGGTTATCAGTGGGATGTCGCCATGGAAGGTCGGTGGATTGGCCAGAGCAATTCCAACTTTAACGAGTTTGGCTATCTCTTGGAACTGGGCTATTACATGACCCCAAACCTCAGACTGTCAGCGGGTTATAGCTTTGGTGGAGCCACCGATATTGACTTTAACGGGACTCGATCGCGTGGTGGACCGTACCTCTCGATCACCGCAAAACTCGACGATCTCTTCGGCTTTGGCAAACAGCCCATCGCACCCAAACAACAACAAGAATCCGTCGTCAGCCAGACTTCAGCCAGCCAGACCTCAGCCGAAGGTGCAAAATAATGAAGAACCATTTACCCAAACCTCATTCCAGATTAATCGCATTCATCGGCACGATCGTCCTAGCCATTCCCCCTGCAATTGCTCAACCAGCACCCAACCTCTACTCAATCACCGTCAACAGCAATCAAGATACGATTCAACCGGACGATCGGCTCACCTTACGTGAAGCGATCGAATTAACAAATGGACGATTGAACTATTCCCAATTGAGTGATCTGGAAAAAGCACAGGTCAAACCATTCGGCCCAGCAGGAGGTAGTGCGGCGAGAAACAGTCCTGCGGTTACATCGATCATTGGATTTAATCTAGATGCAGGGCAAACGGTCATCTTACTCAATTCATCGCTTCCCGATGTAATCAAACCTGTGACGATCGACGGCACCACGCAACCGGGCTACGACGCGAAAACTCAACTGTTTGAACAAAACGCGGACGTACGGAAACCGATCGTCGAAATCACGCCTGCCAATGGGGTGCAAATTCTGCGAGGTCTCACCCTCACCAGCAACGACATTACAGTTCGCGCCTTGAGCCTTTACGGATTCACTAGCCAGCATGGTTTAACAGCCAGCACACCACCCGCTGATATTTTTATTAGCCACACCAATCCACCCCCCGATATTTCTGGGCAGCAACCGCCAGCAGAAAACTCACCCTTTAACAACACCCCACCTCAAGACATTCGCCTTGAACAAAACTGGCTGGGGATCAAAACCGATCGCACCGCACCGACCACCAGCTCTGCCTTTGGCGTTTCGGTCTTCAACGGTTTAAATACAGTAATCCAAAACAACTGGATTGCAAATCATGACGGCAGCGCAATCATTACTAGTGTTAACGCTAAGAGCACTCAAGTCATTGGTAATATCATCACTAGTAATGGTCTTGCAGGAATGCCAGACGGGATTCGCGTAGAAGGAAATGTTAACCGATCGACCATCACTGGCAACCACATCTGCGGTAACGACGGCAGCGGCATCTATCTATTCAAACCCGACGGCAGCGTCACCATTAACAACAACACCGTGATTCACAACGGTCGTCGTCTACGCCGCGCCGCCATCTACGTCACCGGACAAAACCACAAAATCACAGGCAACATCATCGCCTACCAAACCGCCGCCGGAGTCGTCGTCGGGTCTGATCCGGTCAGTACGGGCAATCAAATCACTCAAAATCAATTCTTCAACCTCGAAGGCTTGAGCATTGACCTCAATACCAACACCAACAGCACCACCGATGTCGCTGATTGGCAAAAGGGCGATGGACTCAACCCCGATCGCAACAGCCCCAACCGCCGCAAAGACACAGGCAACGCCGCCGTCAACGCCCCAGTGTTTACCTTGCGCAAACTCCCGATCGGCGAAACCCTCGTCAGCGGCACCGCCGACCCCAACACCACCGTCGAACTCTACCGGATCCGCACCAAGCTCAGTGACGCCGGACCCTTAGAAACCCCGATCGCCAGCACCACCACCAACGCCTCCGGTCAGTTTAGTACTCAACTCACAGGCTTAACCGACGGCGATCGAATTAGCGCGATCGCCCACCACCCCGACTACGGCACCTCGGAACCCGCCATCAACGCCCGCATCGGCACCCAAGCCTCAAAACCCAACGCCCCCCAACCGTTCACCTGCCTCTCCCCACCCCGCCCACCCGAAAAACCACCCGAAAAACCACCCGAAATCATCCGCCTTAAAGTTCCAAAAAACATTCACTTCGCCCTAGACAAAGACTTCATCAGTGCGAGAAGTGCGAAGATTCTCGATCAGATCACCGAAGTTCTGATTGCAAATCCAAACCTAATCATCGAACTCCACGGCCACACCGATCCCCGAGCCAGCGACGCCTACAACATTGATCTAGGCAAACGTCGCGCCAGCAACACCCGAAAATACCTGCTGAAAAAAGGCATCGACCCCAGCCGCATGACCATCCGCACCTTCGGCGAACGCCAGCGCCTCTCCGACGGCAGCGGCAAAGTAGACTACGCCCGAGACAGACGAACCGAAGTCATCTTCAAAGACATCCGCGACATCGAAGTCATCGTCCAAGAAGACGACCTCCAAATCGAAGAATAACCCCAATCGCCCAAACGATCGGCCCACTCTTAAAAATCCCAAATCTAAAATCCCAAATCCAAAATGCTTAAGACTCGCCTCACCCTCCTCCTCCTCAGCCCGATCGTCCTGCTCAGCACAGCCCCGATCGCCCAAGCCCAAACCGCCACCAGCCCCCTCTTCCGCGAAACCTTCCGAGGCAACGTCCTCGAAAACCTCGGCACCGTCAACTACCGCGTCACCACCAGCCGAGACGCCTTCTTGAACGACAATCTCAGTACACCTAATAGCCCTAGTGATCCTAGATACAGCCAAAGCGTCTGCCTCACAGCTAGTCAAGACACCACCACTAACGTCCCTAACCCAAGCGCCATCGATACCAACATCCCTGGCTGCGCTCCCGGACTCAGTGGACTTCCAGTCACAGGAGATGCCAACGGATTTGGAGCCTTACGTCTTACATCTAATAGAACCAGATTCATCGGAGATGGCAGAACCCCAGATGGTAGAGGCGAACGGGGATCCTTCATTATTGATGAGGCATTTCCACGGGAAAATGGACTTGTCGTCGAATTTGACTTCTTCATCTACAACGGTGATTCATTTCAAGGGCCACCCAGCGCAGATGGTCTCAGCTTCTTCTTATTAGATGGAAACACTTCTAATCCAACGCCCGGGGCCTTCGGAGGAAGTTTAGGATATGCTCAAGCCACCCAGGGAGGCGTTCAGGCAGGTGCTTCCGGCGGTTTTATCGGAATCGGATTTGACGTATTTGGAAACTAT
This sequence comes from Synechococcales cyanobacterium bin31.maxbin.ball.101, assembly GCA_013298165.1. GTDB lineage: Bacteria > Cyanobacteriota > Cyanobacteriia > Leptolyngbyales > Leptolyngbyaceae > JAAFJU01. The sequence goes on along the minus strand of JAAFJU010000173.1, from coordinate 4,242 downwards.
TCTGCTGGAACCGAAGGTCGAGTTGGAGGCACAGGTCCTCTCCGAAACGCGATCGCCCTTCGAGGATCCGCAGCTAAGGGATATCCTTTTATTACAAATGTTGCTTCATCGGCTGTCATCGGACAACAAATTGACGATGAAACCACGATCGGCGCTCCCGTCATTCGCAGTCAAGGTAACGTTCGAGGCCGTCGCGCTCGCATCACCGTCACTCCCGAAGGCTTTCTAACCGTCGAAATCTCCACCAGCACTGGAGAAAATGTTGCCGACACTGACTTCAGAAACGTCTTCGCCCAACCCATTAACCTTAACAATGCCACCCCGATCGCAGGCGGCGCTGACGCCCTAGCCCCAATTCCAGCCTCGTTCAAATTCGGATTCGCCGCCTCCACCGGATTTTCCACCGCCATTCACGAACTGCGAAACCTCATCATTCGTCCTGTTCGCACCCCCGCCGTCCCCGTCCGTAACCTCCGAATGGTCAAGCGAATCACGGCCCTTACCCGAAATGGCGTGCGCACCGAATTCAACCAATTCGTCGATGATGCCAATACCCTAGATGACAACCGCCCCGACTGGTCCCAACCCGGAGCCGCGCCCGTCGGCCTGATCACTGCCGATCCCAGCCTCGCCGTCCGATCCAACGACGAAATCGAATACACCATCTACTACCTCGCGGAAGGCGGCACCTCGATCGCCGATGTCAACCTCTGCGACGCCATCCCCACCAACACCACCTTCGTTCCCAATAGCAGCCTCATTAGCCAATCTGGCGCAAACGCAACCAGCGGTGGCACCTTCTTCAGCCCCCTACAACCCATCCCCAATCCAACGGCATGTTCATCTCCCAGCAATAACAACGGCTCAATCCTGTATAGTCTAGGAAACCTTTCCACCCAACTTGGGCAAAACTTCGGTTACACCCGTTTTAGAACCCGTGTAAACGGTGCTCAACCCTAATCTCCCCCCGCAACCGTGCCGCATCGCTATCTCATTTTCAACAAGCCCTTCAACGTTCTCAGCCAGTTCACCGACACCCAAGCGACGGAGAACTCCCAACCCCAACGCAGTACCCTCAAGGACTTCATTCCCATTCCAGAAGTCTACCCAGTCGGGCGTCTGGACCATGACAGCGAAGGCTTGATGCTCCTGACCAGTCATGGTGAGCTACAGCATCACCTCAGCCACCCCAAATTCGCCCACCCTCGCACCTACTGGGTCCAGGTGGAAAATATTCCCACCGATGCCGCCCTCAATCAACTGCGTCAGGGTGGGTTAAGCATTCAAAACTATCTCACCCGTCCCACTCAAGTCGATCGACTCGACGGCACCCCAGACATCCCACCCCGTATCCCACCCATTCGATCACGCCAACAGATCCCCACTGCTTGGATTAAGATCACCCTCACCGAAGGCCATAACCGTCAAGTCCGCCGCATGACCGCCGCCGTAGGATTTCCAACACTGCGCCTAATTCGAATTTCGATCGCCCATATTCTCCTGAACGACCTAGCGCCCGGAGAATGGCGAGACTTAGAACCCGATGAACTGAACCCACTTCTTGTCAGTCTCAACGATCGGCGAGACACCTCAGGTTCTAAGTCTCCTAGAATCATCAAACCAAGCAATCCCAACAACAACCCGCGTAAAGAATAGCGCTAATTTTCGTCCGCATTCGCAGCCGATCGCAACTGTTCCAGCACTTTCAAAAAATCATCCAACCCCTGAAACTGCGAATAGACCGAAGCAAATCGAATATAGGCCACCTCACTCACCAGGCGAAGCTGCTGGAGAACCAACACACCAATCTCCACACTCAGAACCTCTCGAAGGCTACGCTGCTGAAGATCCGCCTCAACCACAGAAATCACATGCTCTAAATCAGTCTCGGAAATTCCAGACTTTTCACAGGCCCTAGCAATTCCCTGAGATAACTTCGATCGTTCAAATAACTCCCGTTGCCCATTCCGCTTAATCACAGTGATGGGCGTAACCTCTATGCGCTCATAGGTCGTAAAGCGGTAGGTACATTTCAAGCATTCACGACGACGACGAACACTCTGACCCGAATCAGCCGATCGAGACTCTAGGACACGGTTTTCGATATGTTGACAGATAGGACAACGCATAGACAAACTAACAAAAAATGAGCGATAGACCCAGGAAAGCTCTAGATAACAGGTCAGACTCACCGAGCCTTCGTCTCTAAAGTTACTCTACAAAAGTAAAAATACTTCACCTTGTTTCATGCCCATATCATAGCGCTAGCGTCTAAGATGGCAAAAGAATCTTTTCGACTGCTATATATAGCGTTTAAACTAGAACATCAATACTATATGATCCAGGGGTTCTGATTAACTTAGATCGAGTTACAGCACCCTGGATCAAACGCTGTAAACAGGTCAGATTTTAGAATCTTCAATGAAAATCCTGACTGGTCGTTTATACTGAGACGACTTCAAAGATAGACTACCCAAGTGATTTAAATCACTTAAATTCCTAGGATGCGGTTAGAAGCCTCGTGAAATTGGGCAAATTGGGTTAGGCAAATGAAGCGACTCAAAAACTGACTTTGTCCATCCCCTGCCATTAATTCTGGAGCTTAGTGCATGGTGACTCGTGACACTAAAAAGCAAAAAATCCTTGTTGTAGATGACGAACCAGATAATCTGGATCTGTTGTACCGCACGTTTCATCGTGATTTTAAGGTACTTCGATCGGAAAATGGTCCTGACGCACTCGACATTCTTGAAAAAGAAGGAGACATTGCTGTCATTATTTCGGACCAACGAATGCCACAAATGAGTGGTACCGAGTTCTTGAGCTTAACGGCTGAACGCTATCCTGACATTATTCGGATTATCCTTACGGGTTATACCGATGTTGAGGATCTAGTTGACGCAATCAACTCAGGAAAAGTTTTTAAGTACGTTACGAAGCCTTGGGACGATTCTCACCTGAAGCAGGTTGTCCAACAAGCTTTAGATACCCATAATATTCTTCGAACCCGGACTGAAGACCTCCGTCGAAATCTCCGTCGAGAAACCCTCCTAAATGCGGTGACTGGAACGCTGAGAAGTTCGCTTGGATATTCGGATCTCTTGTCTTCTATTGCCAATGTAGTGGGTCAAACGTTAGAAGCGAGCTACTGTATTTTACGTCCCCATGTGGGTGGACAGTTTTTACCGGATAGTACGGTTTATTCTGATCCTTCGATGGTGGCTGGTTCTGAGTCATCCCCAGAAGCGTTTTGCTCTCTAGGGCAGATTTCTCAGACGGTTTGGTCTGTCGATACAATTCAAGCCTTTCAGATTTCACAGGTTGGAACTGCGCAGGCTGGTACGACGCAAGCTGATGCTAAAAACAAAGATGATTTAGCGGGTTATGAGGCTTGTCGATCGGCGGGGATCGCCTCTACCTTGATGGTGCCGTTGGTCTGTCAGCAGGGGCTAGTGGCAGTCCTGGCGCTTCATCAAGTCGGTCACGATCGTGTCTGGTTGCCGGATGAAATTGAGCTGGTTGGCATGGTGGCAGACCAGGCGGCTTTGGCTTTGGCTCAAGCTCAGTCCTATGAGCAGGTGCAATCTCTGGCGAAGCGTGAAGCTTTGATTAACACCATTACGACGGCGATTCGATCGAGTTTGGATCCTCAAGAGATTTTTGCTTCGATTACGTTGCAACTGGGGCAAGCGCTTCAGGTGGATGGCTGTACCCTGTCGCTGTGGCGGTCGGAGGATCAATATGTCCAATGTGTGGGTCTCTATGATTCCGAGTTTCAGCAGCCTGTAACGCCTGAGGAATTGGTTGCGGCCTTGCCGAAGTCAAATGTGCGCATTGATGACAATCCGGTGCTGGTGCAGTTACAGAAAACTCAAGCTCCGGTTGTGTTGTCGGATCTATCTCAGCATCCTGAAATGAATCTGCGTGAGATGAAAACGACGGCCAAAGCGTTGTTGGTGTTGCCGTTGCTTTCGGAAGGCAAAATTATTGGCAGTATTTCTCTGAAACAAAACACCACTGTTCGCCATTGGACTCAGTCAGAAATCCGGTTGGTGGAGTCTGTTGCGGAACAGGCGGCGATCGCGGTTCAACAGGCCAACCTGTACCAAACCATGCGCCAACAGGCGGAGAAGTTGATGGAACTCGATCGGGCTAAGACCGAGTTTTTCCAAAATATCTCCCACGAATTCCGCACGCCGTTGACGCTGATGCTGGGACCATTGGAAACGGTGGTTTCTCAGA
>JAAFJU010000277.1 GCA_013298165.1 Synechococcales cyanobacterium bin31.maxbin.ball.101 | reverse complement strand
CTTGTGGGCGGTGGGCGGTGGGGTAGCGGTTCATCATGGCGGTGATGCGGTTGCGATCGGGTGTATTTAGCAAATCAGAGACGATCGCATGTCCTTTTTTGGGGTCTGGGATGAGGATGCCGACGTTGCCGTAGGCGTCGCAGACGGTGGTTCCGGCGGGGAGGTAGTCGGTGGGATTGGGTTTTGGTTTGAGTTTGGCTTTGTTCCAGCGTTGCCAGTATTCGCCGGAGAGGACGCCGACATTTTCGGTGAGGGGTTGGTAGGTGCTGCTGCCCGGTTTTAGGTAGAAGACGCCTTCGCAGCCTGCGTCGAAGCGATCGTTGGCTATTGCGATCGCTTGTTTTTGGAGGGCGTGATTTTGTTGTTTGGTTTCGAGTTGTTGTTGGAGGGGGTCGGGGTTGAAGGCTCCGCGATGGATGCCGATGCCCAGTCCGGTGACGATCGCGGCACTGCTGAGAAGGGCGATGGCGGTTCTGGTGGGGTTTTCGAGGGCGCGATCGAGCCAGGGGTGCATCATGGGGTTGCCTCTGGAAGCGTCAGTGGGGAAGCGTTGGGGAGGGTTTCCCCGAGGTCGAAAAAACGGATATCGATCGCGCCGATTTTTTGGCGGGCGAGTTGATAGGAGTTGCGTAATCCGGTTTCGACGATCGCGGCGGCGCGGGTGGCGAAGTCTTCGGAGAGGGCGTCGATCGTGGTTTGGAGATCGTCGAGTTGGGCTTGCTGTTTGGCTTTGGCGGTTTGGAGAATGAGGACGAGGGGATCGGGGGTTTCGGCGGCGGGTTCTTCTGGGTTGGTGGATTCGGTGAGCTTTTGTTTTTGTTCAGGCGTGAGCTTTTGCATGGTTTGGGTTCTCCGGTGCGGTGGGCTTTTGGGCTATGAGGCTTGTTCTCTCATGCGTTGGTGAAAGGCGAGTTTGGCTTTGGGCGATCGGCGCGGAAATTGGATGTAGGTCTTTGCCCATTCCCGAATCCAAAAGGCTTCAGATTCGGTGTAGGTCTGCTTTAGCGGCAATAGACAAACTTCAGAAATCCAATATCTAAAGGTCGAGGTGGGGACAAGATTCCCGACGATCGTGCTGACCTCGCTCCACAGGGTTCGGTACTCGGTGTTCATTGTGGGTTTTGTGCGATTTGTGTGACTTGATGAATCTGATGGTATTTTAAGTGTCAATTGGTGTCAAGTGGTATCAAAAATCTATTTTTAGTGAGGTGCAAGTATTATGGAACTGCGGGTAACTGACGGTTTAGACATGAGTAATCGGGACAGAGTGGGCTTAGATATCCAAGGATTACGGGAGCAGATTGAAGCGATGCGACCGGGTGATGTCGCTTGGCAAGAGATGCCGATGGCTCAAAAATGTCGTGTTTTGATTATTGAGAGAATTCAGATGGAGCAGCAGAAAGCTGCCGCTAAAGCTAAGTAAGGAACGCTTTCGCTTTTTCGCCTGAAAATAAACTTAAAGCCAGGTCCAGAGAGCGTTATACGCTTTCGTAATCTGGCTAAATTTGCTGAGAGAACATGTGCGACGGAGCCGATCGCGCTGATTTTTACGCGGGCCAGTTGGTCGTAGCTTCGTAATTTGGTAGAGCCGATCGTGCTGACCTCGCTCCACAGGGTTCGGTACTCGGTGTTCATTGTGGGCTTTGTGCAATTTGTATAGCTTCAACATAGATTAGCATAGAATTCTATGCTAATAATAGCTAATCAACATATAACGATCGCGAATAGCGAGATGGGAGGATAGAATGACCTCAGACCCAAAGCTAGATAGTGATCCAATGTCCAAGCGAACTACGATCGTGTTGCCTGATAAGGTTTTTGAAAGCCTTGAACATTGGGCTGATGATGAAGGCAGAGCGACCGCTAATCTTGCTGCTTATCTAGTGGAGCAAGCGGTCAGGGTTCGATTCCCCGAGGAATTTCCGCCTAAGATTAAGAATGAATCTGCTACCCAAGCTCCGGCTAAATCTAAGTAAGGTGTGATCGAGGTGCGATCGTTATAAAGTTCAGCACTAAAAATCCTCTGAAGGTTGATCTGAATCTATTGAATAATCCTCTTGTTTAGAAAAGTTGGTGTATGTGATGAAATCATACCAATCGGAAGATTTTGAGTCGTGGAAAACAGGCGAATCTAAACTAGAGACGATTTCATTGGGATATGTTCATAATCTAGGCGATGCTGATTCTCCAAGTGACGTGAGAGAGTTTTTAACTGCTATAGATGAGAGATTTGGGGGTTCTACGGTCCCAGTCCTTCAAGGAAGTGGTGGAAGTAGTGACAACTTTCTTTCTGTGCTCACTCCTAATGTAACGATAGTAATTTCATTTATTGTTTTTCCACTACTTCGGAAATATTTAGATGGTCTTTTTAATGGTGATGCACTCAAGCAACTAGGAGAGGATCATCGGAAAGAAATCAATCTCTGGTTTTCTAAATTAGAACAAGAGCTTGATATGGTAGTTGCTGTTACCAACGACCTGTTAAAAGAATATCCGGAGACTCTGACATGTCGTAGACAAAGAACAGATCTGATTTTAGAAACCAATTTAGGAGAAAGTAGATTAAGCATAATTTTAAGTAGGTATCACTCTAAAGAAGTTAGGGCTGCAATACCCGGTAGCATAGTGGATGCAGTTAAATACTTGATCGAAAATCGTACAGAAGAGCATTTAGGGAATTTTACATTACATTATGATTCAGACAAAAAGAAGTGGCTTGTCCATGTAACTAATGTAATTAATTTTTCTGGTTAAGATGAATCCAGGAACATTCCGGTATCATGAAAACCCTAGCTGGAGTCGCTGGACAGAGATCGATCTGATTTTTGTGTAAATATCCTCTCAACCTAGTTAATAATGCGGGTTAGAGCTTGGTCTCATACAGAATTCTGAACACTCCCCTGAACGGAACGATGGGTTGCTGTTGGTTTTGTCCAATAGATGTAGCTCAATGGAATGGATGAAACTCAGTTTTAGATAAAAATATCCTGTAATCTTTGCCAGATAAGGCTTATACGATCGACGATCGAGAAAGTCTTATAATGACCCTAACCTGCTAAAGCTCAGTCAGGAGCGATCGCACCTATGACCACTGAACGTCTAGATAAAATTGAAGAAGATTTGGAGGCGTTGACCACGATCGTTGCCGCAACTGCCCGTCATGCTGAGTCAGCGCAGGAAAGTTTTGGAAGGCTAAACGATCGGCTGGATGAATACATCTACCAATCCCAACGAATCATTGGGGGACATGAGGAACGAATTATTTCCGCTCAAGGGAGTGCAGAACGTTTGGAAGCTGTCTTTGCAATGCAACAACGCCAAATGGAGCGATTAGAGCAGAATCAAAATGCCATGCAGCAAAATCAAGGTGTGCTTCAGCAATTAGTCGTGACTCAGCAAGACCAGCTTAATCGTCAACAACAGCAGATAGAAGCGATTAATGAAACCCAACGATCGACCAATGCCGCATTAGAGCAACTGGGAAGTATTTTGAATCAGCTTCTTAAAAATCAAGGGGATTAGGGCGATCGGTCATCGAACCCAATGGAACGCCCGCAATTTTTCACAGTTAAAAACGCTTAAATCCTTGCCAGATAAGGCTTATACGATCGACGATCGAGCAAGCCTTATAATGAACCTAACCTGCTAAAGCTCAGTCAGGAGGGATCGTGAGGCTGCTCCTTTGAGTGCGTGGGTACAATTGGGTGCGATCGTTTTGGTGGGTGGTGCGATCGATATCCCTTATTGTTCGATCGGCTCTCAACGTTAAAGAGTGTGCGATCGTCCTGTAATCCTTGCTAGATAAGGCTTATCCGATCGACGATCGAGAAAGTATTATAATGAACTTGCTAGAGCTAAGTCAGGAGCGATCGAACCGCTTGAAACTTCAATGTTTGTTTTTCTCCTGATAACCTAACCTACAAAATGAAGCACTGGAGTAGTAATGTAGGAGTCAAGAAAAGATTTCTAGATCGTTCAGGATGGAGGAATATCAAGTGGCACAAAATGCAAGAAGTGAAGTAAGAGGGTGTATTTTTAGCAATTTAGGGTTGCTATTTCTAGTCACAGCCGTCTTTGGAATTATAGTTGTTCCTCAACCGTTATTAGCGAGTCAAATCGCTGAGATCCCTAG
>JAAFJU010000308.1 GCA_013298165.1 Synechococcales cyanobacterium bin31.maxbin.ball.101 | reverse complement strand
ATACCCCGCAGTAGCATAGGGGCTAAGAGCTGCAATTCATTATCCACGGGTATCTCGTCACAATCCGGTAAATCGTCTTCTGTGGGAAGAGAGAATAGAAGGTTCTCGTCTAACATGGTTGCCCTACAAACTTGCTGCATTGGGTACAGCGATTCTAACAGATTTGCTATGGGTGAGCTTCTAGGTAACGGCGGATTCTTCGAGTTTTAGGGTTTTGTTCGTGGCGTTGAGAGTAGCGATCGCACCCACAGAAATCACGGCATTTTCGCGAAGATGACCAAACATTAAATTGTACAAAATCGGTTTATTTAAGCCTTGGGTCCGATCGCGCAATACGGTTTCTAAACTCAGGGTTTGGGTGAAGGTGGGGAGGTGTTCTTTGGGATAGCAATCGGTGAAGTGACCAAAGGCGATGCCCGCTGCGTCCTGAAGTTTGCCCGCTAGGAGAAGCTGGGTCAACATCCGATCGATGCGGTAGGGTTCTTCACCGACTTCTTCAAGGAACAGGATTTTACCTTTGGTATTGGGTTCATAAGGCGTCCCCAAGAGATTGGTCACAAGCGTGAGATTGCCGCCGATCAAGGCTCCCGTAGCTGTGCCGGAATGGAACATAATCGGACGATGATCCCGTTCAACACCCTCATTTTTTTCAGCTTGGGCGGTGATGCCGGGAATCTCGCGGCTCATAATAGTGCGGCGAATATGGCGCATGGCATAGTCGCCGACGCGGGTGAGTCCTGACGGGCCGTGGAAGGTAATCAATCCAGTTTTTTCATAAATGGCAATCAGCAAACTGGTGATGTCGCTATGGCCGATGATCACTTTGGGATTCCGCTTAATTAGGTCGTAGTCCAGGTACGGCAGGATCCGACAACAACCATAGCCGCCGGAGAAGGTGACGATGCCTTTGATGTCCGATCGCCCGAACATCTCATTCACATCCGCCGCCCGATCGCGATCTTGTCCCGCTAAATAGCCATATTGATCCCGCAAATGTTTCCCCAGCACCACTTCAAAGCCGTATTGCTCCATGGTTTCCTTGGCGATCTGCACGTCTTCTGTCTCGTAGACATTGCTCGCAGGCGCAACCATACCGACCCGATCGCCCGGTTTTAGCATGGGCGGTTTGATCGATTTGAGGGCCGGGGCGGTTTGGCTCTGGGCGGTTTGGCTCTGGGCGGTTTGGGTGATGGCGAAGGCAGCGATCGTGCTGCCCACAGAGGTTTTAAATAAGGTGCGGCGCTTCATGGTGGGAGTTCCTAGCGGGTTGATTGATGAAAGACGGCGACGCTGACATTGTCATGGCCTCCGCAACGTAGGGCGTGGTTGACCAGATCTTGGGCGATCGTCAGGGCATCTTCATTGGCGTGACGAGAAAACACATTAAAGAGTCGATCGGGTTGACTGGCGTAGTTCCAGAGTCCATCACTACAAAGAATGAGAAAGCCCTCCTGATCTAAGGGCACTTGCACAATAGAAGGGGTTGGATTGGTGTTATGTCCAGGGTCTATGCTGGACTTTTGTGCGCCGAGCCAGCGGGTAATGGCATGGGCATAGGGAGACTTGGCGAAGTCTTCGAGGGTTTGGCCACTCGTCGCTGGGGCGTTCGCCTCGCCAGGATAATCAAAAATACTATTATCGGGCGGCTGACCATGATTGCGGATCCAATTGAGCCAAGAGTCATCCTCTGTGAGCAGTTTGGTCTCGGTGGGGGAGACCCAGTAGGCGCGACTGTCGCCAATCCAGCCGATCGTCGCCGTAGGCTGAGGCTGATTCGGTTCAACTAGGGCTGCGACGATCGTAGTACTGGGCGGATTCTCTGGGGCGACGGGGGCCAGACTGGAGACGGCGACTTGGGCTTGGTGAATGGCGGCTTCGATCGCTTGATAGGGGTTTTGGTGCTGGGGCGTCTGCTGTAGGGCTTGAGCCGTGGTGTGGGCGGCGACTTTGGAGGCCGTTTCGGGATTGATGGAGCTGGAAACGCCGTCGCAGACGACCATCAGCGTACGACCATTATCCAGACATTCGATCGCAATGGCATCTTCATTTTTAGGGTGCCAGAGTCCACGGTTGGTGATTCCGGCGAGGTGGGGCGATCGGACCCATTCGGCCTGATCGCTGCGAATGGCGCAACCGCAGTTTTGACAGAAGCGATCGGTGAGATTGGGGCTGAAATAGTGGCAGTGGGGGCAAGACTGATTCAAGGGAACTCTCCATAGGGCACGGTTCTTCAATGCTATCGCTTGTCTTTTTGATCGCTCCATGAATAATATTTGTAAAGATCTAGAGGGTGCGCCTAGGCTGGGTTTGAGCTATTTTGAAATTTTGCCGATCGCTACAAGTCTCTCCCAGCAAAGGTTTTGAGCGATGGAATCAGCAGGGGAACAGGTCTTAGAACGCTATGAGCAGTATTGAGGGGAATCGTGCAATCTAGCGCTATCACGGTGAATCCGCTTAGAATTTGACTGAATTTTAGATCGCTTTTCAAATAAGCGTCTATAATCACCTCGCCATCTCACAAGATTCTGGACGGTACTGGATAATGAATAAAGGTGAACTGATCGACGCGATCGCTGAGAAAGCTTCTGTGACCAAGAAGGAAGCGGATCTCGTCCTGACAGCCATGATTGATTCCATCATGGATGCAGTCGCTGACAATCAAAAAGTTACGCTGGTTGGTTTCGGGACCTTTGAACCCCGCGATCGTCAAGCCCGCGAAGGCCGCAACCCCCAAACGGGTAAAGCGATCAAGATTCCTGCAACGACGGTTCCTGCATTCTCCGCTGGAAAAGCGTTCAAGGATAAGGTTGCTGAAGCGGCTGGCAAGGCTCCTGCTAAAGACGCTAAGAAAAAGTAGTTAAAAAACTGGTCGTCAAGTTCTAAATTTTTAAGTCTTGGGATTTTAAGTCTTGAACTTTCAAATCTTGAACGTTTAAATTCTGAACTTACAGTTAATTCAGTTTTAAAAATTAAGTTGCAGTGCGAGTGACAAATCTAGCCTAGTCTAGAAAGTTGCTCGCTCTTTTTTGTTTTTTGTCGCTTTTCTGTTGTGTGCAACTATGTCCGTTCCTGTTGATAACAGCCCGTTACG
>JAAFJU010000023.1 GCA_013298165.1 Synechococcales cyanobacterium bin31.maxbin.ball.101 | reverse complement strand
CATTTAAGCTTTCAGGGGTCAAATGATTCAGCGTTTGAATCGCCGTCATGACCACCGAATCCGTGGCCTCAAAACCGCCCTCGGGAAACATGACCAAATGAAGGGCAGAAATTCCGACGACGACCCCAGCAATCAGTTCGCCCAACACCGGGGAAAAGTCAAACCGTTTTGCAACTTCGGCACCCAGTTTACTGGCCAAATAAATGACCACTAAACTCAGCAATACACTACTGAGAACGATCGGCGCATTTTCCGCCGCAACCGTAGCTAACATAGGAGGACTCAAGAACATAGCAATTACAACTGTTGTAAAATCTGTGAAATCGATCGCGATCATAACGCTATTCATCTAGAAAGTCTCAACGCCTCATATCCCCAAATCCCATGCCCCCAAACCCTCAAGTCCTCGGCATCGACATCGGCGGCACCGCCATCAAACTCGGTCGTTTTGATGCTCAAGGCAATGCCCTGCAATTTCTTAAAATCCCCACGCCCCAACCCGCCACCCCCGACGCGGTTTTAACCTCGATCGTCGCCGCCATCCCCCAGCTTGACCCCGATCGCACCGCCCAAGCGATCGGCATCGGCACCCCCGGACCCTCAGACCCCACAGGCCGCATTGCAAAACTCTCCATTAATCTCCCCGAATGGACGAATGTAGCGGTGGCCGATCGGATCGAATCCAACCTCAGCTTGCCCTGTCGTATCGCCAACGATGCCAACTGCGCCGCCCTTGGAGAAGCCTGGAAAGGCGCAGGCAGATGGTATCAAAACCTGGTTCTTCTCACCTTAGGAACGGGAGTGGGCGGCGGTATCATTCTCGATGGAAAACTCTTCACAGGCCACAACGGAGCGGCGGGAGAATTGGGTTCCATTAGTTTTAATCCCGATGGTCATCCTTGCAACAGTGGCAATCGCGGCTCCCTTGAACAGCAGCTTTGCATCAGCGCGATCGTCCGTCGATCGGGTCAAGACCCCGGCATCCTCGGCGAACTGGCTCAAGCGGGAGACTCCGACGCCCTCAAGTTTTGGAAAGACTACGGACGCGATTTGGGCATTGGACTGACGACGTTGATCTATGTGTTGAATCCCGAGGCGATCGTCATTGGTGGTGGCATTTCGGGCAGTAGTGACTTCTTTTTTGAGGGTGCGATCGCCGAAATCAATCAACGGGTGTCGGCTCCATCCCGAGAAGGCGTAAAATTAATCAAAGCTGAACTGGGAAACCAAGCCGGAATGTTCGGTGCGGCAAAACTAGCTTTGGACTTGGTTATGAGTAGATTGTGAAATCCCTAAATTTTGCGTTCGGTTCAGGCTTCGACTCCGCTCAGCCTACGAGTATTGAGGGGTGAGGCTTCGACTCCGCTCAGCCTACGAGTATCGAGGGGTGAGGCTTCGACTCCGCTCAGCCTACGAGTATCGAGGGGTGAGCGGAGTCGAACCCCGGCGTTATAAACCATTGTGGAATTACAGATATGCGAATTATTGGACTGATGAGTGGCACCTCTGTGGATGGCATTGATGCCGCCCTCGTCGAAATCGAAGGCTCCGGCACCGACATCACCACCCACCTCCTCCAAGCCGAAACCTATCCCTATCCCGACGAACTCCGATCGCAAATCCTCGCCGTCTGCGGCGGTGAAAAACTGGATCTGGAGAGTTTTGCAACACTCGACGACACGATCGCCCAAGAATTTGCCAAAGCCGCGATCGCCATCAACCAAAACCACCCCAAAGCAGACCTGATCGGCTCCCACGGCCAAACCGTCTTCCACCGTCCCCGCACATTGGACCAAATTACGACAAACTCGGGCCTCGGCTATAGCCTCCAACTCGGACGCGGAGCCTTAATCGCCCACCTGACCCAGATCGAAACCATCAGCAACTTCCGCGCCGCTGACATCGCCGCCCAAGGCCAAGGCGCGCCTTTAGTTCCGCCGATCGATGCCGCCCTCCTCACCCATCCCACCCACAGCCGCGCCATCCAAAACATCGGCGGCATCGGCAACGTAACCTATCTCCCCGCCGCCAGCCCCCTCATCCTCGGCTGGGACACCGGACCCGGAAATATGCTTCTCGACCTCGCCATCACCCAATTCACCCAAGGCAAACAAACCTACGACTCCAACGGAGCCTGGGCCGCTACAGGCCAAATTTGTCAGGAATTGGTGACAAACTGGCTCAATCAAAGCTTTTTCCAACAAGCTCCCCCCAAATCCACAGGCCGCGAACAATTCAGCGCCGCCTACCTCGAAACCTGCCACCAAGACGCCCTCCCCTACCAACTCAAACCCGAAGACTTTCTCGCCACCCTCACCGAACTCACCGCCCGATCGATCGCCCTCAGCTACCAACAATTCCTCCCCGAAATCCCCGACGAAGTCCTACTCTGTGGCGGCGGAAGTCGCAATGGATACCTCAAATCCCGCATTCAAACCAACCTCCCCACCAGCCACGTCCTCACCACCGACGAAGCCGGACTCAACGCCGATGCCAAAGAAGCGATCGCCTTCGCCGTCCTCGCCTACTGGCGAAAAACCCACCATCCTGGTAATCTCCCCCAAGTCACCGGAGCCACAAAAACTGTCCTTCTGGGGGAAATTCACGACGTTCTCTAGAATCTCCTGTGTTAGCATAGGCCCGCATTCTGTTACGTTCAGTCCACCGAGACAAGCCTGTGAGCCACACCTTTTTATTAGAATCTGGCACCTGGACCCTTCAGGGCACTTGGCTAGACAAAGGCGCAATGCCCGTTCCCGTCAAAGGCAAAATTATCATTACCTGGAGCCGGGATGACTGGTTCAACATGGTCATGCGGCTGGTCTTTGCAGATAGCGATCATGAGAATATCGACTTTCAGTACCGAGGTCGATTCGATACCGGAAATCAACGCTACACTTACGTTCTACAACATACGGAACTCGGGCGCGTAGAAGGCGAAGGCTGGATTGCACCGGACTCCATTATTCAACGCTACTGGGCCTTGGGCGATCGGCAACGTCGCAGTGGCTTTGAAACCCTCTATCGCGTTACAGACGATCGATACCACTTCTCCAGCGGCATCCTCGCTGGACATTACCTCAACAGCGCCCTTGAAGCCATCATCGAACGCGCACCGCAATAGACCACCGTAAGATTGCAAAAATCGCATATCGATCGCAGTCGATTGATCGCAAACTTCTGATCGCAAACCTCAGCGATTCCAAACCATCGATCGTCAGCATTGAAAATTACGTTGATTTTAGTGAGGGTTCTGTCGATACTAAGAGAGACACCATAATTTGCATCTTGCCGCCTTAATCCTGCCGATCCGTTTTTGTGCCTTACCATGACTTCCATTCCTGTAATGGTTCCTTCGATGTCCAAGCCTGAAGCTAAACTTGAATTACTAAACGATCGCTATCAGATGCTGGACCTGATCGGGAAAGGGGCCATGGGTCGCGTCTACAAAGCCAGAGACATGCGCCTTGGCGGCGCACTCGTGGCCGTCAAAGTTCTCTCTAAGGGCCTGATCAGCGACAAAATGTGCGGACGATTTCGTAACGAAGCCAGTATCTGCGCACAACTGGGTCAAAAAAGTATTCACATCGTTCGGGTTAGCGACTACGACTTTGACAGCGATGGCGTTCCTTATTACGTCATGGAATACTTGCAGGGCGATGGACTCAACGAAATCGTCCGCAAGCAACCCCTAGAACTCCGACGCTTTCTCTCCATGATGCGTCAAATTTGTTTGGGACTACAGGCGGCTCACCAAGGCATTGATGTCAACGGTGCCCTCTGTCCCATCATCCACCGCGATATCAAACCCAGTAACATGCTGGTCATGCAGGACCAAAGCCTCGGCGAACTGGTCAAGGTCTTGGACTTCGGCATTTCCAAAGTGCTGCAAGAAGATGCCAACCAAACCAGCACCTTCATGGGCACCATGGTCTACTCCTCGCCTGAGCAAATGGAAGGCCGGGAACTGGATGCCCGATCGGACATCTACAGTCTCGGCATCATGATGTTCGAGATGCTCACCGGGCAAATCCCCCTCCAAGCCGAAACCCACACCTTCGCCGGATGGTATCGCGCCCACACCACCCAACCCCCCAAACCCCTCAAGGTCGCCCTCCCCAGTATCAATCTCCCCCGCGCCTTGGAGTCGCTGGTCATGGCTTGCCTCGCCAAAGAAGCCAAAAATCGGCCCCAATCCGTCATCGAGATTCTCAAGCAGCTCGAACCGCTAGAAGAGCACTACAGCATCGGTCGGCGATCGCAGCCCTCCTCCAGCCCCACCCCCGTCTCCGCCCCAGATGTCACGCGCCAGACGGGCACCATTGAAGACTCCAGCGAAGTCAAAACCGCCACTCCTCGCCTCACTATGTCCTTGGTGGACGAACTGTACCATCAAGCCTGCTGGCCCAAAGACAAGCCCAGCAATCAACTGATCACCTTCACCCAGCCCTTAGAGATCTGTCAAAAGCGATTGCCGTTAGTCTGGGCCATGCTGCCGGACGCCGAAGTGCAACAAATCCGAATGCACCAGATGTACAACCGCACCTACAAAAACATGATCTGTCTGCCCTCGCCCCATCCCATGGCGCTGTGGATGACCGCTCTGTATAACCGCGCAGGCCATCCCGATCGCGACCCGCGTTGGTTCCCACAATATCTGGATCTGGCGACCCCCCAAGGCCAAGATACCCTGCGTCTTCTCGGGGAACGGGGTCGCTATCACCTCTTACTGTTTTCCCAAGGCCAGCCCGATCGCTGTGCCCTAGTGGTCGAAATGCCCTTCAACGCCCAGTTGCAATCTCTGATCCAAGAATGGTCAATTCTGAGCGCCACTTGGAGATCCGTCAGCGACGCCACCACCAGTAAGGGCGTTCTAAAATCAGAACTCGATAAGCTCAAAGCCAAATTCAATCCCGACCTCAAGCGATTTACCCGCTAGGCTGACGAACTGCCTCATTCAACGCCCAAAACTTCAATGCCCAAAACTTCAACGCCCAAAACTTCAACTACCAAAACATCGATTCAATCAACTTCTTCTGCCCCACCCGCAGCGCTAACAGCACATGGATTGGGATGAAGGTCAGTACGATCGGCACGGTCATAAAATGGGCAATGCGCAAGGCTTGCCAGTCATCTCCAAAGAGCTTCACAATCCAGTCAAATTGTGCCGACTTATACATTCCAATGCCACTCAAAATCGCAATGAGTAACACCGGAACGATCGCCGTATAGGCAATGCGATGCCAGGAATAAAACTTCCGTTTCACATTCTCCCCCTGAAGTGCTTTCACATCCCGAGAACTGACAAAACGAATCTTCCAACGCCGACTCAGCAACACATACAGCCCGTAGCAAAACAAATTGACCGAGAACAGCGTCATCGCCGCAAAATGCCAATCCCGGCCACCCGCCAACCACCCACCCAGCAGCAGAATCGGCGGCAAATGCAACCCCTCCCGTCCGCCAAAGACCGGATTGGCATTGTAGATTTGTAGGCCACTGAGGAGCATGACGCTCACACTGAAGAGGTTGATCCAGTGGAAGACCTTAACAGCGATCGATTGAAGGGGAAAAACTTTCATAGCGTTAGAACAAATGGGGGAATCTTGTTTGTATTTTTATATCGTTCGCAAAGATTTATTCATTCAGTTGACACAACTAAGTCATATTATTGTCCAGGATTTTTTTTAATGGCCTTGAGGGGGAAATTAGTCCTGATCGTCCAAATGAAATGTGATGGAATGGTATGGGACTTGCCGCGTCATCGGGCACAGTCTTGTTGATTTCATCACATTTCCTGAAAACACTCATTTATATTTTTAAGGTCCTATGCAGTTTAGCTTCTCTCGGTTCTCTAAACTGAACCCTGGATTCAAATTCCCCAATTTTCGAAGCTTCGTTTTGGTGCCGCTCTTGATGATGTCGCTGGGTTCCCAGGTCAATGCGTTTGAGCCACCGCCCAAAAGTGGTGCCCCCAAGGGAACCAGTGGCGGCGGCACCCGTCCCGCTGGACCCTCGCGATGCCTGACCCGAGATGGCAGTGCGTTGCAGACGTTGACGCCGCCCTCAGGCTTGGGCTATACAGCCCAGCAACGTCCTAAATTTTGGGTCTATTTGCCCCCTCATCCGACGATCGAACTAGAGTTTACGCTTCAAGCCCTAGACCCCAATCCCTCCAACGGAGTCACCGATAGCTATCAGGTCATGATTCCAGCCCCGATCGGCTCAGGATGGACAGCCCTGGATCTGCCGCAGGATGTTCCCGCGCTGCAGGCAAAACGGCTCTATCGATGGAGTGTGGCGTTAGTCTGCGACCCTGCCGATCGCCCTTCCAATGACACCGTTGTGCGAGGCAATCTCATTTACCAGCCTCAATCCATCTTAGCGTCAGACGAGATTGAAAAAATTCGCTCTGATTACTGGCTCGACGCAATGTCCAAGATGAGCGAAAATAATCGGATAACCTGGATAAAATCTGATAACGCCGGGATTCAAGGCAAACGTGAGGGACAGGTTAATTCATCGGTTTCCGATGAGTCTTGGCAAGCACTCCTACTGCAAAGTCGGGTCTTGAATCCATCTCGTGGTAGTTAACTGGTTGATCTCTCAGCATTGGAACCCTGCATGGTAAATTTACGCAGGATCGTCACCCGGCTATCGCCCTACCAACGATCGGTTCAGGCGATCGTCTCAGTCTTAGGCGGTGTCAGCTTAGTCACTGGCCTAATCCAGTTTAGTGGTGCATTTCAGCTCTTGGACTGGGCGATCCTGGACCAATCTTTTCGTATTCGTAAAGAGAGAAAAGATCTCTTCAATCCCGTGGTCATTGTGACGATCGCCGAAGAGGACATTCAGCGCTGGGGGCATCCCCTCAAAGATAGTCAACTTGCGACCCTGTTGCGTCTGATCCAGGCGGAGAAGCCCAGGGTCATTGGGCTGGATCTCTACCGCAACCTCCCGGTTCCACCGGGCCAAGCTTCCTTAGACACCGTTTTTAGATCGTCTCCTCTCGTCATCGGGATCAAACGGGTTGCCGGGGAGGCCCAATCTGCTCAAGTCCCTCCCATGCCCGTCCTCCAAGCGAATAGCCAAATTGCCGCCAGTGATATTGTGCTAGACAGCGATGGCAAAATTCGACGGGCGTTGATTTCCCTCAAAGACCGATCGAATCAGACCTACTACACCCTGGGCACAAGACTCGCGCTGGAATACTTAGCCAAAGAAAATATCACCGTCAAACCCCTCACTGAAAACCGAGTCCAGCTTGGAAAAGCGACCTTTAGTCCCCTAACCGAAAATGTGAGTGGCTATGTCAGAGCCGATACCGGAGGCTACCAGATTCTCTCGAACTTCTACCCTGCTCAGCACCGTCCGATCGCAGTATCCATCACAGACGTCTTCACCCAAACCGTTCCGCCCGGTTTACTCCGAGACAAAATCGTATTAATCGGCACCACTGCCTCCAGTTTGGGCGATCGGTTTTACGTCCCCTACAGCAATAGTCCGCAGACCTCTTGGGCAGGGGTTGAGGTGCATGGAGACTTGGCGGCTCAACTCGTAGGGGCCGCCCAAGGCCACCGCTCAACCTTACAAGCTTTGTCCTGGGAATGGAGTCTGGGGTGGATGGTCTGTTGGGGGACCTTGGGGACGATCTTAGGCTGCTTCAGTCCGCGTCGATGGACTCTGGGTCTGAGTGTTTGTGCTGGTTGGTTGGTCTTGTTTGGGCTGGGGTATGGGGCCTTTACGCTGGGGTGGTGGGTGCCGATGATGGCAGCGGCGACGGCACTTTTGGGCGGCAGTGTCCTAGGCCAGAGCAGTCGTTTATGGTCAGCATTGCAGCAGTCCTATGGGCAACTAGAGTCCTACTCCCGAACCCTAGAAAGCACGGTTCAACTGAGGACCCTGGAGCTACAGGAAAAAAATCAAGCGTTGGAGTTCTCCTTTCAGCAAGCCGAGATCGCCAATCGATCGAAGAGTGCCTTTTTGGCCAGTATGAACCATGAATTTCGGACGCCGCTGACGATTATTTTGGGCAGCAGTGAGCTGATGCAGCAGAGTGAGGGGTTACAACCCCAGCAGCAGGACTATCTGAATTCCATCGATCGCAGTGTGACCCATTTGCTGGAGATGATTAATGATGTCCTGGATCTATCGCGTCTAGAAGCCAGTAAGGTCGATTACCAGCCCACCCCCCTGCCCCTACTTGACTTGATTACGACGCTGAGTCAGTTGTTTCGGACCCAGGCTGAAGCCAAGGGGATTGCCTTTGAATTGGTCATGGCCACTGACTTACCGAAGGTGATTGAGACCGATGAACGAAAACTGCGGCAAATCCTGATTAACTTACTGGGAAATGCCATTAAGTTTACCCGTCAAGGTCAGGTGATGCTGACGGTGTCGCTGAAGGGCGCGAGATTACAATTTCGAGTGGCGGATACGGGGTGCGGCATTGCACCCGAAGAATGCGATCGAATTTTTGTGCCCTTCTATCAGAGCCGATCGCACTCCTCTAAAGTCACCCAGCCCGTCGGGACCGGGTTGGGGCTGGCCATTAGTCAACAGTTTGCTCAGATTTTAGGCGGATCCTTAACGGTCCAGAGTACGTTAGGCGTGGGCAGTATTTTTCAAGTGACCCTTCCCTTGCGACTTCCTCAGAATGAGCCGCAGATCTGGCAGCCGTCCCAACCTTCAGGTCGCTTTGGAGATCACTCTGTTGAATTAGACGATTTTTCCCATCAAGCAGAGGATGCCTTAGAGGACGCTTTGACGTCAGAACCTTGGCTCAAGTCACTGAAAACCGTTTCGGTGGATTGGCGGGAGCGATTTTTGTACAGTGTGACGCGGCTGAATGTCGATCGTGCCCAGGCCCTACTGATGGAATTAGACTCCGACTATCTAGAGTTAAAACAGTATCTGATTCAAGCGATCGAAGCCTTTCAGTTCGATGACATCCAACGGCTGCTTCAACGCAGTCTCGAATCAGAATCCACCTCGCCTCGTCTGCAAGTCCCCAATTCTAAAAATTAAGGGCTGCGGCAAAAATTAAGGCATTGGTAAATGATAAGGTTAAGAAAGCTGAATCTATAAGGCGCGGTGGTTGATGTTTAGCTTGTGTTTTTAGGATATGACCCACTCCTCTCCAGCGCGGATTCTAGTCGTCGATGACCATCCAGATAACTTGGATTTATTAGAGGTCGTATTAGAACGACAACATTACAGCGTCTTCCGCGCTGCCAGTGGACCTGAAGCTCTCAATTGTGTCGCAGATGTGTCTCCGGACTTGATTTTGTTAGACATCATGATGCCTGACATGGATGGCTATGAAGTTTGCGAACATCTGAAAAAGAATGCTGAAACTCAGAATATTCCTGTCCTTTTTATCAGTGCATTGAATGATGCCCGTGATAAGGTGCGGGCGTTTCAAGTGGGGGGAATGGACTACATTACTAAACCCTTTCAGATTAAAGAAGTCCTGGCTCGGGTCGCCCACCATTTAATGATTCGGCGGTTGCAGCAGGATTTGGCTGTGCAAAACACCCAATTGCAAGCCGAAATCGAAGCCCGCAAACAGGTGGAACTGGAACTGACCCAAAAGCGCGATCGGCTAGAGCAAGCCCTGCAAGATCTCAATCGCGCCCAAGTCCAAATGATCCAAACCGAAAAGATGTCGAGCCTCGGCCAACTGGTGGCAGGCGTGACCCACGAAATCAACAATCCCATTAACTTCATTCAGGGCAATCTCTCCCATACCGCCAGCTATACACAGCAGCTTTTGGATTTGATGGCTGCCTATCAATCCGCTTTTCCCGAGTTACCTGCTAGTTTACGATCGCAGACCAAGGCCATGGATTTGGACTTTATCCGAGCGGACTTGCCTAAACTCATTGCCTCCATGGAAGTGGGCACCGCCAGAATTGTCGCCATTGTGCAATCCCTTCAGGTCTTTTCCCGCCTCGACGAGTCCGCCTTGCAATGCACCGACATCCATGAAGGCATTGAAAGTGCCCTGCTGTTATTGCAGCATCGCTTTGCGGCGAATGGCGTCCGATCGGACGTGGAAATCTGTCGCGAATATGGTAGCTTGCCCCCCGTTGAATGCTATGCAGGGCAGCTTAATCAGGTCTTCATGCATCTCCTCAGTAACGCCCTGGATGCCTTGGATGAAGCTGGAAGAAAGACGGTTTCCAAAGTGAATGAAAGTCCAGTCAGTGAACCTCCCTTGCCGAGCATTAAAATTGTCACCAACACCCTCGACAATGACTGGATTCAGGTTCAGATTCGAGATACAGGCTTAGGGATTCCTGAGGCGATCCGATCGCGCATGTTCGATCCGTTTTTCACCACTAAACCCATTGGTCAAGGGACCGGACTCGGTCTATCCACCAGCTACCAAATCATCCAAATCCAGCATGGTGGACGTATCCTCGAAAGCCGCAGTCATGGAGAAACCATCTTTTCACTTGAGATTCCTCAGCGGCAACGATAGACTAAGTTATGATCCAAAAATTTTATCCTGTGATGCCGCATTTCATTCACTCTCGACTGACCCAGGTCCCTAGGAGCATTGCGTGATGACCACTCAACATTTATCGCAGCAACCCCTGAGTCTTCTCAGTCAAATTGAGCTGTCCCCCATCACTCGATACTATCTCACTCAACTGATTCGCCAGAACCTCGATCGGCTGATCTTAGATGACGCAAAAGAGCAGCCCCCAACGGCCAAAAACCACCAGCGTTCCGCCTCCCAGGATGGCCATCTGCGCTTAGAACGCCTTGCCTTAGAACATCAGACGTTGATTAGTCAAGGGGCCATCCACCAAGACTCCGTCAAAGGCATCGAAACCGAAATTCTGCAGATGATCGGGCTACGACTCGATGATAACCACCGAAAAGGGACGATTTTGGTGGTGGACGATACGCCGGAAGTGCTGCGGTTTTTTACGCAAGCATTGACGCAGCAGGGCTATGAGGTCTGTAGTGCCATCAGCGGCTCGGTTGCTCTCAATCACATTCCCACGATCGAACCCAGTTTGATTTTGTTGGACATTATGATGCCGGGTCTCGATGGCTATGAAGTCTGCGAACGGCTCAAGGCCGATGAGCAAACCGCCGACATTCCCGTCATTTTCATGAGTGCGATTCATGAACCCCTCGATAAGGTGAGAGCCTTTAATCTCGGGGGCGTAGACTACCTCACCAAGCCCATCCAAATCGAGGAACTCCTCGTCCGCATCGAACACCAACTCACCCTGAAACGCCTTCAGGATCACCTTAAGGCTCAGTCCAAGACCCCGATCGCTGATGAAGGTCGTCATTACGATGGCTTTTGGGAACGATCGCTGGATGGTTTTTATCGCGCTAGCGTGGATGGTAAGTTCATTGCGGTCAATCCAGCCTATGCAAAGATTCTCGGCTACAGTCGCCCGGAGCAAGTCGTCGCTCAGGTCTCCTCCATTGCGCAGCAGGTCTATCGCAGTCCCGCTCGCTGGGCAGAACTTGTCACCTGTCTACAGCAGTTTGAATCCGTCGTCCAGTTTGAGTCCCCGATTCAGACGGTGTGCGGAGAGGCTCGATGGATTTCGGAATCTGTGCGACTGATTCAAGATGAAACAGGTTTGATCTATACCTTGGAAGGAACGGTTCGAGATATCACCGATCGAAAACAAGCCGATCGATCGAGTGCCTCAGATTCGCTCAAACGAGATTTTCCAGCATAGATTTTCCAGCTTAGACTTTTGGCTTAGACTTTTAGCATAGATTTTCCAGCATAGACGTACTGCATGAATTGGGACTCAAAACCTGTGGATTATCGATATCAAGTTGGAGGGAGTCTGGGATGGGACGCTCTGAGCTACGTGGTTCGTCAGGCCGATTTAGATTTCTTGCAGGCATTACGCGACGGAGAATTTTGCTACGTCTTTAATGCAAGGCAAATGGGCAAATCCAGTCTGCGGGTGCGGGCCATGCGTGAATTGCAGCTACAGGGCGTGCGCTGTGGGGTGATTGATGCAACGCTACTGGGATCTCAATTAACGACTCCTGAACAGTGGTATGCCTCCTTTGCCTGTTCTGTAGCTCAAAGTTTTGAATTGGATATTCACGTTCCAAAATGGTGGCGGGACCATGAGGCCCTATCGGTCATTGCTCGTTTAACGGCTTTTTTTGAGTTCTTTTTAGAACAGGTTTCGGACCCTGTGGTGATCTTTTTAGACGAAATTGATCACACGTTAGGATTGCCTTTTGCATTGGATGATTTCTTTGTTTTTTTACGCGCCATTTACGATCGTAGATCCAGCAATCCCACCTTTCAACGCATCACTTGGGCGCTCTTGGGTGTCACCACGCCCTACGACTTAATGAATGATCCGCAAGCCTCGGGGTTTAATCTCGGGCGAGCCATCAGTCTGACTGGGTTTAAAGAGCATGAAGTCTTTCCCTTAGCGCAGGGACTGGTAGACTATGTCCCGCAACCCATGAATGTCCTCCGCGAGATTTTGCGCTGGACCAATGGTCAGCCCTTTCTCACGCAAAAACTTTGTACCTTAGCGGCTAAAGCCTGTGAATCCAGCATTCAAGGCAAACTGCTATTGCCGCCCGGAACGGAGGGCTATTGGGTCGATCAATTGGTTCATACTCATTTGCTACAGGATTGGGAAGTGAAGGATAATCCTGAGCATTTACGCACCATTCGCGATCGACTCCTCCAAAGTCCCAGATCTCCCTCCTTGCTGAAGCTCTACGCCTCTATTTTGGATTCCCGAAAGCCCTTTGGAATGCAAGAAATCTTGGATGAACCCAACACCGAAAATCTAGCCCTAAAGGATCTCAACAGTCTCACCTTGGAATTTAGTTTAACGGGTCTTGTAGAACGGACCAATGAAGGTCTGGTCGTCAAAAATCGACTGTACCAAGAGATCTTTTCTGCGGCGTGGTTAGAGCAGCAGCAGGCGTTGATTCAGGTGATCATGGCCCGTCGTTCCGATCGTGAAAATCTCCAATTAGCGGAAGGCAATCGCCGCAAGCTGGCCGATCGGCGTCAGGGAAATCCCGTCATCTATCTCGAACCCACCGACCCAAACTCAACGGAACCTGCTAAGAAGCAATCTGTGGCAGGTTCGCGCAAACGTTCGATGCGCATTTTGCTCGTAGGGCTAGCGATCGGGTTTGCGATCGGGTTTGGGTTGGCTTGGTGGCTGCGATCGCATTAACGATCGGCCCAATACCAAATCAGTCTATTATTGCCACACATCCCGATCCCCCTAAATCCCCCTTACAAAGGGGGACTTTGAGTAAAATTAAAAGATTTTGAGTAAATATACTCTTTTTCTGGTTCCCCCTTTTTAAGGGGGTTAGGGGGATCGGGTCCATAGCAATGATGAGAAGATTTGGCCTAATTATCGGCTGAGCGCCATGACGATCTTCGAGGCTTCTTCCCCGTTAATTCGCCATAATGCACGACTGGCTTCTTGACGAACCAAGGCATGTGTTCCTTTGCAAATGGTAATTAAATCAGGAACAGCATCTTTCGCACCGACACCGATCGCACCCAGCGTATAGGCCGCAACCCAACGCACTTGCCAATCCTCATCGTGCAAGACTTTCCGCAATGCTGGAACCGCAGCATTGGCACTTTCTTCAAAGTTAGCCAACACCCAAGCTGCAGAACTGCGAATGTAAGCCGTCTTAGAATCCAACGCGGAAACTAATGCTGGAATGGCGATCGTACCAATCTTCCCAAGGGAAACAATGGATTCACAAGCGACGCGGCGATCGTCATCTCGCATCCGATCGACCAATACCGGAATGGCATTGCGCCCCTCGGCTCCCATCAAGCCGATCGTCTTAATCACCTCCTGACGAATTTGCCATTCTGGTGCATGGATTTCCCGCACCAACGCAGGCAGCACAGGCTTAGCCGCAGCCCCCAGTTCACCCAGTTCTCGAATTGCCCGCAACCGATTATCCAAGAGACCATCGGTCAATTTGGGAACGAGTCTTGCTAGACGCTGTTCAATTTGGGTGCGGCGCAGCATTTCTGTACTGAGTCCGACCCGTTGCCCCAATTCATTGAGGACATTCTCTGGAATATCCATTTCCACACCGCGCGTCAAGCAGCAGTCCCGCAGTGCCAGGAGGAATCCATGAATGCTCTCGGGCGCTCCGGGCATCGCATCTGCTTGAATCAGAAAGTTCTGCCAGAGGTAGTTTTCATTGCCGTATAGCTCAACTAAGTATAAGGCGGCTAAACATTCTGCCAAGGGGTCAAGGGAAAACGAAATCTGGTCTTGGGCAGGTCCGACGGTCTGAAGAATGCGCAATCGACTTTCTAAATGACGCAGCCGATTTTTGGCGGATTCACGATCGATGTTACAAGCCAGTTCTAACTCGGTCAGGACCGTCTCCCGACGCACAGGTGCGGGCCGGAACGTATACTTGAGGCATTCCCAAGCCACGACTTTAGCATCCTGGTGAATGGTGGGATTATCGGGTTCATCGGGATTGTGATCGCGGTTCAGTTCATTGAGATAACTCAACATCAAATCCGGAATGTTGTCCGGCAAGTGAGTATCCGCAATGCCGGATTTTTGAGCAATCAATTGCTCGGCATAGAGTTTGGCTAGCAGCACCGTGACATTGCGCTGTCCCACCATTTTTGACAGTTGGCTACAGGCATCAAAGTATTCGGAATCTGTGAATAATTCCCGCTGATTGCATTGGGTCAAGTAAGCTTCCAAAAAGGACGAAAGACGATTGCCTTCAATCCGCATGGGGCGCATTAAGGTTTTGGGGACATTGTCGAGGTTTTCTTCGACGCGGGAGGTGACGATGAGCGCATTGGCCGGGAAGTCGGGATGGCCAGGACGAATTTCTCGTCGCGTGGCGTCGCTCAGTTCTGACATCCGATCGACGATGACCAACACGCGACGCTGACGCAGAAGTTTTTCAATAAACTCATCACTCAAGGGTTCGGCTGAATCCACCAGAGCTTGCAATTGACCGCGAATGGCTTCCCGGAAGGGATCTTTGCCTTCATTGACTTTGAAGTCGAGTTCTTGTTCAATGAGCACCGGAATCATGCGGTGACGGCACAGACGTTTGGTCCGATCGTCCGACATGGACCATTGGGCCAATTGGCAAGCGAGACTGGTTTTACCAATGCCGCCTTCACCCCAGATCAACACACATTGCCGCCCATCCAAAAAGGTGGCTTGAATGTCTTTATTGCTAATATCCGTGACAGTATTGCCCTGAAGCACGACGGGAATCGGAATGTAGACGAGCCGATCGTTCACCGTACTCTTATTGGCAAAGGCGTCGTGAGCAATATTCAATTGCCGATCGACCCAAGCGTCTAAAACCCGAGGATGATAATGCAACCAGCCCAGAAACATCACAAAGCGCAACGGAACTTTAATGGTGTTCCCTAACGGCGTCGGCAATTCAAAGTCGGTGTAGGGCTTGAGGAGATCATTCACCTTCAGTAGCCACAGCGGTTTTAATAGCAGCACCAAGAGCCAAAAGCCTGGTGTCGCTAATATGTACAATGCAATTAAAGCAAAGGCTGGATTTTCACGTCCCCAAGCAAAGATTTGGTCCAGGTAGCGGGAGGCTTTGGCGGCTTTGATGGCAATGAGCGATCGGCGCAACGAGTTCCGCACTTCTTCATTGGTATTGCTTTTTGGATCTTCAAAGGAAGTCGAAACCGCATCCAACGTCGTAATCACAGCGCTCAATTCATCACGGGAAAATTTAGCGCTTTGGTCCTGGACATAGCCTGCTAGACGATTGATGGCACTCGCGGCGCTAATCCGCACCCCAATGTCAGGATCCTTTAATGCACTTGCCAGTGCCGCTAACGTCTCAGGGGTGTTCGCGGTGATTTGTCCGAGACTGGAGGCTACATTTTGTCGGACATTTTTGTCGGAGTCTTGGAGGGCACGGCGAAGGTCTGGAAGGACGGGTTCGGCGGCTTCTCCCATGCGACTCAAGGTCAGGGCCGCAAACGTCCGAATTTGTGCGTCATCACTCGCGAGCGCTTTACCGACTTCGGGTACTGCGGCAGTGGCCTCATTCCCAATTTGCCCGATCGCCATGAGGGCAGCAAGACTGGTTTCGGTATCGCCTTCTTGAATGAGATGACTAAGTCCCTGGGCCGCAGGTTTTGCTTCTTTGCCGAGGCGACCGAGGGCATTAATGATGACTTTGCGCAGACCTCGATCGGAGGATTTCAACCCTTCAATCAATTGTGGCAGTCCTGGTTGTGCTTCTGAGCCAAAGGTCGAAAGGGCATTGACCGCACTAATCCGAACGGCAATGTTGGGATCATCTAGAATATCGATTAATGATGGAGCGACTTCTTTCCCCACCCCTTCAATTTTCCCGATCGCATTGGCAGCAGCGGCTCGGACACCGGGATTTGGGTCTTTGAGGAGAATCAGGAGTTCGGGGAGCGCGGGTTTTGATTTATTGCCGATCGCAGCGAGGGCGTCTGCGGCATAGCGACGAATTTCAACGGCGTTGCGATCGGTGAGAGAGCCTTTTAAAACAGTGACGGCATTTCCGGCTTCAGGTCCCAATTTGCCGATCGCCAGAATCGCATCCAATCGTTTTTTGAGGGGAAATTTTGGATTTTCAATGCTACTGACCAGCGCCTCTAGATCATTGACATTGGTCGGCACCGGGGTCGAATTACCCGCTTTCGTGGCATTATCACGAGATAGTGCAGGTGCGGTGGACTTTGATGGGGTGGCGGTTTGTCCGAGGGCTGGGGCAGTGAGGCAAAGAAGACTCAACGGCAATAAGCCTAACCATTGAAGACGACGGTACGATGACATATGGGGCCTAGAAGTGGGGGTAGATGTTCCTAGTTATGTCCAAGAGTTCCCACGATCGTCAGCGTGATTAACAGTCCGCCTAAAAATATTTGCTGCGACGTAATATTTTTGGATTTGCTGTGCTTTTAGGGGTTTACCCATCTGCGGGAACCCACTGCCACAATTCTTTGACGGCCTTAGCATCTGGATAGGAAGCCAGTCCTAATCGCGCTAGGATGACTTGAATGATGACCGCGTTGAAATTGGGTGGAAAGCGAAATTGCTCTTGGGCATGGTCTAGAAAAAAGGATTTGTAGTAGGTTCCTAGGCGATCTTCGAGGTGGGCAATGTCATGTAAAAGCGGTTCAATGTGATCTAACCGATCGCGATGGTGACTCAAAAGCAACTCCGCCGCATTGCTAAAATGCCGTCCTTCATCTTGCACTAAGTGATGGCCAATTTTCTGAATTTCGCGGCCAAAATGACAGTAGTATTCTCGCAAATCCCGGCGATAGGAATACACCGAGCCAATCTCATCGAACATCATGGTGACGAGAATCGTGAATTCATCGACTAACACTCGTTCGATCGGTTTGATCTCATGAACCCGATCGGCAAATAATCGATTCATTTCTGCAAAACTCACGCCTGAAATGCAGTGATAGGTGCGTCGCAAGGCTTCGTAGTGCTTCAGTTCATCGATCAGCCAAACCTGAAGCATCGCGAGAAACTCGTCAGAAAACTCATCCTGACGTTGCATCAGGTGATCATAGAGAATCTGTGCATCCGCTTCAGAAAAGATGTCTCGGCTGAGCAGTCTCGTGAAATTTTCCCAGACGCCTGTTGGAGCTTTGGTGAAATAGTGGGGTGCGATCTGATGATCGATCGGAAGAACCGCATCTAATTTCCAAGGGTCTTGACGAAGATGGGTTTGATGAATGCTGTGATTAATAGTTTGATTAATCATGGTCAGAAACAATGTGAGGAATAATCAAACAGTGACGACCTGTAATCTTAGAGGTATCGCCCCGGAGAATGATACCAGAAGCGGTTCCATCAATGCACCAACTGCCAATCATATAGTGATAGCCCAATGCCTGAGGAAGCTCTACATATTCCTGAATAATGTAGCCTTCACCCCCGTAGCCCAGGGTATCCCGTTGATCGAGTGAACCCATGCCAGACTCGATCGAAATGCCCACGCCCTCCATCCCAATCAGCGGTTTTCTCACATGAATATCTAATTGCAGTCGGGTATTTTCAACGGCGAAATCATCTTGAAAATAGGTCTCTAATAAATAGGGGCGATAGTCTGAATTTTTAAACTGTTGCCACATCAAGGCCATGGCACCTTTATTGGAAATCACCTGTTTCCAGAGCGGTTCTAAAAATTTCGTTTCCCCGAGTTCTAAGTGACGAGCTAGTACAGCGGTTGTGCCATCATTTGCCATGTCATTTTGAATATCCGACCAGTCATACATTTTCCACAGCACCGGAATCCGTTCATTGAAGTGGTCAATAAAGTATCCCGCCTCATCTAGGCCAATTCCCCGCTGCACCTCCTGATCCGACTCATCCCGCAGCCCGCGCAGGTAGACGATTTGGGCATGGACATTGGGATTCACTTCATCATGGAGAATCTGAATCAATTGCATCGCCATTTCCAGATCTTCTTCTAACTTCTCATCGACTAAGAAGGAAATCCCTGTTTTTTCAAGCTCGTAATCCTCAACCAATCGTCGCCATTGTCCCGCCGTCTGCTCCCAAAATTGATTAAACTGACTGGCATCACTGGGCAATGGATGGGCGCTATCTTGATGGTTGAGTTTGTAATCCACATACCAATTCCACTGATATACGGTCTCGGCCCCCAGTAAGGGCGTTTCTCCATTGATTTCTAAGAGTTTGATTTGGCCATCTTCGGTCATCGCAAGATCAAACCGGGTGTAGAGCGACAGGTCTTCGATCGGACCCGTCCGTTCCCAACTAGCCTGAATTGCGCTCCAGTAGGCTTGGGGAATTTTAAGCTGAGCCAATCGCTGATGTACGTCTCCTGGCGTCTGGTCTGTGAAAAACCAGTCGAGAAATTTGACACACATTTCCCACAGCATTTCAGTTGCGGTTGCGATCGCCGTTTCTTCCGCCGTCGTAAACTGAATCGCAAAGGGCTGTGGTAGCGCTTCTACCCAGTATTTCTGCTGTGCATCGCTCAGCACCTCAGATTGGTAGGCATTTTCACGAACATGGGCCTGCCAATCTTTGCGACAAGCGATTTTCAGCACTTTCATAGGACCTATTTTCCTCCACTTCCAGTACTCTTAAACGTAGACCCAAAGCCCGATTGACTCCGACCGCTAATGGTCCCCTGGGCGGCATGACCCGCTGGACGAGAGGGCGCATCGACGCTGGGTTGAGGCGCGGAGACGAAACCGGATTTTGTTTGCACCAGGGATTCCCCCTGGGGTGTCATCACCTGACCGGGATTCATCCCTTGATAGACGGTGTGGGGTTGATAGACCCGAGAGCTACCGCCTGCAAAATTACTGGTGGCGCTGGCGGCGTAGGGATAGAGATAAGCGCCGCCAAAACTAGGTCGATACCCCACCACATCCGATCGGGAGGTCTCACATTTTACACGCTCGGCTTCACAGGCGGCGAGGGTTTGGTAGACGGGGGCATGACGATCGTGTTCCCGCCGAGCCGCCGCCATTTGATCGGCGCAATCAGAACTGCTCAGGGCGGGTGGAACGGGTTCAGCACCTTGCTTTTTAGCGTTGTATGCCTTGAGTTTAGCTTCGTAGGTCTGCTGCTGCTTTTTCGTATCGGCTTCGCACTGCTCTGTATTGCTATAGAACAGCGCCGGAACCTTCGGACTAGGAACCGGAGCGGGTGCGGCGGCGGGCTTATCATCGGAGGAACTACTACAGCCGGAGATTGCCAACACGGTGATCACGCCTGAAACCATCAACGTTTGTTGAATCTGTTTCCGACGGATGGAACGGACTTTGAGCGGTGCGTTGTCAGGGTTTAGGGATGCCATAGGTTTTGCTTAGCAGTTTTACTCAGCCAACGGAGTAAGGGAATTCTACTCTTATAGATACTTAAAAATGCCCAAAACTATGCAGAATTGCACCATTAGGAGCTAGTTTGCTAATCTACATCTAGATTTGGCCTATTCCGGACAGTTTTGTGTCGATCGTCCCTTTCAACGTGCCTGTTAATCTGATCTGCCTGGTTTCAACACCATAAACATCACAAACCCCAAAATCGACACATAGCCCACCACGAACACCCAATCCTGCCAGCTACCGCTCATACCGCCCTCGAAAAATCATCTCCCCAACCGTACCGTAAAATCCCGTTCCACACCAGATCGCTAGGTCGGACGATCGCCTTTACAATGGAGATAAATCTAAATCACTCATCAATCCAGGCTTGCGAACTATGGGACTTTTTGACGATGTCAGTAAATTTTTAGAAAATCAAATCGATGAATTTCTAAAAAATAATCCTCATTTAGAACTGCAAGCCCTGGATGAAAAGCTGGCAGAGCAGCAGCGCGAGTCCGATCGGCTCCTCGTGGATCTAAAATCTCGATTACAAACCGTGGAATCCAACATTCGCGAAACAGCGGAAGAAATCAAACGCTGGCATACCCGCATTGAAAAGGCAAAAAAAGCGGGGCGTAACGATCTCGTCGTCTTAGCCCAAGCTCATGAAGCCGAACTTTTGCGAGAAGGCAACCAAATCTGGGGCCAAATGGAACTCCTCCGCGATCGCATCCCCCAAACCGAAAAACTCGCCCTCCAAATTCAACAACGTCGCCAAGAGGTCAAAGTCAAACTCGAAGAAGCCCGATCGCAGCGCGCTGCCAGTCGCACAACTGCCGATAGCCCAAATCCTTGGCGAGATAGTAGTACGGTAAAAGCAACGCCTAAGATGCCAACGGATCCCCTAGAGAAGAAGTTTGCATCTTGGGAAGCAGAGGAAGAATTACAACAGATGAAACGTAAATTGGGTCGCTAGAATATACAGCGAATTGATGGGTTTAGAATCCATTAGGAAAGCCCGATCGGTTTGGTTTTGAGGCCGATCGGGCGTTTGCTGCATTGTATAGAGGTTTAGAGATTAGTCTTTTTTCAGATCGACTTCTTCAAGCCCCATGAAATTAGGGAAGACTCGGCTCGGTAAGCCGACGGTGGTGTAGGTTTTTTCGGTTTTACGATCGACAAAGACGATTTCCTCTGTATCGATTTCGACCTCTTCAGGCTTGGGTTTGTCATCAGGCTTGGGTTTGTCGTCAGGTTTAGGGGTCTTATCGTCGGGTTTAGGGGTTTTGTCGTCCGGTTTGGGGGTCTTGTCGTCGGGTTTGGGAGTGCTATCGGGTTTGGGTTTTGTCCGACCGCGCACGATGATTTTGACTTCTTGATCCAACATCGGATTGTAGACCGTCGTAGGCACGGTGTACCAAGTGGTATTGCTGCCTCGGGGTGTGGTGATGACTACAGGAAGATAGCCAATCACGATCGGGTTTCCAGTCCTAGGTCCTTCCGTTGTGGGATTTGGATTGTTGGGGTTGGTTGGGTTCGTGGGATTGTTGGGATTGGTGATTACTTCGATGAGTCGGGTTGTGTTGATATCACCATCGCCGAAAGTGCCTGATTTAATGTCAAATTTCACATCACCGCCAAAGCTAACGCCATTGCGACGAACGTTGTAAGCGCTGGCTGGGATGCTGTTGCCGAGGACGGTGCGATCGGTCGGATCATCGCCTCTGTCTTGGAATTGAATGAGTCGAACATCCGTTCCACGGGTGATCACCGTGCGACTAGATGGGGTTTCGCCGACACCCACTTCGGTGAGGCGATAGTCAAAGGCATTCCATTCCGTTGTTCGGCTGGAGTTGTTGTCTGAGGGGACTTTGGTGAGTTGGATGTTGAGGCTAGTCGGGACGTTGTTGTAGAAGACGGGACGACCTGCGTTCGTGAACGCTTTAAATGAGACCAATCCACTAACTTCACCTCGGGTTCCGACGGACGGGGACTCTCCAGCGCTCGTGTTGAAGGTGGGCACGATGTTGGCGCGGAACAGAAGATTTGTTGGGAGATTGCCTAATTCTGTTTTGATCAAAACGCCTTTGTAACTGCCGCCGTAATAGGTGCTGGTTTCTTCTGTGCCTCGATCGCCCGGACCAATAAACCGTCCGGTCGTCGGGACAAACACTCGACCGCCTGTCATGGTGCCGCTTCCGCCTGTGATCTTGACTTGCGCTTGGACTGAGGGAGCGATCGTGCTGGCAACTAATAGGGCCAAAGCGGCGAGACTAAATTTCCAAAATTTCATAGGGATTCAAGTCCTAAAATAGGGTAAAGAATGGTTTAAACATCGATCGGTGAATCGCTAGAACGTTAGCGTGGTCCGAATTGCACCAACCGTAACGGTGTCACTGTTGGAATGGGCCGGATTCAAAATCACCATCAGACCAGGTGTAATCGAAATGTTGTCCGTCACCCGCATCCGGTAGAACGCTTCGATATGGGTGGTCGCTTTTTCTTGACCGCCAGGGAGACCTAAGCCACCGCGCAGTAAGTCCGGTAAGTTTTGACCCGAGGGCAGATCACTGGAGGTAATGCGGGGCGGTTGACCGATGTACAGTCCAGCCAGGTTGCCTTTGCCGCCGAAGTCGGGCAGGTTCAAGTAAGCCATCCAGTTAAAGGTGTCGATGCCGCCGGATAAGCCGGAGACGGTCGATCGGGTCACGCCTGTCCAGCCGCCTAAGGTGACACGGGGATTGATCCGCCATGCGGCGGAAAGGCCGAGGGCATTGGTATTCAGGGGAGAGCCGACGGTGGCGATTTGGGAGTCGCCGAGACCTGTGCCGAGATCGCCTGTGGGGCTGTAGGAATGCATGTATTGCAGGGCCAGGTCAACCGACTTGGTGGGAGCGAGGGTTAATTGTGCGCCCATGCTGTAGGGTCCGTTGAACAGTCCTGCACCGGGAGAAGGAGAGCTGGCGTTGCCTGCGGAGTAGACCCCTTGCAAGCTAATACGAGGCGTAATCTGCCAGTCAAACCCCGCGCCTGAACTGCCTGCGCCGATCGCGACGATCGGGTTCCGCTGTGCCAAGGCTGAAATGGGACCAAAGCCTGCGCTTTCGACCCGGTTTGCGCCTCGGAAGACGCTGATGGCATTTAAGCCTTCGGCTCCGACGATGACAGCGAAGTTACGACCGAGCATTTGGCGGTAGGTGAGGTCGCTGATGCGGAGGCCGCTGGCGGTGTTGTTTTCGTAGGAAAGACGGACATCATTGTTATAAGCTCTTCCTGTGCTGATGTTCCCAGCATTTAAGCCGACTAGCAATATGCTGTTGGGACTGAAGGCAGTGGTTAGCGTGAGGTTGGTGCTGTAGCCGAGGGTGAGATTAGTGTCGGGATCATCCAGGTCAGCGGGACCGTTGATGGGGAAGGCCGCTTTGTTGTTGGTGCGGCCTTGTAAGCCGATGATGGTTTGGCCGGAGAGCTTGGTGGTGGTGGAGAATTGTTGTTTTTGTAGGGTTTCTACGCGGCCTTCTAGGGATCCGACTCGACCGCTGAGGGTGGCGAGTTCGGCATTAAATTGTTCTTGGAGTTTGCGAACCGTGGCGAAGTCTTCTTTTTTGACGGAGTCTGCGGTGGAGGAGGCGATCAGGTCGTTGATCCGATCCATACAGGCATTTAAACCTGCGGCAAATTCGTAGCGCGTCATGGCCCGATTGCCTCGGAAGGTTTTGTCGGGGTAGCCTGCGATACAGCCGTAGCGTTCGACGAGGGACTGCAAGGCTTGGAAGGCCCAGTCGGTGGGTTTGACGTCAGAGAGTTGCGAAACGGAGGTGACAGCGGGGATTGTGGTTTCTTCTTCGATTTGGTTGGCGATCGTCTGAATGCTGCTGGTTTCGGCTTGGGCAGGGGCGGTGAGGCATCCGGTGAGCAGGGCGCTGGCTACTAAAATCGATTTTAAGAAAAGGGATTGGGGCGTAGATGCAGATGTCATGGTCACTCCTCAGAGGGGTTGATGATAGGGGGTTGCCTGTTGTTAGACCTATCGGGCGATCGGCAGAAGATTTATGCAAAAAACTGAAATCGGTTTAAATCAGCCCCGTAAATCTACGTAGAACCTTATTCAGTAGCTTAGGGGAATTGATTTGGGATTTTGGATCAGTTCGATCGGGAATTTTATTTCTGAGAATGAGACAGTTTTTGAGAAGCTTTGTGCTATGGCAATTTTGTGACTTGCGCTGTAATTTGCTTTGATTCGTTGCCGCTATGCTTCACAATAGAGGGCACGGATTTTGTGTCTGTATCTTTCATCTGTATCTTCGGGAGCGTTTCTGTGAACTTTCAGTCTGTCATCGCGGCATTGAATCAGTTTTGGAGCGATCGGGGTTGCCTGATTGTGCAGCCTTACGATACGGAGAAAGGGGCTGGGACGAAGAGTCCCCATACATTTTTGCGGGCGATCGGACCGGAGCCATGGTCGGTGGCCTATGTGGAGCCTTGCCGTCGTCCGGGAGATGGCCGCTATGGGGAAAACCCAAACCGGACGCAGCACTACTATCAGTACCAAGTGTTGATCAAGCCGTCGCCGAGCGACATTCAGGAGATGTATCTGGATTCGTTGCGGGTGCTGGGGATTAAGCCGGAGGATCACGATATCCGGTTTGTGGAGGATAACTGGGAAGATGCGGCGGTGGGAGCCTGGGGGACGGGCTGGGAAGTGTGGCTCGATGGTATGGAGGTGACGCAGTTTACCTATTTTCAGCAATGTGGGGGATTGGATTGTAAGCCTGTGTCGGTGGAGATTACCTATGGGCTGGAGCGTTTGACGATGTATTTGCAGGGAGTGGATTCGATTTTTGATCTGCAATGGAATGATGCGTTGACCTATGGGGATGTGCATTTGCAGGGCGAGATTGAGGAATGCACCTATAACTTTGAGGCATCGGATTCGGCGCTGTTGTTTAATTTGTTTGATCTCTATGAGAAAGAGGCGCTGCGTTTAATGGAGCGGCAGTTGGTGCTGCCTGCGTTTGGGTATGTGCTGAAATGTTCCCATTCGTTTAATCTTCTGGATGCGCGGGGGGTGATTTCGGTGACGGAGCGGACAAGATACATTGGGCGTGCCCGGAATTTGTCGAAGCAGGTGGCGATCGCCTATTTGGCGAAGCGATCGGAGATGGGGTTTCCGCTGTTGAAGCAGGTGGTGGAGAAAGCAGAAGCAATCTTTTAAAACCCTGAAGATAGAGGGGGGCGCTGGCCGATCGCGCTACCCTAAGGATTAGCTCTAAACCATTTCTGGCATGACACGTTTACAAGGAACCTGGCTACTCACCGTGGTCTCTGGCAGTCCCCAAGCAGAGTTTTTTCTGTGGGGGGAGAAGTGGCGCGGTGGCGCAGTGGCGTCGGATGATCCCGCCCATCCCTACTGCATGAGCGATCGGGACTTGATCACCTGGCTAAAGCAACAGCAACTCGCACCGTTGCCTGCCCAGACGAAGTTTACCTTGCAGACCTGTGAACTAGAACTGCCCACCAGCGACGGCTTGCCTTTGATTTCAGAGGGCGCTGCATTAAGCCGCGAATCGGGCCGATCGTGGCAATTACAGCGCTGGCAACTGCAAGGGATTTCACTGTCGATCGCAGAGGCGTATCAATGGCTGTCGCATTTGCCCTTGCATCGATCGGGGGAGGATGAACTTTGGGATTGGATGAGCGATAGTTTGCTCTATTGGGTGCATGTGTTGCGCTGGACCATGAGCTTGATGGTGCGCGGGAAGTATTTGCCGCAGGTGGTTGGCTCGACGGCTTACTGGACTGCGTTACTCGATAGCGCGACCGATCAATCCCATTTGCAGCAGTTTGTTCAACATTTACCTGAAAGTTGTCGGTATTACGCTTCGTCCGAGTTGGGATTGGATACACTCAAAACCCAGCCCGCCGTTCAGGGATTGATCCTCAATGTTCTAGATGCCGTGATCAACTATGGGGTCCGATCGCTCACCCCCCCGATCGCCGCCCCAAACCCCACGCTCACCCCCTGGCTCAAGCCCGCTCCACCCCACAAAACGCAAATTACAGAAGCCGTTTCAGTCGATTTAATTCCCCAACTCGATCGGTGGTATGCGCCCTTGCAAAATGCAGAGAGTGCCTTTCGGGTTGCGGTGAAGCTTCAGCCGCCGCAGTATGGATCGCGGGATTGGCGCTTGGAGTATGGGTTACAGGCCGTCAGTGATACGGGGATTTGGATTAATGCCGCGCAGGTCTGGAAGTCAAGTGCGGCTCGATTTGAAGCGGCGGGACTGCGACTGGAGGATCCCCATGAGACCTTTCTAGCTGGACTCGGCAATGCATCGAAACTGTTTCCCATTATTGAATCCAGTTTAAAAACCTCGAAACCCACCCATTCAGTTCTCGATGCTTATCAAGCCTATGAATTGATTAAATCAACGCGATTTAAACTCTCTGACAATGGAATCGGAGTCCTGTTGCCGCCGGGATTGAGCGATCGAAATGAACAGACGAAGTTTGGTTTAAAACTATCAGCGGACTTGCCAAAACTCCAAGACAGTCAGCGTCTTGGGCTTCAGGGTATGTTGAATTTTAAATGGGATTTGGCGATCGGCAAGCAAACGATTAGCAAAGCCGAATTCGATCGATTGGTGGCGTTAAATATGCCGATCGTGGAAATCAATGGTGAATGGATTGAATTCAAACCCCAGGATATTCGATCGGCCCAAGCCTTCTTTGAAAATCGCAAAGCGAATCCCACTTTGACCCTAGAAGATGTGCTTCGCATTAGTTCCGGTGATGGCAAAATCATTGAAAAGCTGACGGTCGTAGACTTTGAAGCCTCAGGTGTCCTACAAGAACTGATTGGTACCTTACAAAATAACCAAACCCCCGCTCCGATCGAATCCCCTGCAGGCTTCAACGGTCAACTGCGGCCTTACCAAAGTCGAGGTGCGGGCTGGCTGGCATTTTTGGAACGGTGGGGATTGGGGGCTTGTCTCGCAGATGATATGGGACTGGGAAAAACCGTGCAGCTTTTAACGTTACTGCTGCATTTAAAAGAACAAAAACGATTAGGTGGACCAACGCTTCTAATTTGTCCAACCTCGGTCATGGGCAACTGGGAGCGGGAAGTGCGGAAATTTGCGCCGAGTCTGAAGGTGATGCTGCACCATGGCGCGGGCCGATCGCAGGGCCAAAGCTTTGATCTCAAGGTGCGAAAAGTAGATCTCGTCATCACCAGTTATGCGCTAGTCATGCGAGATCTGCCTTCCTTAAAGCCCTTCTCCTGGCGCGGCCTAGTATTAGACGAAGCCCAAAATATCAAAAATGCCGAAACCAAACAAACCCAAGCCATCATGGAACTCACGGGTCAATTCCGCATTGCCTTAACGGGAACCCCAGTGGAAAACCGCCTGACGGAACTCTGGTCCATTATGGAATTTCTCAATCCAGGCTATTTGGGTTCTAAGCAATTTTTCCAGCGACGGTTTGCGATTCCCATTGAAAAGTATGGTGACATGATGTCATTGCAAATGCTGCGCGGCATGGTGCAACCCTTCCTATTACGACGGCTCAAAACCGATCGCACCATCATTCAAGATCTCCCTGAAAAGCAAGAAATGACTGTATTTTGCAATCTCGCCCCCGCCCAAGCCGCCCTCTATCAAACCGTGGTCGATGAGACCTTGGCAACGATCGACGATGCGGAAGGCATTCAACGGCGCGGCATGATTTTGGCGTTGCTGACGAAGCTAAAACAGCTCTGCAATCATCCTGGATTGATTGAATCTACCAAACCTGATTTATCCAATTTAGTCAAAGACTCAGGTAAATTAAAACGCTTAATTGAAATGCTGGAAGTGGTGATGTCCGAGGGCGATCGGGTTTTGATTTTCACTCAATTTGCAGAATGGGGCAAGCAATTACAAACCATACTGGCGAAGGAATTGAATGAAGAGGTGTTGTTTCTCTACGGCAGCACCCCGCGCATTAAACGCGAGGCCATGGTCGATCGGTTCCAGCAAGATCCCCGCGCTCCGAAGATCTTGATTTTGTCCTTGAAAGCGGGCGGTGTAGGATTGAATCTCACCCGTGCCAATCATGTGTTTCACTTCGATCGCTGGTGGAATCCAGCCGTGGAAAACCAAGCGACCGATCGTGCCTTTCGCATTGGCCAGACGCGCAATGTGCAAGTGCATAAATTTATTTGCATCGGAACGCTGGAAGAGAAGATTCACGACATGATTGAAAGTAAACGGGCCTTGGCGGAGCAAGTGATCGGTGCGGGAGAATCATGGATTACGGAATTGGATACAGATCAATTGAGACAGCTTTTAGTCCTCGATCGTAGTGCCATGATCGCGGAATGAAGGGCAAGGGCGATCGGTTATGGGTATATAATTTCAGGATGTTCCTTCAAATTCCGAGTCATGACACAACTCCCGAATGACGACTACGATAATCCCTGGAAAACGGTAATTGAGCTGTATTTTCGAGAGTTTATGATGTTTTTCTTTCCGTCGATCGCAGCCGATATCGATTGGTCACGTGGGTTTGTGTTTATGGATAAGGAACTGCAAAAAGTGGTCCGGGATGGAGAAGTTCAAAAACGCTACGCAGATAAGTTAATTCAACTCTGGCGATTGAATGGTGATCCACTATTAGTGATGTGTCACATTGAGGTTCAGGGTCAGAAGGAAGATATTTTTGGAAAACGGATGTTCAGTTATAACTATCGGCTGCGCGATCGCTATGACTGTCCAGTAGCGAGTTTGGCAATTTTGGCGGATGAGAATTCGACCTGGCGACCCCGATCGTATCAGGATTCCATCTGGGGTTGTAATGTGCTGTTTGAGTTTCCGATCGTGAAGCTTTCAGATTATCGCTCGAATTGGGCAGCTTTGGAGGCGAGTGATAATCCGTTTGCGATCGTGGTGATGGCTCACCTAAAGACTCAGGAGACGAAGCATGAGCCGGAGGAGCGAAAGACTTGGAAATTTCGGTTGACGACGATGTTGTATGAGCGAGGTTATGACGAACAGTCTATACTGGAGTTGTACAATTTTCTGGACTGGATGATGTATCTGCCAGAGGAGATTGAGCAAGCGTTTCAGGTGGAATTAGCAGACTTTGAGGAGGCTAGAAAGATGAAGTATGTGACGACGATCGAACGAATGGCCGAAACTCGTGGGGAAGCACGCGGGGAAGCACGCGGGAGCAAGTCGATGATTCTCCGATTTTTAAATCATCAGTTCCAGGATGTTTCTCCGACGGTGATTGAAAAGCTGGATCAATTATCGATCGCACAGCTTGATGCGCTTGGAGAGTCTATTTTTGGGTTCACAACGATCGATCAACTAGATGCATGGTTAGCCGAATATTTGGAGGCGTAACCCATGAAGTACGTGACTGCGATCGCCCCACTCCAAAATCGCAAATCCAAAATGACCGATCGTCCCTCCTCCCTAAACCAGTGCAGAAAGACGTTCAGCTTTGCTGGCTCGAAGAACATCGCGCACTTCCCGCACCTGCAACCGATCGGGAAACAACGTCAGATAATCATCCAAATCCCGAATTGCCATTTCAATCAAGTCTGTAGATGCTTCAGAGGCGCGTTGGCAAAGCCTCCCAGAATGGGAATCGTACAATCCATGACTCTCTTCCACTTGTCCGGCTGCAAGGTAGTAAAGGGCGAGGTTGAAATTGTTTCGCCAGTCAATGGGGGCTTGTGCTTGTTTGGCTTGGGAGATAACAAACTAGGTGAGTAATGATGTCCGATCATCACTCATCATAAACGGAGTAGAAAAGCCGTTCTATGTAGCTGTTAGTGGTAGACAGCGTAAAATACTACCAACTTCCTCTTCAGCTTGATCATACTCCCCTTTTCTAATCGAATTGATAGCCTGCTGCATATTTCTTGGATCTACTTCAAGACCAGAAATCCAAGGACGCTGATTCATAGATATATTAATCCTAGTCATATCTCTGCACCAATCGGGCAATAATTCACCTTCAATAAAAAGTGGAGAATTTTTATGGGAGCTATCTTTGATTAGATGAGACATCAAAAGATAGCCAAGTATCCGTTGTATATCACCTTTTCTAAGGCGATGTTTGCTTGGGAATGCCTGTAAAGTGCCACGACAGACATGACACCATATTTTGTAGAAATTCTCTTTGTATAAAGGTCTACTAAAAGCTCCACACCTCAATGTAGACAAGATTGCCATTGTGTGAGCAGCAAGATAATCACTTCGTAAATCAAGTGCCGTAATTATTTTTCTACCATATGCTTCATTGATAGATTTTACGGCTTTTACATCTTCATGTCTTGCAATACCCTGTGATGCATGATTAACTTCATGAAAAAAGTATATACTCAGTGCCATTCCCAACCATTCATCGGGAATGTCCACAGATTGATGAGCAAATTCAGCAAGGCTAAGAAATACATCAAGATTTAAGTAGCAATCTTTCTTAGATATTTCTATTCCTTTATCGTTGATTGAAGCGATAATAATTCTAGATACATCACCTTCAATAACCCTAACAATTCCCCCTATCTGTGGATCATAATTAATAAACCGACCTACATTATTTTTGATATAGCCAATATTTCCTGAAAACTTCTTTAAGGCTGCGTTGTCTGGATGTGTTACATGACTTAGCTGAGTCAATCTCTCAATCTGCTCTTGATTAAGATGACTAGATGAAAAACAAATTTCAACCATCCTCTCTTCATGATTTGATGAAAGGAAAGGAAGCTTCGGTGAAGAATTATTGTTATGACTATCTGATAGAGAAATCTTAGACTTATTCTCGTTACAGGGTGAAACAAGTCTTAAGAAAGCTGGCTTACGGTCAAGATTCTGCTTCTGTATCGTTCGCAATGAGGCATTGGGTAAATGCATAGCGTTGTTATTTTGAATGAAGGACTAGAGAAGGTTGTACGCTGTATATGGTAGGGTGTATAGTAAAGCTACACCATCTCTATGGTTTCATCGTAGGTTACAGCATGTTTTGTTAATTCGTCAATACTATTCAGTATTACAAAATGTTGCGCCATAGGTACGGCACGAAAATATGTTTAGCTTTTACTGAATAGTTCTCTTGAATTTCTACTTCATTCATCCCAAAAAACGTCACTTCATGGGTATCCAATAGCAACATAAACGTCTTCTCAATCTCAATCTTCTGCAACCCTTTCCTGCCCCGAAATCGCAAAAATCATCGTTGTCGCCTCAGCATCCGTCACCGATCGCCGAAACGCCACCAATTCCTCCTGCCGCCCCACAAAACCCGACCGCACTAATCGATCGCGTTTCTCTTTCCAAGTGTGACGAGGTGCCCGAAATCTGAAGCCATTAAAACAGCGTCTTCAAATTCACCTGCACACGATGATCATTTGAATTGGAGCCTTGTCCTGTAAATTGCGCACTACTACTATAGCGATACTGAGCATCGAGACTGGTTGTGGGTGAGAGCTTAACATTACAACCGACTTTGTAGCCCGTTTCGGGTCGGGATTGGCCATCGTAGGATTGACGACCGATCGCCACTGCTAATTGACAAGTTGCCGGATCGGTAATCTTCCCCTGCCAACCCAGTTCACCGCCATAGCTAAAGTAATCCGATGGTGCAAAGTAGCCATTGTTTGGGTCCTTAGCATAGCGCCAACTCAGGATAGAACCCTCGACGTAAAAGTTCCCAAATTCCTGCTTCAATCCCGCCCATAGCTGCCCATCCCGATTGCCATCACTATAAAACCCCGCGCCATACTGAGCATAGAGCGACGTGCTAGGCGTAATCTTCCAATAGATATGAGGTTGAACCTGGAATCGATTGATCCCGTTTTCTAAGGTCACAACGTTTTCCTTGTAGGCTTGGTAATTAGCCGTGATTCCCACCTGTAAATTAGGACTCAATTGCGTCGTTACCTTGCCTTCCACAAAGGGCTGAGTCGAGAGACGATCGAAGATATCCACCCCCGCACTTACTTGCCATTTTGTCGGATGACTCGTACCCTCAATCCCGACTCGAATGGGTATATGGTTGACAACATTGCGACCCGGCTGGGTGAACTTGCCATAGCCTAATTGCACAGACTGCAACGTATTACTGTCACCTGCGCGAAATTTCACAGTTTGATTGACCGCAAAACTATCTTGTCCAGAACTGCGAGTCCGGCTTGTGAATTCGGTTTGGGATTGGATTGCATTGATTTCCTTGGCAAGTGCGATCGCATCCCCATTCTTCGCGGCGATCAAAGGTTCCAATACAGCCTTAGCCAGTTTAATTTCCTGACGGGCGACGTAGGTTTTAGCTAAGCCCAGTTGGATAGCAGTTGATTTGGGAAACTGTTGACGTAGGGTCGTGAATTGGTCGATCGCAGAACCCAGATCGACCTGCCAGAGGCTCAGATAGGCCATGCCTGTGAGCGCTTTTTCATGGTTTGGATTAGCGGCTAGGACTTGTTGATAGAGTCGCTGTGAGGATTCATATTGTCCATCCCAACTCAGGACTTCGGCATAACCGATCGTCGCTTCGATCGACTGGGGATTTTTGGCCAAAATTTGTTGGTAGGCTTGGATGGAGTCGCGATAACGGTTTGCCCAACTGAGAATGGTAGCCCGTTGAAGCTGGAAGGATTCATTGTTTGGATCTGCTTGAACTAAATAATCACATAGTTCTAAACTCGCGGTGTAATTTTTTTGATAGGCATAGTTCCAAGCGGATTCGCTCTGTGTTGTCAGATTTGAGTCTGCGATCGTTATTATTTTTGTTGTTTCAGCTAGTGGTGCTGGTGTTGCGG
Source organism: Synechococcales cyanobacterium bin31.maxbin.ball.101 (assembly GCA_013298165.1). Taxonomy (GTDB): domain Bacteria; phylum Cyanobacteriota; class Cyanobacteriia; order Leptolyngbyales; family Leptolyngbyaceae; genus JAAFJU01. The sequence continues at coordinate 13,576 of JAAFJU010000023.1, read as the reverse complement.
CGAAAGCAGAGGTGGATAGGAGTAAGCCGATCGCAAGTTTGGAAAATACGATCGCTACAGTTTTTGACAATGAGTAATGACGGTTCCAGAACTTCATAATGATTTGATGATGAGTAATTTGATGGCTAGTGGTCTGGAGTCTCACATTCCAGTTGGACCTGTGGTTTGGGATCCGATGAGATTTGCATCACGGTGGGCTTTTGTCGGCAGACCATCACAGATCCCTCTGGCGTTGTGGCAATAATGTTATTGCTCACTGCCAGAGATTCAATCACTTCAGAACGTTGCGATCGATAGACAGGTAAAGGTGTCACCATTGACCCAAAGAATGAAGATCCAGGTGTCACCATTGCTTTCTGACTGGCTGCTGTTGCCACCGCAGGTTGGGCTGGAGCTTGAGTTGGAGCTTGAGTTGGTAGAGTGGCGGGCAGTTTGTCTGTTGGCTGGTCTAGGAGCGATTTTAACAGGGGATTGTAGGCAATCATCCCTTTGATTCCCTTATCTAGATGGGTAAAGCAAGCGATCGTCAGCAATCCGAAGGCTGTTCCCACAGCGCCATAGTGGGGCAGATAATCTCGATATCTCAGCACATTTTCCCGAAAATGCAACTGCAAAACCAACAAACATAGCCCTGAATAAATCAACGTATTCAAGCCCGCTAGGAAATAGTAGCCCTGTGCCTGATTGACCTCTTGGCAAAACAGCATCGCTCCCCCAGAAATCACCGCCAAAATCAAATAGGGAACAATGAGCGGAAAGGGTAAGGGTTTCGCATTACTTTCACCCTTAGGCGTCACCTTAAATGGGAGTTCCTTACCTTGAATACAACTCACGATCGCATTCACCACAGCCATCAAAATCCAAGGCCACCGAGCAAACTGAAATAACACCATTTCCCAACTGAGAATCTTGGCATTATGAGGACGTAAGGCTTTGGCTTGCTTGACCAACATAACCGGGAAAATACAAGTCATCGTCAAAATAGACGATCGCCCTAGAAACTCTAAATAGTCCACACTCATCCAAGGTCGATCTAATATTAAGGCGATCGATGGCATTAATGCGCCAGCTAACATCGTCAAGGCAAAAATCGGATACCAAAACTGTGAAAATAGGAATTGAAACTTCAAATGGGGTGGCAAGGTGCCAATATATCGGGGCGTAATGCTCAGCAGCACCACGACCAAACTTCTAGACCATTGGAATTCCTGCACCAAGAAATCTGCAAAACTGGTCGGTCCATCGCCATGGGCCTCTGCATCTAGCGCAAACACACCTCGCCAGCCAAAGGAATTCATCATCAGCGTCGTGGTATGGTCTTCCGCTAATTCTGGACCCAAGCCTCCGATGTCTTTGACGGCTTGAGTGCGCACTGCATAATGACTGCCAATACAAAGCGGTGCCCAGCCATTGCTGTATCCCGCCTGCAGTGAGCCATGCATCGTCGCCTCCGCAAACAATCGCGCATTCACCACCCAACTCCGATCGGCATTGGCATCACAAATACTGGGGGCTGCGACATAGCCGACGCGATCGTTCAAAAAGGGTCGTAAGATGGCAACCAAATATCCTGCTTCCGGCACATGGTCTGCATCTAACTGCGCCACAAAATCATAGTTGTCATAGCCGTAATAGTCATAGAAATAGGCCAAATTACCCTCCTTACACTTCGTCCGGCGCGGCCAACTGGGTTGATGATAAGCCTCCACCCCAAAGCGACTCGAAACCTTCACGTTGTGACGACGGCACCAGTCTAAGGTCTCCGGAGATGGATTCTCATCTGCTAACCAATTGTCATGGGGATGATCCTGGGCCATCATCGCCAAGAGGGTCTTTTTGACGACCTCCCAAGGTTCAGAGGGGGCTTTTGTGACCACCATGGCAATTCGCCAGTGATTCGGCAATTCCAAATTTGGATTTGCCCGCTTCATTTGCGAAACAAAGAAGAAATAATAGGCAGGCAACATCGTATTCCAAGCCAGTAAAAGGCTACAAATGACTGCCCCTTCAATGTTGACCATATGCTTTGGCTGCAGCCACCAATGCCAAAACCAGATTAATGTTATGGACCATAAGGTCACTAATCCCAATAGGATCGATCGTTGACGTTGAGATAATACATTAATCAGTAACTTCTCATTTGTCGCATATTGATAAGAGCGTTGTGTCTTTTGAAATTTAAGTTTGGGGGCGTGAGTCAAATTCATGTTAATGATTATCAGTTTTAGGTGAACTACAACCTGGTAGAAGCATCCGAAAATCTCACTTAGACGCGATCGAAGTTGCCGTTAGAGAACTTGTTCTCAAACAGTAGTTATTTCATCAACGTTTGTATAAAGCAGATTGGCGTCATCAATCCGTATCGCCTTAGAGACGCCACTGGGGGCGATGTTGCTAGGTGTGAACGGATTGAACAGAGATTTGATAGGTTTGAAAATTGATGAATTGCAAATCTATCAACAGACAACTAGCTTGATTTCAGAAATATAAGTTTGCAATTCATATTTGTTAATAATGATGTAGCTAGTGATATTTTATTTAGAGTGAGGAGAGACCCAACGACTGTTGATAGTATAGATAGAAATCGGCCAATGTTTTATGAATTGATCGTGAATAAAAAGAATGAAACTATCGTTAATTAAGTGGGTTAAATGGGTTAGGAAGGTTGGCTTTGCTAAGCGGGTTAAGTTATTTAAGTGGGTTAAGTTACTTAAGTGGGTTAAAAGGATCCGATGGGGTATTTGTGCGATCGTGGGGGTCAGCTTGATCATGATCTTGTATGTGGGGCAACCCTCACAGGCTCGTTTTTAAATTCACCTGCACACGATGATCATTTGAATTAGAGCCTTGTCCAGAAAATTGCGCACTACTGCTATAGCGATACTGAGCATCGAGACTGGTGGTGGGTGAGAGTTTAACATTACAACCTGCTTTGTAGCCCGTTTCGGGTCGGGATTGTCCATCGTAGGATTGACGACCGATCGCCACCGCTAATTGACAAGTTGCCGGATCAGCAATCTTCCCCTGCCAACCCAGCTCACCGCCATAGCTAAAGTAGTCCGACGGGGCAAAGTAGCCATTGTTTGGGTCTTTTGCATAGCGCCAACTTAGGACAGAACCCTCGACGTAAAAATTGCCAAATTCCTGCTTCAATCCCGCCCATAGCTGCCCATCCTGATTCCCATCACTATAAAACCCGGCTCCATACTGCGCATAGAGCGAGGTGCTAGGCGTGATTTTCCAATAGATATGGGGTTGCACCTGGAATCGATTGATCCCGTTTTCTAAGGTCACAACGTTTTCCTTGTAGGCTTGGTAATTCGCCGTGATTCCCACCTGTAAATTAGGACTCAATTGCGTCGTTACTTTGCCTTCCACAAAGGGCTGAGTCGAAAGCCGATCGAAGATATCCACCCCTGCACTTACTTGCCATTTTGTCGGATGACTCGTCCCCTCAATCCCGACTCGAATGGGTATATGGTTGACAACATTGCGACCCGGCTGAGTAAACTTGCCATAGCCTAATTGCACAGACTGCAACATATCACTGTCACCTGCGCGAAATTTCACAGTTTGATTGACCGCAAAACTATCTTGTCCAGAACTGCGAGTTCGGCTTGTGAATTCGGTTTGGGATTGGATGGTATTGATTTTCTTTGTAAGCCCGTGTGCGATCGGTATTGGTGTTGTAGCAAAAACAGAATTTGACAACAATAAGCTGATCGTAAGTTTTGACAATACGATCGTTGTAATTTTGAACAATTTATGAGGACGATTCCAGGAATTCATAGTGATTGAAGAGTTATGGATAGGTGACGAAAAAATGGAGTGATTACAAGCTGTCAGAATGATTGGGTAGACGGTGTTCACATTCCAGTTGGACCAATATTGTAGAACCCGATGCTGTGGAAGCTGATATCGCGGAATCCACAGCGTCTGTCGTTTTAGGCTTTTGTCGGCAGATCATGACCGCTCCCTCGGGTGTGGTGGCCATAATGCTCTCTTCCAGCGAGGAAGGAAAATTTGAAATTGCTTCAGGATCGTTCATCGCTTGCTGCTGGGTTTGCGAAACAGTTTGAAGAACAGTCTGCGAGATAGTTTCCTTCGGACTGATGAGCGTGGTGGCGATCGGTTGAGGTATCTCGTTGATGGGCGTGGTGGCGATCGGCTGTTCCAGGAGCGATTTCAATAATGGATTGTAGGAAACCATCGCCTTTACCCCTTTATCTAGATTGATAAAACAAGCGATCGCCAGTAACCCAAAGGTCGTTCCCACAGAGCCATAGTGAGGAATATAATCCCGATACTTCAGTACATTTTCACGGAAATGCAACTGTAAGACGAACAGACATAATCCCGAATAAATCAACATATTCAAGCAAGCCAGAAAATAGTAACCCTGCGCTCGTGCGACATCTCGACACAACAGCACAGATGCCCCAGAAATCAATGCCAAAATCAAATAGGGAACAATGAGCGGAAAGGGTAAGGGTTTCGCATTACTTTCACCCTTCGGCGTCACCTTAAACGGCAACTCCTTACCCTGAATACAACTCACCGTTGCATTCACCACAGCCATCAAAATCCAAGGCCAACGGGCAAACTGAAACAACACCATTTCTCAACTGAGAATCTTGGCATTATGAGGACGTAAGGCTTTGGCTTGCTTGACCAACATAACCGGGAAAATACAAGTCATCGTCAAAATAGACGATCGCCCCAAGAACTCTAAATAGTCCACACTCATCCAAGGTCGATCTAATATTAAGGCGATCGATGGCATTAATGCGCCAGCTAACATCGTCAAGGCAAAAATCGGATACCAAAACTGTGAAAATAGGAATTGAAACTTCAAATGGGGTGGCAAGGTGCCAATATATCGGGGCGTAATGCTCAGCAGCACCACGACCAAACTTCTAGACCATTGGAATTCCTGCACTAAGAAATCTGCAAAACTGGTCGGTCCATCGCCATGGGCCTCTGCATCTAGCGCAAACATCCCGCGCCAACCGAAGGAATTCATCATCAGCGTCGTGGTATGGTCTTCCGCTAACTCGGGACCTAAACCTCCGATGTCTTTGACGGCTTGAGTGCGCACTGCATAATGACTGCCAATACAAAGCGGTGCCCAGCCATTGCTGTATCCTGCCTGCAGTGAGCCATGCATCGTCGCCTCCGCAAACAATCGCGCATTCACCACCCAACTCCGATCGGCATTGGCATCACAAATACTGGGGGCTGCGACATAGCCGACGCGATCGTTTAAAAAGGGCCGTAAGATGGCAACCAAATATCCTGCTTCCGGCACATGGTCTGCATCTAACTGCGCCACAAAATCATAGTTGTCATAGCCATAATAGTCATAGAAATAGGCTAAATTCCCTTCCTTACACTTCGTCCGACGCGGCCAACTGGGTTGATAATAGGCATCTACTCCAAAGCGGCTCGAAATCTTCACCCCATTCCGTCTGCACCATTCTACGGTTTCCGGAGCCGGGTTTTCATCTGCTAACCAATTGTCATGGGGATACTCTTGGTCAATCATCGCCAATAACGTTTTTTCGACGACTTCCCAAGGTTCGGAAGGGGCTTTAGTGACCACAATGGCAACCCGCTAGTGGTCTGGTAATTTTAAATTCGGATTCGCCCGTTTCATTTGCCAAACGAAGAAGAAATAATAAGCGGGCAGCATTGTATTCCAAGCCAGTAAAAGGCTACAGATAACAGCACCCTCAAGGGTAACAATATGCTTTGGCTGTAACCACCAATGCCAAAACCAAACTAAGGTCACAGACCATAATGTAATCAATCCCAAGAGGATCGATCGTTGACGTTGAGATAACACATTGAGTAGCAAAGGTTCTCTTGAATTGCGACCAGAGGAACGATGTTCCTTCTGGACTTCAAGATTAGGAGCGTGAATCAAACTCATATTAATAGTAACCAGGTTCAGGTGAAAGAATGAACTGGTAGAAGCATCTGAAAATCTGAACTAGGCGTGATTAAAAAATACAGTCTGAGAACAATTTCTCTAACAATATCTGTTTCATCAACGACATGAAAATAAGGCTTAAATCACCAAGGTTCATGTCACTATAGAATCATGACGACTCAGAATGTTTCTCACTATTAATAGATTTAATAGACACTTGATTATTAAGCAGTGAATCGTGACTCAGCGAGTGAATACTAGTCTCATATGGTAGATTAATGAGGCATTGAACCTACGTCCTAGGACAGGGCATCTGTTGACTAAGGGTCGGTAAAGGGAGAAATAGTGCAGAAGTATGAAGATGAAAATAATGCTGATTGGGAAATATCAATTTCCTGATATCTTGTCCAGAATGAACAGAAAATCTTAGCGTTTTGCTAGTATGAAGGTCGATTAGTGTTTTGTTGGACAACTATACGTAAACGACGATGATGTCATTATCAGCGAAATGGAGTAAACAGATTAAGTGGTTCGCTTTGGCGATCGCAGTGATCATCCTAGTCATCATGTTGTACAGTAGTCGTCCAGCACAGGCACTCTTAGGTGTGTATGATCCCTCCCAAACCTTTAAGCCCCAGACGGTGCAATCCATTGCTCAATCCCCCGTGGTGACGTTAGAGCACCATTTTGTAACTTGGCGACTCGACAATGCGATCGAATTAAGACAAGCACTCAAACAGGCTCAAGATAATCAGCGGATTGCCATGATTTCTTTGGAGTCTTGGCCTTGGAATTGGAACAAAATGACTGATGCGACATTACTCCAAGATATTGTCGCTGGACGATACGATGCGACGATCGATCGCTGTTTTAAAACCATTCAAATTCATTCACCGAAACCCATTTTACTGCGTTGGGGCCATGAAATGGAAATGGTGGGGCAATATCCCTGGAGTGTGGCAAATGCGAAAGCCTATATTGCGGCTTATCGGTATCTATTCGATCGGGCTAAACAATTAGGAGTTAATAATATTCTTTGGGTTTGGTCGCCTGCAGGTAATGCCAATGCCGTCGAATATTGGCCCGGAAATGATGTTGTGGATATCGTTGGGATTTCGATCTATGCCACCCCGGAATGGCATCCCGATGGCGCACAAACGTTACCGTCCTTCACTCGATTGATGCAGCAAAAAGCTAGGGCATTTAAGCCTTGGGGCAAACCTGTTTTAATTGCGGAAGTTGGAGTCAATGCGTCACCGCAGCAACAACAGCAATGGCTGACCCAAGCCATTCGAGAGTTGGCGCAATTTCCTCAAGTGTTCGGCTGGGTCTACTTTAATCAGATCCAGCCGGATATTGTTCCTTTGACGATCGATCGCCCTGATTGGAGCCTAGACCAAGATTCAGCCAACCTCCTCATTCAACGTTGGCCAAAACTCCATCCAGAACTGTCCTCCTATGAAAAATTAGAAAGGCTGTTATCTCGAACTTCATAGCCTGATTTAAGACCCAATCTAAATCAAACCCATTAAATCAAACTCATTAAATCGATCGCACAAACTGACCAATCCGTTCCATCCCTCGTTCGATCGTCTCCATATTGGTGGCATAGGACGCCCGCACATGGTCATCCGCCCCAAAGGCAACCCCCGGAATTAACGCCACATGATGATTGGTTAGAAGCCGATCGCAAAACTCCAATGAACCCAATCCCGTTTTACTAATATTAATAAACATATAAAATGCTCCATCGGGTTTGAGACAAGACAGTCCCGGCGTTCTATTCACCAAGTCATACATGCCCTGACGACGAGCCGTAAAGGCCGTCAGCATCTCCTGCACACAGTCCTGAGATCCCTCTAATGCCGCGATCGCCCCATACTGCGCAAACGTACAGACATTAGAAGTACTTTGACTTTGAATGGTCGTCACTGCCTTAATCACATTCAACGGAGCCGCCACATACCCAATGCGCCAACCCGTCATCGAATAGCCCTTCGCAAAGCCATTGCTAATAATGGTCCGATCGAACATCTCAGGACTCACCGCCCCAATGCTCATTTGCTGCGTGCCGTCATAGAGCAGCTTTTCATAGATCTCATCCGACACCACAATCAAGTCATGCTCAATCGCAATGTCAGCGATCGATCGTAATTCATCGGGGCTGTAAACCATGCCCGTCGGATTCGAGGGCGAATTCATAATCAACACCCGAGTTCTGGGTGTGATGGCCTGCCGCAACTGCTCCGGCGTAATTTTATAGCGTGCTTCCGGTGTCGTATGGACAATCACCGGAGTCCCCGTCGCCAGCTTCACCATCTCCGGATAACTCACCCAAAAGGGAGCCGGAATGATCACCTCATCGCCTTCATTCAGTAATGCCAGGAAAATGTTAAACAGCGAATGCTTGCCGCCGTTCGTCACTACGATGTTTTCAGCCTTGTAGTCCAGCTTGTTGTCCTGTTGCAGCTTATGGGCGATCGCCTCTCGCAGTCCTGGCTCACCTGCCGCAGGGCCGTAGCGAGTTTTCCCGGTTTCGAGGGCATTGATTGCGGCATCTTTAATGTGCTTGGGCGTATCGAAATCCGGCTCCCCCGCACTGAAGCTACAAATATCCACCCCTTCTCGCTTCATCGCTTTCGCTTTCGCATCGATCGCCAAAGTCATCGACGGCGTAACTTGTCCAATTCGTGCTGCCAGCTTCATAATTCCAAAACTCACCAAGACTTAAACTCGAATGTTGTTTATTATCGGCCTAATGTAGCGTTAACAACACCCCAAATTACAAACCTGTTCTATGATCTCTCAAAACCCGCCTTCTCAGACCCCAGCCCTCCACTACCAACGGGCCTGGATCACGATCGCCCCCCAAGACTTCGCCAAATCCTGCGATTTTTACCAGCAGCTTCTCGGAAAAGCTCCCGATCGAACCCTGACAAAACCCGGAAACCCTGACAATCTGATCTACGCCGAGTTTCAGCTTGCGGGCTTGACGATCGGTCTCTACCAACCTAAAGCCCCCCAACCTGGTAGCCGTTCGAGCTTATCCCTCTGTTTTCAAGTGGACGATCTGGAAGCAGCGATCGAACTGGTCTCTACCCTGGGGTATCCGCCACCCGGAGAAATCATGACTCCCTCCCACGGGCGGGAAATCTATGCATTTGATCCCGATGACAATCGACTGATTTTGTACCAACAAAATTGATCTACGGCTGTGTAAACGATCGTAACGGGGTACACTAGCACGGTGGAAATTCTCTACATTCACAATTTCCCTAAAGGCTTATTACTATGACTACAGAACGACGCGAACAACAACATCCGCTCTACGGGAGCGATCGCCAAATCGTCAACACCATCATGTCTGGCGATCCCACGGACCTCAACCTCGCCGAACTCGCCCGCCTCAAGATCCGCTATCGGGGTTTTCCTGGCGCTCGTGACATCCAAAAGGACTTGGATCAGGCGTTGGCGAGATGGCAGTTGACGGAAGAGCAGCTTTTTGAAAAGACGCGGGAGTTGCATAATAGTATGCGGCTCTATACGGTCCGCGCTCGTCGTGAACAGGAAGACTGGAGCTAGAGTCGGATGAAAACCTGCCAAATTCCCCCGATGTTAAAACCGGGTGCATTGCTTTACGCGATCGCCCCAAGTGGGGCCGTGCGGGATCCGGCTGCCTTTCAGCCGGGATTGGATCTCTGGCGATCGCGGGGCTATGAGGTGCGGCTGGCGGAGGGCTGGGACGATCGCTATGGCTATCTGGCTGGGACCGATGCAGGCCGGAGACAGCAGTTCGCCACCGCACTCAAGGATCCAAACTGCGACGGCATTCTCTGTATTCGCGGCGGTTGGGGTGCGGCTCGGCTGTTGGAAGATTGGCCGATGCCGATGGAAGCGTTGGGATCCAATCGAACCCAAACTGTTTTGATTAAACCTAAGTGGCTGATTGGTTTTTCGGATGTGACGAGTTTGCTGTGGGGGTTCGCCTGTCGGGGGATTTCGGGGGTGCATGGTCCGGTGTTGACGACCCTGGGCGATGAGCCGCAGTCGAGTCAGGCACGATTGTTTGATTGGGTAGAGCGGCATGAGATTTCGCCGTTGCAGGGCCAGGGTTGGAACGGTGGTTCGGTGACAGGATTACTGTTGCCTGCGAACCTGACGGTGGCGACGCATTTGTTGAATACGGCTTACCAACCGGATTTGAAGGGTGTCATTTTGGCGTTGGAGGATGTGGGGGAAGCGCCCTATCGGCTCGATCGGATGTTGACGCAGTGGCGAATGTCGGGTGCGTTGAGTCAAGTTGCTGGGATTGCCTTGGGGCGCTTTAGTTCCTGCGAGCCGCCGGAGGGTTATCCTAGTTTGAGCATTGAAGAAATGTTGCGCGATCGGCTGATGGATTTGAACATTCCGATCGTGGCGGATTTACCCTTTGGTCATGAAGGCGAAAATGCAGCGCTGCCTGTGGGCGTTGAGGTTCGGCTGGATGGGGGACGTGGGAATTTAGAATTTAGAGTTTAGAAGTAATAAGTATGACTCGATTTAATTTGTCGCCGTTGGTTCGGTTTACGTTGTTGAGTTTGTATTTGGCGTTGACGGTGCCGTTGCCCTATCTGGCGACGGCGACGCAGGCGGCGATTTCCAGTGAATGGTTGTGGGTAGGTATTGCGATCGGCTTTGTCGGTCTGTATGGTGCGCTTTGTGAGCGGGTTTTGGTGGATGAGACCCAGATTCAAGTGACCTATCCGGCTTGGTTTCCGTTCCGTAAGGGGTGGCAACTGGATTGGGCGAAGGTGAAGGATTTGCGGGCGCGGAGTACGGGGCAGGGTGGGTTGGTGTATTACTTTGTGAGTGAGGATGAGAAAGGCGCGGAAAAAGGGTTTTTGTTGCCGATGCGGGTGGCGGGGTTTGCGCGGTTGGTGAAGGTGGTTGAGGAGCGCACGAGTATTGACACAAAAGATGTGAAACCGTTGTCTCAGCCTTGGATGTATCTGTTTTTGTTGGTGTTGACGGGGTTTTTGGCGTTGGTGGATAGTTGGGCGATTTTGGCGGCGAAGAGTTTGTAAGTGATGTTCGGGCTTCGACTCCGCTCAGCCCACGGGGATAATGGTTTTAGGGACTGGGCATTGCTGATGCAATGCAATGCAATAGAACGATTCAGCTCACCGGGACAACTCTAGAGGGCTGAGCGAAGTCGTAGTTTACGTCCGTAAGGACTAGCCCGGAAAACGCAGACCAAAAAGCCCCCTAATTTCTAGAGGGCTGAGCGGAATTCTAGAGGGCTGAGCGGAGTCGAAGCCCGGAAAACGCAGACCAAAAATCTCCGTCCTACCGATTCATCAACTTCTGCACGGCTTCCACGATCTGCGGCGACTGCACGATCGTCAGATTTTCCAGCAAACCGTTATAAGGCGTCGGAATGTCCTGCGACGACAACCGAATCACAGGTGCATCTAACTCATCGAAGAACCGATCGTTAATCGAAGCAATCAACTCCGCACCAATACCACCCGTCTTCATGCCTTCCTCGACAATCAACACGCGATGGGTTTTCTTGATGGATTCACCGATCGTGTCAAAATCCAACGGCTTCAGCGAAATCAAATCAATCACTTCCGGATCAAAGCCCAACGCCTCAATATCCTTCAGCGCCTGCTGAACGTGATAGCGCATTCTGGAATAGGTCAAAATCGTCACATCCTTCCCCGGACGCACAATCTCAGCTTTATCCAATGCGCAAATGTACTCACCCTCAGGCAAATCTTCCTTCAGGTTGTACAGCAGCACATGCTCAAAAAACAGCACCGGATTATCATCCCGAATCGCGGCTTTGAGCAAACCCTTGGCATTGCGTGGCGTCGAACAAGCGACGATTTTTAATCCTGGTACTGCCTGGAAATAGGTCTCAAGACGCTGGGAATGCTCCGCCCCAAGCTGACGACCCACCCCGCCCGGACCTCTGATCACCATGGGAATCTTGAAGTTCCCGCCGGAGGTGTAGCGCAACATCCCGGCATTGTTGGCGATTTGGTTAAAGGCGAGGAGCAAGAACCCCATGTTCATGCCTTCGATGATCGGACGTAAGCCCGTCATCGCGGACCCGACGGCCATCCCCGTGAAACTGTTTTCAGCGATCGGCGTATCGAGCAGCCGAAATTCGCCATACTTGTCATACAAATCCTTCGTCACCTTGTAGGATCCGCCGTACTGTCCGACGTCCTCACCCAGCACGTAAACCGTCTGGTCGCGAGCCATTTCCTCATCGATCGCTTCACGAAGTGCGTTGAATAAAAGCGTCTCTGCCATTGCGTCCTCTATCCGAATTAAGCTCGCGGTCTGGATTGCCAACTAATAATACTAAAGGACGAGGGGACAATTAGAAAGCGCCGCAGTCGGATCACACTTCAGATCCGCCCACGGCGCACTTGCAACAATCATCAGTCAACAATCGTCAGAGAACATTCATCAGAGACTTAATTCCCAGTCGTGGGCTTCGACTCCGCTCAGCCCACTAGATCCCGAGTCGAGGACTGAGCGGAGCCGTTCGCGAAGCGTTGCGCCAGCAAAGTCCGCCTAGAACTGAATCCCCACCCCACCACTCAGACCCAACGCCGAAGCAGGGCTGTTTTGGTAAGCGTTGATGCCGAGCTTCGCGTCGGTGTAGACCACCACGCCCTTCGCCACTTGGGTTTCCACCCCTGCGTTCAGGACGACGGAATTACGGGTGCCGATCGGAGAATTTACACCTTGGTTCTGGACAAACGCGCCACCGACGCCTGCATAGACGTTAGTACCAGGGGCCACGGGCATGTCGTAGGTGAGGACTGGGATGACCGCACTGTTGTTGCCGTTGAACATCACAGTACCGCGTGCAGAGAGGCCAGTGCCTGCGATCGGCGCACGGCCTTGAACGTTACCACCGAAGTTCAGACCATCGCTGCCTGTGCCGCCATTGGTGACGCTACCGGAAAGACCGCCGCCGACGTAGGCTTTGTCCATGCCTTTGACGGGAGCCGCAGAAGCTGAACCTGCAATGACGGCACTAGAAGCGACCAACGCGCAGAGTGTTGCGAAACCGATCGAGAGATTGAGAATGCGTTTCATGGAGTGTGTCCTTTAAAAAATTGGAATTGCTTAGGCTTCCTTCTTTGTCGTTGGGGTTTCGGAAAAAGTTCCGCATCTCAAATAAGTTTTTAGCGGATCAGTTTTTAGCAGAACAAGGCCGATCGAGGGGTTCTGTTAATCTTCTTTAAATTTATTTATTTTTCCAAGAAAATCCTGATTGAATCCAAGGGACTGATATGAAACTCTCCACAGGTTTTCCATTGAATGATGGTTAATATTATTTAGGCATTAAAGCAATCGTGGCACGATACAGTTTTGATAGAGGCGATGATCTCCGGTCGGTCCTAGACCCTCGGCCTGCGTCTAAACAACGGATCTAGAACCGATCTAGAACGTATCTAGACTGTCAATTTTCAGCTTTCATGGCGGTTTATCATGAATTTGAGCCTCCGTTTGAGCTGTTAGCCGATCGATCGACGGATAGGCATTCGCAGTTATTTCTAAAGTTATCCCTGAAGAGTGAACGAAGTCATGCAACCTGTAGTCACCCCCAGTCCCCTATTAAGTTCTGATCATGACTTG
>JAAFJU010000034.1 GCA_013298165.1 Synechococcales cyanobacterium bin31.maxbin.ball.101 | reverse complement strand
CCGATCGGGTCTTGATTAGTGGCTTATCTCCGACTGCATTTGCCAGTTCTCTATCCGTGCCAACTTTAGGTGGCAAAGGCAAAGGAGGAAGCATTCTGATTAATACGCGCCAACTCTCAATCCGTGAAGGCGGCGCACTGTCATCCGTTAGTTTTGGTCCCGGCAAAGCGGGGAATATTGCTGTCAATGCGTCTGAAGCGGTCGAGGTGGTTGGAGTTAGGCGACAAGAAGGCAACAATTATCAAACCGGAATTTCCTCAGCCGTCGCACCGCCGCTAGATCCCTACAAGAGTTTGTTTAATCTTCCCGATGATAATGCAACGGGAGACTCGGGAGATGTGGTGATTAATACCCGATCGTTAAAGGTGTTAAATCGAGGATTCATAGCGGTTGAAAATACGGGTTCAGGGGCAGCGGGGATTTTGGACTTGAAGGTCGATCGGATCGAAGTTGCCAATTCAGGCTTTATATCTGCCTCTTCGGAAGTGGGACAGGGCGGCAATATTATCGTTCATTCCACACTTCTATTGCTGCGAAACTCTGGTGATATTCTCACGTCCTCTATTAGCAATAATGGTGGCAATATCAATATCATTTCAAATATGATTGTGGGATTAAACGACAGTGATATTATTGCCATTTCAACGTCAGGAATGGGAGGAAAAATTAAAATTGAAACGCAAGGATTATTTGGATTAAAATTTAGGGATGAGTTAACGATCGGCAATGACATCACGGCGAGTTCTCAGTTTGGGGTTAGCGGAACAGTTCAAATCAACACAGTAACGATCGATCCCAGTGCTTCCTTAAATGTCCTGCCTGTGGACTTCTCCGATGCAGCCCAACAGGTATCTAATCAATGTAACGGGAATTCTAGCAGTCGATTCATCATCACCGGACAGGGTGGCCTGCCAAAACGTCTCCTCGAACGGTTTCAGATCAATCGCAGTTGGGGCGATATCCGTCCACCCCGCCGCACCCCATCACCCATCACCCCATCACCCATCACCCATCTCAATTCACCCATTCTAGAAGCCAGTAGCTTTCGCCAGAGTCCAGACGGGTCGATCGAACTCGTTGCCAATCATTCAGTTGTGCGTTCGCCGATCGGGGCCACCTGTAGTCAGTAGATCGGTCTAACATTATAACGATCGGTAGAACGCCAGCAAATCCTTCGCCAATGCCGTATTGGTATAGTTGGCAATGCAGCGTTGGTAGCCCGATCGTCCGATATTGTCAGCAAAACTGCGATCGTCAATTAATTGTGCCAAGCGATTGGATAATGCCTCTGCATCGCCTTCAGGGAAGACTAAGCCCGCATCTGAAATCACATTAGGAATCTCACCCGAATCCGAACCCACGACGGGAACCTGCGCGGCCATTGCTTCAATTAATACATGACCAAACTGTTCCTTCCAGCCGATCGCTGTTAAGGTCTTGAATTGATAAGTAGTTTCAGACGGTAAAACAAGCGTGTTCATTGCACTAATGTACTGCGCTACTTCATCATGCTTTACGCTATCAAGTTGAATCAACCGATCGCCCAATCCCATTTCCTGAGCCATTTTTAGCAATTCATCTTTCAACTCACCTCGACCAAGCAGAAGCAGTTTAAACGATCGGTTTCCCAATTTTGCGACGGCTTTCAGAAGGGTATGCAATCCTTTTTCTGGGACAAACCGCCCGACAAATCCAATCACAAACTCATGATCTAAAATTCCAAGCTGGGTTCTAATTTTAGTAGAATCTTGGGGCTTGAATAATGTTTCATCGACGCCGAGCTGCGGCATGATTTCCATGGGCCGATCGTAGCCCTTATCCCGTAGGATTTCAAATCCTGCTTTGTTACCCACCACAATGCCATTGGTGTTTTTAAGATTGTAATTTTCCAATGCAGAAAACGGAAATTTCAAACTGTAGGGAAGATTCCACCAGGTGAAAAACAGCATTTTCGCTTTTAATCCCAGCAGCTTATTTAACGTAATAAGCTGAGCATAGGCCAGGGATTTGGAGCCTTGTTCAACTTGAATCACATCAGGTCGGAACGTTTTTAATAATCCCACCAATTCCAACCCAAAACACAATGCGCCTTGATTATTTTCGCTAAAGTTCGCGATCGGCACCACCCGAAAATTTCCATCTTGCCAACCTTCGGGATAAATCGTATCTTTCATTACGCCACCAGGACGCCACTTTTTAGGAACGACGATCGTGACTTCTAGACTGGGATCCAATTGCGCAAGCAGTCGAAACTTTTCGCAGTTGAGTTTAACAATATAAGAATGGCTGACAACAAGAATTTTCATAATTAGTTAGTTTGATTTTTGGTATAAAGCTCATCCCGATCGCTGCACCACTGTCCGTCATCCCACAGCCCTTTGACCTGCGACCACAGCGCATCCCCAAAGCCCAGGATATAAAACACTAGGCGTGATGCAATCTTTAACGGCGAACCGGACTTGTGACAGGGCGGACGACCTAAGACATGACAATCAAATAGCCGACCATAAAAACGCAGACATTGCTTGACCGTCAAATGCTTCAACCCCATCAGAAAATGGTTGTGATAGAACGTCATTTGATACTTCAAAGACTTCGTCGTGATGTCGTGACAGCCGCCCGTTTCCTCACCCAAATGCACCAAATGCGCCAACGGATCATACCAAATCAAATAATTGGTTTTACGAATTTTCAGCCCAAAATCAGACTCCTCCCGCACCGCACTGCCCCGATAGCGCTCATCAAACCAAATGCCCTCTTCAAAGAAGATTTCGCGGCGGTAGGACATATTGCAACCCCGAGCGCTTAGGACTTGCTGAGGTTTAACCGTATGGACGAGATTGATGTGGTACCAAGCAATGCCGGGATCCATTGCTTCCGGTGGAAGATCCTGAATTTCCAAATCACTGGAATGGTCCGCGAGCTTCATCCGATCGAATACCCGTCCCGCCACACCGCCCACTTCAGGACGATCGTAGTTCTTCGCATGGGCGGCTAGAAATCCCGCAGGCAATTCCACATCATCATCGAGAAACAATAGAACCTCACCCTGAGCGCGCCGCACGGCATAGTTTCTAGCTCCAGGCAAACTGGCCCAATCGAGTTTAAAGAGTTTGATTTTGCCCTGGGTTGCCATTTGAGTCAGAAAGCGATCGGTCTCCGGTTCATGGTTTGCCGTTTGATCCACGACAATGACTTCAAAGGCGGGATAATCTTGTTTCAGAACATCATTAATCGAATCGATCAATGCCTGTTCTCGACCATAGGTGGGAATGATGACTGAAATAAATCGTGCCGAAGATGCCATAAAAGTAGACCATTATGAATGTTTATCGTTCTGATGCAAGTCCCCTAAGTCTCGGGTTCGATCTCTTTATCTAGCTCTGGCAATTTCAAAATCGCCCCCGCCATAAACCAGTAATAAACCGCCACTGGATCAACATCCAATGGATAGTAATAGGTGTTGTAACTAATAAATAAAATAAACACCCATAATGCAGCCCCCGAACCGCGCAGGTTTTTGTCCTTGACTTTTCGGTACGCTTTAAAGGTGGCGATCGTTAGAGTGGTCACAACCGCCAAGAAAAGCAACACCCCGATCGGACCAATTTCGTACAGCACTTTGGGATAATAGGTTTCAATCAGTTTAGTTTCCCCAAAGGCCCGCGCCGAGTTCGTCGCTCGCCCTAATCCCTTCCCAAAGATCCCCGCGAGATCTCCCACAAACCCAAACTGATCTGCAATAAAATCCGTCGGGGGCGCGGCTTCCCAGCGCGAAGAGAAGCTATCAACCCGTTCTTTGACAATGTCGGGGAATGCCGCCATCGCTCCGACTCCTGCTACCCCTAGCCCGATCGCAATGGGCAGAAAGCGTTTTAAATTGGCGACTTGGCCTGTGATGAAAAGCAATGCAATCATGGCGATCGGCACAATGATTAAGGCAATTCGTTGACCGGATAGCACCGCCATCGATAAGGTCAACGCCATCGCCACCATGCCAATAATCCGCCAAATCCATTTGCGATCGCAGAAGGCAGTCGCAAAACTCATAAAGGCACTCGCAATCAAATACCAACCCCATTGCCAAGGTGCCACAAAGGTTCCCGGTAATCGAATGACACCTTGTTCTGGACTGTAAAGCAATGATCCCCCGACCAAACATCGGGACTCCAGTGACGCTTTAAACAATTCGGCTCCACTGCCCACAGTTCCTTGACAGCGCCCTGTTTTTAAAAACATGTATTGCAAAAAGCCGAGACTACAACAGAGGACGATTAACGATGTTGTGACCCGCATTAGAAAGTAAAAATCTCGCTTTGTTTTCAGTAAATAGTAGCAACAGGGAATTAAAGGAACATAGCCTAGGAAAACTTTGAGACCTAATACTCCCATCAAAAACGGTTTTTCACCTTTCATGGTGAATTGCTGTGATCCATTCACAAAAAGCAGCACCAAAATGCAATATCCCAACAGCAACATCAGAGGCGTTTTGAGATTGACGGGGAGGATGAAGGGAGCGCTTTTGGCTTTGCAGGTTTGGTAGACGGCAATGACGGCGGGCAGGTAAAAGGCGTCTTTAGCGAGTTGTAAAATGGGGTTACTCCCACCCCCGATCGCATAGGTAATCGACCCACCCAAGGGCAAATAGATCAAAAATCCATACAAGGCTTGTTCTGGGTATTTGAAGGAACTAAGCAAAATCAAGCTCCCTAAAAATCCGCCTAGGGTTCCTTTGATTCCCCCTGCTGCCGTAGCAATCCCGCCAATGAACACTGAAATCATGACGGCGATCGTCATGAACTGCGTCAATTCTTGTTTCGCTTTTGCGGCTTTGCGCTTTTCGGCGAGTTGTTCTTTGAGGGTGAGGGGTGGGGCTTCGATCGAAGTTTCTAAGGACTCGATCGGCCCATTTTTTTTAGATTTTTTAGCACGACCTTTTTTGGCTGCACTTTTTTTAGGCTTATTTTTTTTATTACTTTTCTCAGGCGGTTGACCAGAGGAATTCGGAGAAGAATTCTTGGGGGGCTTTTTATTCGGCATGGTCAGGAAAACATTGGAAGGGGGCGCACTCTAAGAATTCCCATTTCTCGATGAAATTACCGATTGACCGATCGGGGAATCCAGCACAAATCCTGACAATCCGCCCCCAACCCCCAATTCTGGGGGCTTTGAATCGTTTATTACAGCGAACCTCGCACCAAAATCACGGTCTGGGACGATCGGCGCGCAATCTCTTCGGGAATATTGCCTTTGATCACCTGTTCTAATAGCCCTTCCTGGGTTGCCCCCAGCAAAATCACGTCGCAGTCGTTTTGTTCGGCCAGATCGAAGATGGCGTCAGAGATGGAACGGTTGCAGACGGCGATCGAGTGGGTGATACAACTGACACGGAGTTGGACTTGGTTGCAGGCTTTGTTCAGCGCTTGAATGGTCACGTCTGGCTGGACATTGGGGGCGCTGACGTGGCAGAGGAAGGCTTCGGGAGATTCGGACTGTTTCATCAGACCCGGAAGCCATTCAATGGCCTTGGCGGAGTTGCGACCGCTGGCAGTGGGAATTAACCAACGATCGCGGCGCATGGGTTCGAGTCCCCATTTGACTAGCATGACATCGCAGCGGACTTGTCGAATTAAGGTGTCTACGACTTCGCCGAAGATGCGATCGGGAGTGGTGGTGCCGCCTTTCCAGTTACTAATGAGTAGGTTGATATGCCGACTTTGCACCACTTCTAGAATGGCGCTACTGACATCATGGGACACCCGAATCTGAGTATGAATCGAAATCCCATGGCGCTCCCGCAGGACTTTGGCTTTGCGGAGGAGACGACGCTGATCCAGGGTGGAGACGCTGGTTTCGGCGGTCGATCGCAGGCGGGAGACAGGGATCACCATGAGGCATTCCAACTCGTAGTGGCGCTGATGGGCGATCGTGGCCGCGAAGTCTAGGAGGGTGAGGGCAGTCGTGGGATCGGAGAGGGGAACTAAGATGCGTCCACGACCAATGGCGGGATCGCGGGTCTGGTAGACGACGTAGGAGGCTTCGTTTTTGGCGAGGCGGGGGTCGTGGGTTTGGATATTGCCGCTGAGTTGGTCGGATTCGACTCGGATGATGTCGGCGCGGGTGATGATGCCCACGAGTTGCGATCGGTCTAAGACCGGAAGATGGCCGATGTGATAGCGACTCATCCAGTAGATCACTTGGGGCAGGGGATCATGCGATCGGACCGTGATCGGTTTTGGCGTCATGATGTCATGGACCGTGATCCCTTTTTTGTTGGGGGATTGAGACGGGATTTGAGCCGTCAGATCGAGATTTTCAGCGCTAGGGTCAAAGCTAGGATTAGACGAAATAATGAGATTGGCTTCAAAGGCATCTACTTTGGCGAAGTCGGACTCCGTGATGATGCCAATGAATTTGCCGTCTTCTAAAACAGGTAGGCCATGGTGGTCCGATCGGGCAAAGAAAAGCTTTGCTTCAGGAATGGACAGATCGCTATTAATGGTCTCCGGTTGCCGGGTCATGATGTCGGCAGCCGTGAGCTTGCTGAGGCGATTTTCAAACTGTTTAGAGGGTTTTAAATAAATGCCATTCCAGGCTAAAAGATATTTATAAACCGAACCGCTAGAGATGGCTTCGGCGACTAGATAAGCGGTCACAGAGGAGATCATCAACGGCAACACAATCGAAAACTCTTGCGTCATTTCAAACACAATCACGATCGCGGTCATCGGTCCCCGCGTCACCGCACTAAAAAAAGCCGCCATTCCCGCCAACGCAAACGTCACTGCAAACCCAGCTCCGCTGCCTGTCCCCAAGGGCAAATGCATCCAGAGATTGAGGGTTTGGACTAAAAAGCAAACGAGATAGCCCAAGGTGGATCCCAAGATCAGCGACGGGGCAAACAAGCCTCCCGGTGCCCCGGAACCAACAGCCACTAGCGTTAATGCAAACTTGACCGTAAAAATAAGCAAAATCAAATGCCAAGGAAATTCGCTCGTGCGCCAGACTTCTTGCAGACTGGCATTGTCGCGCAGGGCGGACGGTAAGAGCGCGACGAGGAGTCCGGATAGCAATCCGGCGATCGCAATTTTTCCCGGCAAGCTGAGGTGGAGCCGTTTGTACAGTCTGAGGCTGAGCAAGATCCCGCGAATGAAGAGTACGCCCAGGAGAGCCGCTAATACGCCTAGTAGAATAAAAAACGGGATTTCGATCGCATTAAAGTAAGGGTCAATGCTCATGGAGCTAGGACTGAAGGTAAAGTCCTGCCCGCCCAACTGCCGAGACACCATGGCTCCCACAAAGGAGGCCATGATCGCCGTGCCCAAGGTCAAGCCCGAGACATCCTGCAAGAGTTCTTCGATTACAAACAAGACACCTGCGATCGGGGCATTAAATCCAGCCGCGAGTCCAGCGGCAGCTCCAGCCGCTAAAAGCTGTCGTCGATGATCGGGCGAGGTGGGAAACCAATTGCTGACTTGCGAGGCGATCGCGGCCCCAAGCTGCACCGTCGGACCCTGCCGTCCCAAGGTCAATCCGGCCCCTAGGGACAAAATCGTACTGATCAGTTTGACGATCGCAATTCTGCCTGTCAGGGGCATCGGCAGGTAGGCGAGTGCAGCTTTGACCTGGGGAATGCCACTGCCCGAGGCTTCCGGTGCAAAGCGTTGAATCAGGATTCCCGCCAAGCCCCCCGCGATCGCCCCAAACAGGGGTAGAGCGACGATCGGCGGCAACATCCCCGCCCCCACCAATCGCCATCCGCCCACCCAACCTACTCCGACCTTCAACACCACCGCCGCCAGTCCCGACAATAGCCCAATTAAGGAGGCTTCGAGAATGGCGATTTGTTTTGGGCGAAGGGAAAGAAGGGAAGGCATTTGAAAAGCCAGTTTGTGAGTTGCGAGAGACCCGATCCCCCTAGCCCCCTTAAAAAGGGGGAACATGAAATGACTTCAAAGTCCCCCTTTTTAAGGGGGATTTAGGGGGATCGGGTGTATTGAGATCCATGAAGGGTTGGGTTAACCTCAACTACAGCGGAACCGTGAAGACCCAGTCTTTGTAGTTGGGGTCGCGGTTTTCGGTGATGGCGGTGACTTGCTCACGTAGACGATCGGTGATGGGCCGATCGGTGCCGAAGTGATAGGTTTCAATTCGCTTGACGGGCGTGATTTTGGCCGCTGTACCACTGAGGAAGACTTCATCGGCGATGAAGAGTTCCGATTTGTCTACGGGACGTTCGATGACGGGGATGCCCATGTTGCGAGCGATCGTCAAGATGCTATCGCGAGTGATTCCCTCTAAGATGTCCTGTTCAAATCCCGGGGTAATAATCGCCCCATTACGCACCATGAAAATATTCATGCCCGAGGCTTCACTGACCTTACCGTTGGCATTGAGCAAAATCGCCTCATCAAAGCCCGACTCCACAGCTTCGGTCTTGGCCAAGGAAGAGGTGATGTACGCGCCGCTGATTTTCCCACGCAAGGGCAGGCTGCGATCCTCTTGACGACACCAAGAGCTGATCCGGCAGCTTACGCCATCTGGAGAAAGATAATCCCCTAACTCAATGCCATAGACGAAGAAGTCTTTCTCGACATTGTGCAAGCGAGGTGCGATCCCCAGACCGGAGGTATAGACAAAGGGGCGAATGTAGAAAGAGGTCTTGGGCTGATTTTTTTTCACGAAGTCCGTGATCGTCGAAAAAATCTTGTCAGCGGGCAGATCAAAATTTAACAACCGGGCGCTGTTGCTGAGACGGGCCGCGTGACGATCGAGCCGAAACAGCAAGATTTGATTCGGGTTTGCTGGATCCGGAATTCCGCGTAATCCTCCGAAAGCCCCTGTCCCATAGTGCAGGGCGTGGGTTGCGATGGAGATCGTCGCGTCCTTAAAAGGCACGAACTGATTTTGGAAGTAGGCGATCGGAAGAAAATTATCCATAAGTCTGGGGGCAGAGCCGCAAAATAGAGGTGGATGGAATCAACTAGCCTAAATCAATCACGATCGCTATCCAGATCACAAAAAATAATTTGACAGGCGATCCACTTGCTGATGATAATTGTAGGCTGTTGAAAACTTTATCATTGTTTTTGAAGAACTCCCTTGGCTAACGTAGTAGTGATTGGTGCCCAGTGGGGCGATGAAGGGAAAGGTAAGATTACCGATCTGTTGAGTAATTCAGCAGACATGGTAGTCCGCTACCAAGGTGGCGTGAACGCTGGGCACACCGTCGTGGTCAAGGATCAGACCTTCAAATTGCACCTTATTCCATCGGGTATCCTATACCCGAAAACTGAATGTATTATCGGCAGCGGTACGGTAATTGATCCAAAGGTTTTGATTCAGGAGCTAGATCAATTGGATCAGCTTGGAGTCAGTTCAAAAAACCTGATGATTTCGGAGACGGCGCATGTCACCATGCCCTATCACCGAATCTTGGACGTGGCCGCTGAAGCCAGTCGCGGCAACCAGAAAATTGGCACGACCGGGCGGGGCATTGGTCCTACCTATGCGGATAAGTCTGAGCGATCGGGCATTCGCGTGGTGGATCTTATGGACACGGAGTCCTTCAAGGACCAAGTCCGATATGCCGTCGCGAATAAGAATGTCATCCTGGAAAAACTCTACAATCTTCCACCTCTTGATCCAGAGGAAGTCATCGTAGAGTACTTGGCCTATGCTGAACGGCTACGGCCCCATGTGATCGACAGTTCGCTGCGCATTGCTCAAGCCGTCCAGAAAAAGCGCAACATCCTTTTTGAAGGGGCGCAAGGTACCTTATTGGATCTTGACCATGGGACCTATCCCTACGTCACGTCCTCCAACCCCGTCTCCGGTGGAGCCTGCATTGGTGCAGGCGTGGGACCAACGATTATCGATCGGGTCATTGGTGTGGCGAAAGCCTATACCACCCGCGTCGGCGAGGGTCCATTTCCCACGGAACTGGATGATACGGTGGGCGCATTGCTGGGCGATCGCGGTGCGGAGTTTGGCACGACCACTGGGCGGCAGCGTCGCTGTGGTTGGTTTGATGCGGTGATTGGCCGTTATGCGGTGCGGATCAATGGGTTGGATTGTCTGGCGGTGACGAAGATGGATGTCTTAGACACTCTAGATGAGATCAAAGTCTGTGTGGCCTACGAAATTGATGGCCAGCGCTGCAATGATTTCCCCACCAATGCCAAGGCGTTTGCCCGTTGCGTCCCCATTTATGAGACCGTTCCAGGCTGGAAAACTTCGACGGAAGACTGTCGCAAGCTTGAGGATTTGCCGAAGCAGGCTTTGGATTATCTCAAGTTTCTGGCAGAATTAATGGCGGTTCCGATCGCGATTGTGTCCCTCGGGGCCAGTCGTGACCAGACCATCATCGTCGAGGATCCCATTCACGGACCCAAGCGGGCGCTGCTGTATGAAAACGGCGGACAGCAGCAGGCAATCTAGATTTTTCTAGGTTTCTGAGGTTCGGCGTTCATTTAATTAGTCAAAACAGAGAAAGTAGAGTTGATCATGGCCTTAAAATATTCGATCGAAGCAGCAAAGCGTCCTGAAGGCAGCAAAGCCAACGCACTTCGCCGTGAAAACCGTATTCCCGCGACGATGTATGGTCACAATGGTGCGGAATCCATCCAGTTGACCGTGGACCAAAAGACGGCTGAACTATTGATCCGTGATGCGGGTCGTGGCGGCACAATCGAGTTAAACGTTCCCGAACTGAAGATCAAGACAGGCGCAAAAATCCAAGAAGTGCAGACTCATCCTTGGAAGGGCCATCTTTATCACGTTAGCTTTTTCGCAGCAAAAGGCTAATCTGAAACCTCACTCAGTCGTTCGATTATGCTCAAACCCCCTGTTCCAAAATCGGAAGAGGGGGTTTGATGCTGATTGGGGTTTTGCGTTTACAATGAGCCATTCCTTCAGGGCTGTGCTATAGATCTATCCTGTTGTGTTGCTTGAATCTGATCTAAATTAATTTGTCTGAATTTCGTCTGAATTGTCTTAGGTTCGCGTATGTCTCGACTTTCCTGCACCATTGAATCCATTCTCTATCTCAAGGCCCAGCCCTTGAGTTTGACGGAACTTGCGGAGTTGGCGAAGTGCGATCGGGATGATGCGGAGGAGGCGCTGCTGGAGTTGATGTCGGACTTTTCCCACAGAGATACGGCGTTGGAGGTGGCGGAGCTAGAGGGCAGCTATGTGTTGCAGCTCCGGACAGATTATCAAAGTATGGTGCAACAAATTATTCCAGCGGATATTGGCGTCGGGGCGTTGCGGACGTTGGCGGTAATTGCGATGAAGGGTCCGTTGCTGCAAACCGATCTCATTAATCTACGCGGTTCGACAGCGTACCAGCAGGTGCAGGAGTTGGTGGAGCAGGGGTTTGTGCGGAAGCGGCGACGATCGGATGGGCGATCGTACTGGTTGCAGGTGACGGAGAAGTTTCGACAATATTTCCAACTCAATCAGCTTCAGGCGGGGTTTGATCCCTTTGCGAAGGCGAAGGCGGAGGCGGATTTGGCGGCGGACGTGGAGGTGGAACCGGAGGAGGCGGTTCTAGTGCCGGAAGAGGGGGAGATTCCAGAGGTGATTGCTGGGACGCTTTCGGATGAGCGGCTGGCGGCGGAGGAGTTGTTGGAAGAAGAGGGGGATGGAGTTCTGCAACCAGAAATTCCTAGCGTCTGAACAGGGTTATAAGAAGCTGTATCAAGGTTATGGTGAACATAAGCAAATTAAAAAAACCTAAACCGCTTTCAGAAAAAAAGAATATTATCACTGGAGCAAAGAAGACTGGTACCACGGTTAGGCTGCCCACGTACAGCAGCAGCAAGCCTCCGACTCGCCAAGAGAGCTTAAGCGGTTTTTTAAGCGCTAAGGCGGTGATTCCCAAAAATGCTAAAGCGGGGACAATCATGAAGTATAGCCAATACCAAATCCCCAGCCCGATCGCCCTTTTGGGTGGTGACAGGAACAAGGCTACAAGCCATGCTCCATTGAGACTCATCACTACAAGAATTAAAAAGTAAAGTAGTAATTTTAGGAGTAATTTTAAATTCATAGCCTCAGTCGCGTGCAACGCCTCATTATTTGCTGATATGGGAGCGAAGTATCCGCTTCTCGGTTTCCTCATGCTCCGGTACGAAGCAATATAATTCACCGTCTGGTCCATCGATGTAAAGCCGACCGCACTCGAAGCATTGCCACATCGATCGTGTTGGAGAATTAATGATATGCCGCGATTTCATATAGGCATCTCCTACCGCTAATTCACCCGACGCAACACGATCGATGACCTCATCGTCAATCCCATCCCACACCTCATATATGTCCTGATCAGGAGTGAGGTGGGCTTTGTGGGCAAGGTGATCGGTCGTGTCGGAAATGATTTTGCCACAATGGCAGTCGATCCTCATGAAGCCTCCTCAAGTCGCCAAACGATCGCAATCACCAAACATAGACAACCTGCGATAAAACTTATGCACTGAAGTTTCGAACGCGAAGACGATCGAAGCACAAGGGCGATCGGCTGTATGGGTCGCTTGGTTTATTCAGTCGTTTGCGTTGATTCGTGTTTAGGATTGATTGATCTTTTAGAGATGCGATCGGACAATTAATGTTCTAAATAATTACCTATTAACGATTGCGTTCTACGGCGATAATTTACTTGAATTTCTGGATTCTCCATCCTCCAAGGATCAATGCTTTCTAGGGAGTAGTGATAAATTAGGCTCGGCAACCCTTAGCTCATGATCAGGGAACTCTTCCACAAACCGATCAACTTCTCGAAGTCGCTCAGGCAGTGACGGATAATCTCCACCATAACGCTGAAACCGAAAACCCAGTGCATACAATCTCTGCACTTTGCTCCACTGCTCATCATCGCTCCGCTTCGGTGCCTTAAAAGCTCTGCCCATCAAATAGATCGGCTCACCGCACTCTGGGCAAACATGACTCTTCTCGTAACTTAACTTGAAACTCTTCCGGCAGTTAAAACAAGCATGAGCCGCTAAATATGCTGGTCTTGGAGAAGGTGACGGAATCTCCTTAACTTTCCGATTCCCAATCTCTCGGCGAAGTTCCATACGTCGATTCTTCTCTTCGTCAACCATCGCTATTCACTAACTAGAAGTTCGTATTAATTCTTCCCTATCTGCGATCAATATTAAAGATTCGCCTCATCATCAACTCAAGCCGTAGAACGTTGCCCATCACCCGCCTCGGAAAGACTCGAATGTTGACCGATAACCTTTGACGGTCGGTGTGCATTGGGGTTGTTAGACCGTGGCTACTTTACTGAGTTCGACACGACCGCCCTCAAATACTTGCACCATTAGTTGATAGCCTTCCATCAACGACATCCCAACGAGAGGTTCTGAATCAGCCTCATCGATCGGAATCGTGAGGAAATTTCCATCCCAGACTAAAACTGCTTCATAGACATTGAAAACGCATTCACTGCCATCACCCAGAATGGCTCTGCCTCGCCTTTTCCATTTCAGATCCAACTGAGCGATCAAATCGGGAGGCAGTGAAAGCCAGCCATTAAAACCCGTATCGACGATCGCATCTTGCGTGTAAACTTTGCCATCTGACCCACAAATTGAAAGTGGAATAATCGGCTCAAAATCTGGGTTGACAATTCCGGTGATCATACGACTCTCTTAGTGCGTCCGCCGAATCGACGCACATGACGAGAACCAATGCGCACCATCCAAACTTGAGCCTCTGGGTGACGGGCTTCAAGCCGATCGCAAGCTGCTATTTCACTGGCATCAACTTCAAAGGCTCCAGTTTCTAGGTCGATCGCCACGATCTTCCCATGATTGCCTTCTTCGACCTGAGCGCGCACTTCTGACTCATACAGGGCGTCGCCGCGCTGGGCAAATTCTTCTTTGCTATATCGGGGCTGTCGGACTGCCATCGGGTTGACCTCGCTGCGACTTTAGTGCCCCCATTATAGCTTTGGGAGGGGGCGATCGCTTCGGTGGCGCGATCGGACTAGATGACGATCATTAAGCCCTCCTCGAAGTTAATCGTGCATGATTCATATTGAGGTGTGTCATCGTAAATGGTGAGCTGATGACCTGTGGAAAACTTCAGCGCAAATGAATGCGGTGGGTTAATACTGAAATCGTTAACATCAGCATTGAGGAGAACATGAATACGGTAATATTGCCGATCGAAATGCTCCTGCGCTTGGTCAATAATTTGACGATCGGCATCATGAAGTTGCCATAGTCCAAAGATCGAGATAATGCCTGTCTGGCTAAAAACGAAATGAATGCCATCCATGCCAATACGCAATTGGATTAGCGAATCGCCGACGAATCGCTGTATCGGTAGGTCTGCTGGAACTCCATACATACTTGCGATGTTTAAAACGGCCTAACGTTTAGTAGGTGGAAACTTTCTGTCTATCATACTATTTGGATAGATATGCAGAAAATTTCCGCATATCACATCATTCAATATGGACAGATCGAAGTCTTCTTGACCCCGATCGTACAATATCCGATCGTCCCTCCAATTTCCCTTAAGAAAACCTAAAAACTCAATCCGCAACACGCTTGAAAACTCAGCGATCGCAACTTTATCACTATGCCCCCAATTTCAGTGATCATTTCTTTTCTGCAATAACGTGTAAATCGGCTAAATCCTCGTGATTTCTAGGGGGTAAAACGGCTACCTCCAAAACCCGAAAATTAGCATGGATAATCTCTTGCAGAATATCGTTAGAATCGCCAATATAACGGGTTGCCAGATCACCCTGCATAGTACAACGGGTTTCGTAATCAAAGTGATCAGTCCAATAGGATGTCCTTGGAACCTCATTGCACATTGTTTTGATGCCTAAAATACCATTGGGTTTGAGAATTCGATGGGCCGTGCGTAAAAAATGTGCGCGATCGTCCCCAATAATGCAGTGAAAACAACAGCCATCTAAAGCAATATCAAAAGGCGCATCAGAAATTGCAGCTAACTCCAGTACATCCCCCTGTAAAAAATCAACCTGAACTCCTGCGATCGTTGCATTTTCAATGGCCCAATCAATAGCCGTTGGAGCAATATCAATTCCCGTGACATCATATCCAGCTTGAGCCAAACAAATACTCAGGTTTCCCGCACCACACCCCAGTTCCAGCAGCTTTCCCTGGTTTGGAAATGCGTTGCGTTGACTGAACGGTTGCCAAATGAGGGACCAGTCTTCAGCGAATTCATCGCGTTTGCTCCAGCCAACATAGTCTGGATCATTGCGTTTACTCTGATAACTCCGATCGTGTGCGACATAGTCTGTTCTCATCGCTGATTTACTCCTTTACTGATGTCTATCCTCATTAAATACTCTATTTTTCAGCGACAAAGCTTACCCAGTTGTCCTTTCTGGTTTTATCTCGTACGAACTTAGCCTTTCCTCGATCGAAACATTGATCGGACAATGACGAAAAATCACCCAGATTCCTAGGATGTTCGGCATAGGCGACAACCTCCTTTCCCTCAACGAAGACAAGAAGAGTCGCACCGTCTGATGACAATGCAGAGGTTTTCTGCTCCAAGTCCCATTTAAAGCCAAGCGTTTCTTCAGCTCTGTTATTGCCTGAATAGGGTCCGAGGACACAAACACGTCGCCAAGCAGCCCCCCCCACTTGCGCCAGATCAATTCGTTCCCAGTTGTTATTCTGAATTTGAGTCTCAAGGTCTTTACTGATTTTGCTGCGATCGGAGCGATCGGTTTGACTGCAACCGAAGCCAAACGATGAGACTAACAGGAGGCAAAGAACGGTCATTCTTTTCTTCATTTCACTACCAGGTATCACAATGATTGGACAGATGAATCATAGATATTATCCTGATTGGGAGAGATATGCAGAGACATTGTGCGAACCTAAAGAAACCCCACAGCACTGCATAGGTTAGCCCATCTGCGGTGCTATGGCCTATTGATGATGATTTGAAGTGACAATGATGCTGAAATATATCCCTTTTACGATCGGACTTTGTACTGTTGCCAGTTTAGTCATTTATAACGGTCATAATCACCAACCCAGTAGTCATGCGGTGGTGCAACGTCATTATGCTCAAGCCACTGTTCCCAATGACTCCATAGCACCTCCAGAATCTAGCAAGAGGTTTGAATTTCGCTTCTTCCTTCGCAAGGACTTAGAGAACGTAGCCCGTGAACAGGGCGAGGCCGCAGTGATACAGAGAGAACCTCGGATTACGAGGGTGCTACGGCTTCCCTGCGGCGCTGGGTCCATGGCAAAGGTATCGAAAATGCCCAGCCTCACCGGGGAAGATTCGCTCAGTCCTGATAAGGTCGTTGAAGTGGATGCGCAAAACAATACGCTCCAACGCTGGGCCAAACCTGTGGATTCCCAAGTCATCGCGATCGCTGGCAGTCGAATTCTTGTCAAAGTGGACAATAACCAAAGCTACTGGATTGATTCAAGCGGGACCATTACCACCTATACAGAGACAGGTTCCCTCCCATCTCCAGAAAATATCCCTTACATTAAGCATCCTGAGTTTGCAGCCAGTGGTGTTTATTCTCAGCGATTGAGAGATCTTAACTCGGGTGACGATCGTCGTATCATCGCTGAAGCTTCCTGCACTTAATTCAGATCGCCCAATGCAATCAATCACACTGCAATCAATCACACTGCAATGCTTAAATTCTTTACACCCAGACGATCTAGTCTAAATTATTATTGTCAACTATTGGGGAGCACTGTGGTTTTGAGCTGTTGCTCAATCTCGCTATGCTGCTGGTCAAGCTTAAATGCTAAAGAACGGCCAAAATCACCAGTATGGCAAATTAATGGATTGGTTGCGGCTTTAGAAAATCGCAATCTTGATTCGTTCCCAGATGATGTAGATGGGTTAGCATTTGAGCAAATCAGACACCTGAATCAGCTAGACTTAGTAACTTATCGGCAAGATGCCAAAGTGATTATTGAAAAGGCGATCGCCGACTTACGCCAAACAACGATCTATACCGGAAGGCTTAAGGGAGCGAGCCAGGTTCTCGAAAAATTTGCTGCTAATGACCCAGAAATCCTTCAGTTTCTGCGCGATATTGCAAATAATACTCAGAAAAGTGCGACTGTGCGCTGTAGTGCCGTTCAGTCATTAAGCAATCTTGGGCAAGTCGATCGGCAAATCTCGCAAATGCTAATTGCTTTAGTCGAAAATACTCAAGAACCATTAGAAGTTCGCACCTGCGCGACTGAGTCATTCAATCAATTAGAACCGCGTGACAGCAAGATTGTGCCTGTGCTTCAGAATTTGCTATATAGCCCTAAAACCGATGCCACTCTGCGAGGACAGGCCGCGATCGCCTTAATCCAGCTAGGGGATAACAGTCCAAATTTACAATCGACTCTCCTCAAACTAGCCCAAGATCGCAATAACGATCTGATTGCCCGCAGTAGGGCACTCGAAGCCTTAGGTCATCTCAAAAGTGCTGATCCTCAGACCATCCAGGCTTTAGTGAGATTCATGCAAACAGAAACGGAGGACAGTTGGTACAGATCTGACGCAGCAAATGCTGTGAGCAATTTGGTGAAGGTTGATCATCCTGACCTATCACGATTGCTGATTCAGGCTTTGAAGAGTCCTCATAAACATGAATGGCTAGATACCATCGCGATCGATACATTAATTAAATGGGGTGCGACCGATCCAACCTATCAAAACCTGATGCTGGATATTTTGGTGAATCCACAGAGTAACTCCAACATTCGCAGTTCGATTATGTATACGATTGTGAAGACGAACTTGTTTGATACGAATCCATCACTCATCCAGGTCTTATCTGACTTTGCTAAGAACCCGCGAGTGGAACCCAAAACGGAATTTGCGCTTGGCAAGAGGGCGATCTCTAAATTAGGACAATTAGGAGGAAATAACATACGAATTCGTGAGATGATCACCGCGATCGCTAAAGAACGATGGACAAACCTCGATCGACGTCAGAATGCGATCGAGGCATTAGTCAATTGGTCCAAAAGCAATCCACGCGATCGACAAATCTTACTGGATATACTCAATAATCCTAAAGAGGATCTCCAAGTCCGCCTATTGATCGCTGAGAAAATCGGAGCTTTTCAGCCTCTAACCCTCAGTCAGCTTTTCCTATTTGTTAGCAGCACTCACTATAGTGTAAGAAATGTACAGACAGGGCGTTTCAATGCCTATTTCTATGGTCAAGGTACAGAGGAGATTCAATTGTTGATGCAATGGCTGGGTCGGCCTACGGCTTTACCCGATTTGGGGAAGATGACGCCTGCCGATCGACGGAAGACATTACAAGTCTTCCTGACAGTTTGGCCTGATAGCGAGGGCTTTGAGAAATCTCGTGTCGAGTTAGTTAAAGCCATTACGCTGATTATTAGCTCTAGTCAGTGGACAAAAACCGATATTCCTTTACTCGAACAGCATTACCAAAATCTCAATCGTCCTCAAGTTCCTGACTTTAATGAGGCATCGATTATTAAAGGGGTTCTTGATTCATTACGCTAGGCATTTGTCTCATCAAATCTTGAGTCCTAGATCGTGGCGGTGATGTTAACCGCCACCCTAATCTCATAAATCCTTCGATAGATCTACGATGCGTTGCCGATTCAGTTCCAGTTGACAGGAAATTCCTGCGATCGGCTGGCTCGAACCACCCTCAAAGCCACTGGCGATCCATTGACATTGGGCGGTGCGATAGTCTAACCAAGCCTGTTGGGATTTGACCAGATAGTCTATGCGCTTTTGGCGATGTTCTTTGGATAGATATTTTTGAGACTGATACTGTCGTTGTAACGTCTGATAAATACCCTCCATCTCTTGATAACTTTGACGTTCCAGTTGTCCTAGACAAATCGTAATTTCGTAGTTGCCTCGTGGCTTTTTACAATCTGTTTCTTCTTTTTCATCTTGGGCGATCGCAGGCAATGCACCCAAGCTACAAACTATGGTAAAAACCGCAGCCAATAATGAATATCGCATCTTTTTATATCCCGTTATTTCTTCATTCGATGAATGGATACATCCGCTCGACGCACATCAAAAATGCCGACTTTTTCGCAAGTTGAACCCGCTTTGCTGCATTCATTTGCAGCAGCCTTTTCGATCGCCTCGACCGTTAAACCGCTATAGGTCAGCATCATCTTTTGACTATCGAGGTAAACCCCAAACATCGGACTTTTTTGATCATCCACATCCGTCAGGGATAGGCAGTCTTGTCTACTTTGAGCTTTACAAAGCCCCAGTGCGGCTTTCTGAGCATCTTTCGCTGAAGGAAACCCCGATGCAATCACGAAGTTCGACAAGGGCACCGCTTGCTCGCCCCCCAGCCAAGCGATCGCAAAATATCCCCAATCAGCCGGGGATTGGCCTAATTGAGTGGGTGGATAACTTTGAGAAACGTCATAGGCAGGATCATAGAGGAAGTCTGTGTATTTTGACTCATCCAGAATCTTGGGTTGTTTTAGCGGTTCTGACGTAAATTCATGAATCACTGAACAGCCTTCAGTTTTCTCTTGGCAGGCTTTTAGTACGTTTTTACTTGCATCTTTCGCGTTGTTTCCCCAGGCGGACCAAATCACATTATCTTTGCCGCGCGCGATCGACACGGAGCCATTCCAGCCATTGGTGAGGATCTTGCAGCCATTCCCCATGGCTTTTGTGCAGGCATACAAAGCCTTGGAGGTCGCCTTTTCACTCGTCCGATTATTCCAGCTAGCCCAGACATCATTCGACTTAGGATGCCATACCACCGCAATGTAGCTAGTGCCGTACTCTTTACTCCCTGGAGGAAGTGGCGGTGCAGGGCGAGGTCCAGTAGAACCAGAACCAGGAATTGGAGGAGGAGGAGTAAAGGGAGCACAGCCTATCCAAC
Organism: Synechococcales cyanobacterium bin31.maxbin.ball.101; assembly: GCA_013298165.1. Lineage (GTDB taxonomy): Bacteria > Cyanobacteriota > Cyanobacteriia > Leptolyngbyales > Leptolyngbyaceae > JAAFJU01. Next base: position 16,867 of record JAAFJU010000034.1, on the reverse strand, counting down.
CCGCATTACCACCACCGACCGGAAAGTAACCCTCTGGACATCTCCCCTCTGCCTTCGCTGCATTGCCATACATCAACGAAGCCAAAACAACTCCACCCGCCAAAACCCATCTCGCTAACATCTTAGAGTTCCTCACAACGATTTTCATAGTTTCCTACTGCCTAATCTCAACTCAAGCAGACTTATGCAATACATACCCTATTCATGACATCAAATAAACAATCCGTAAATTTCTGAAATCGGACGCCTTGACCTGGTAGGAAACCATCATCACCGTTTGGATAAAACCTGAAGCAACTCGATCGCCCTGCATAGGCTTACGGAGTCAAGTTTTATCCAAACTGCAGAAATGCCGACCTAATCTAACCTTGAAATTGAGGTCATTCCTATGAAGTTCCCAAAAGTGTTGACGATCGGACTATTGAGCCTAGGCACGATCGCCATAACAGCATTACCCAGCATGGCGCGGCCTGGATTCATTCACTCTGAAGCCAATCTGCGATCGGGACCATCCACAGAGTCCGATCGCATTGATAGTCTACCCGAAGGAACACCCCTGGAAGTACTGCGAATGGTAGTAGGGACTAACCATAATATGAGAACTTGGTACTACGTCCGATCGACGGGAACTCTCCGCACCGAGGGTTGGATCACATCCAGCTTGGTCCGATTTAAATCCAGCAACCAAAACTATGGCACCCTCGCAGGCAACGAAGGTGATGTAATTAACATTCGATCGACCCCAAATCTTTGGAGTCAAGTGATCCATAGGGGTGAGAACGGAGATTTGGTTAGCGTCGGGGAATCTAAGTTTGTCCCCTTAAGCTCAGACGCCGTACGCACCGGACATCGCTGGTATAACATCACCTATCCCAATGGCACCTCCGGCTGGGTCCGTGGGGACTTAATTAACCTGTGGAACCAAAGCCAGGAAACACCCGTCACTCAATCTTCCACCTCACTGAAAATCCCAGCCTTGAAAAAAGAAATGACCTATGAAGTAGCACGTCAACTCATCATCAATGCTGGCTGGCAACCCCTATTCACCACAACTGACAATCCCCACGACGGCACCAAATCCCGACGCGATCGGGGCTATAACGAAGTGACTTCCTGTTCCGGTACAGGTATGGGATTTTGCCGCTTTGAATTCACAGGAGCGGGCGATCGAAAATTAGTAATCGTCACAGGTGGACGCGAATCAACGGTCCAGAAATGGTGGGAAGAGAAAGTCGATCGGACACCCCCTGCGAAACAATCCAATCTCCCCTTCGTGGGCAGACGCGCTTTCAATTTCCTAGGGGGTTCAGGAACGGGATACAGCATCACGATCGAATCCAACGGCAACACCATCATTCAACTGCATGGAACCATGAGCAGTTCCACCGTCTACCAAGGTCCATTCCAGGAGACCATGGAAGGCATCAAAATTAAAGATGGGTATGCGGACACCTGCGATCAGCAGAGATTCACAACGGAAGGAGAACCCATCCGTTGCAGAACCGAGCTGTATGAAGTTAAGCGCTGATGGTTCACATTGTGCGGAGTTCAACCAACAATGGGTGATGATCAGAACCAATATCAGGACCGATCGATCGTTGACCTACGCGCAATCCCCGACTATAAAAACAATGATCGATCGCGATTTTCATTAAAGGTGGAAAGTGCGCTGACCAAGTGGGCTGAAACCCAAAGCCTCGCTGGGAATTGATTAATTGGCTGTCTCTTTCTAATTGACGCAGTCGCTGCGACCAGAATGTACTGTTGAAATCGCCAATAATGACAACCTCACGACCCTGCTGTAATTGCCGCTGACTCCAATCGGCAGCGGCATTAAATTCCGTGATTTGGTAGTTGGAGGTTTGCGTGCTGCGAGGGCGGATTACGTGGAAGCAAAGGATGGCCACGGTGCGATTCCCAGTTTGGATAATGATTTCCAGTAATGGCCGATCGCTATTGGCTGGCAAATGAATGGTTTGAATCTGTTCAATCTTGACCTGGGAATTCTGCTTAGCAACCAAAACAGCACTACCCAGCGTATTATCAAACGCCTCCGCCTTCAAAAGCTGATAGTTCGGCAATTCGGATTCCAGTCTAGTCAGCCAAGCCGGAGTAATTTCCTGAAGGAGCAGTAAATCGACCTGTTGTTCCCGGAGATATTGGATAGCTCGATCGGGAGTGGGATTATGGCGATCGAGATTGGAATGCAGTAATCGCAGAGATGAGGAATCACCGCGATCGCCACGCGGTCTAACCCCAAACGACTTCACCCTAAACAAGGGCGCTAACAAGAGAAGATTCACCAACAGAGGCAAAAGCCAAAGGAGACTCCAAGCTTGTCCTAAACCCAACCCCACTAACAAACCAACCAGCAACCCTAGACAATACTGCGGCCTAGGATGATCTAACAGTTCAAACTTCCACCACAGGTTTCCGGCAAATCCCAGAAAGGTGGCGATCGAGGCAAAGCCAGCAACACCGTGCCCTAGATTGAGCCATATCATAGTGTCAAATGACCTCAGGATTATAAAACAACTACTAGTACGTTCTATCGATCATAGACCTATGCAACCTGGCTACCCAAGGAATGACCGCTCTCCAACAGGTTTCATTTTCTGAAACCAGCACAGAAGAACCGATCGCAACCGCGATAATTCAAACATCGTTACCTTGGCCCCTGCATATGATGCTTAACATGCGATCGTTAGCGCAGCCTCCAAGAGCGGGAATCGACGCCCGCCTCTACCAAATCGGGTTCCTCAGCCTCTTCCTACTCCTTGGCATCATCACCCGCGACTGGACCCTCCACCCCGAAATCATCCTCACCGCGATCGTCACCGCCCTCACCACCCAATACCTCTTCCTAAAGTTCACCCCACCACCCAATACTTCTCAAAACCTCAAAGTCCCCCTTACCAAGGGGGATTTAGGGGGATCACTCTTAGATAACCTGCCGATCGACGCCTTCTACAGTCCCATGATCACCGCCCTCGGCATGTCCATCCTGCTTCGGGTTGAACATTGGTGGATTATGGCATTGGCAGTTACGATCGCAATCTCATCTAAATTTTTAATCCAATTCAATCAAAAACATATTTTCAATCCCGGCAACTTTGGCATTATCATCGCACTTCTCTTCAGTCACGGAGCCTGGGTTTCACCAGGTCAATGGGGAGAATCCATGTGGTATGTCATCTTGTTTTTTATCTGTGGTGGATTGGTACTACGAAAGGTCGGACGCTGGGACACCACGATCGCCTTTCTCGCCTTCTACCTTGCCCTTGAAGCTGGACGCAATCTCTATCTCGGTTGGACGTGGGATGTATGGAGTCATCGCATGATGAGCGGTTCACTGATCATGTTTTCATTTTTTATGATTACCGACCCCCGCACTATTCCCAATTCCAAAATCTCGCGACTCATTTGGACATTTACGATCGCGCTTCTAACCTTTGTGTTTAGAAATTACTTCTTTATGAACACGGCTGTCTTTTTTGCATTGTTCTTATCAGCACCTTTAACATTGATTTTAGACTGGGTCTTTAAAGCCGATCGGTTTGATTGGTTCCAGCCCACAGCCATCAAATCTGTTTAGTTCATTTATTTTCTAGTAATCGCCATGAAACTACTCCGATCGTTCTTCGCCTCACTTCTAGCCATTCTTCTAGTATTTACAAATACATTGCCAGCCTTTGCCTTCTGTGGGTTCTACGTCGCCAAGGCTGATACAAAACTGTATAACAAAGCCTCCCAAGTCGCGATCGCCCGTTCAGACGATCGGACCATTCTCACCATGGCCAACGACTACCAAGGCGAAGCCAAAGATTTTGCCATGGTCGTGCCTGTTCCGACCGTGCTGAGCAAAGAGCAAGTCAAAGTCGCCAACCCAGCCATCATGGAACGCCTGGATGCCTTCAGCGCACCCCGACTCGTAGAATACTTCGACGAAAATCCCTGCGATCCACCGAAGCTATACGATCGATTCGAGATGCCACAGCCTGTTGCACCGTCCGCCGCACCTCAGGCGATGAAGCGCGCACGTGGTTCCGCACTAGGCGTAGAAGTCGAAGCGCAATTTAATGTTGGCGAATATGACATTGTGATTTTAAGCGCCAAAGAATCCGGAGGTCTCGAAACCTGGCTTCAGGAAAGCGGCTACAAAATTCCCAACGGCGCAAGGGATTTGCTCAAACCCTATATTCGTCAAAAGCTCAAATTCTTCGTTGCCAAAGTCAACCTAGAGAAATTTGAGACCTCTGGCTTCACCAAACTCCGTCCCATTCAAATCGCCTACGAATCCCCACGCTTCATGCTGCCTATCCGTCTCGGCATGATCAACGGTCAAGATGCCCAGGACCTCATCGTCTACATCCTCTCCCCCAAAGGTCGCGCCGAAGTCGCCAACTACCGCACCGTCCGCATTCCGTCGGATGTGAATATTCCCGAATACGTCAAAGGCGAATTCAGCAACTTTTATAAATCCATGTTTACGACCAGCTACGATCGGGAAAACCGTAACGTCGCTTTCCTAGAGTACGCCTGGAACATGGGCAACTGCGATCCTTGCTCCGCCGACCCACTGAATCCCGACGAACTCAAGCAAGCAGGCGTCTTCTGGCTAGAGCAACCCATGGGCACCAACCAACCGCCCCAAAACTCAATCTGGGGCCGTGGCCGTCGTCCCATGCCGAGAAGTTCCAACGTCTTCATCACTCGACTGCATGTCCGTTACACCCGCGACAAGTTCCCCGAAGACCTGATGTTCCAAGACACCAATAACCAAGAAAACTTCCAAGGCCGCTACATCATGCAGCATCCTTACCTAAACGAAACCAACTGCGACGCCGGAAAACAATACCGCGCCAGCCTACCAAAACGCTTCGACCAAGAAGCCCAAACCCTCTCGAAACTCACAGGCTGGAAAATCGAAGACATTCGTAAGAAACTTCCTTCTGTGAATTTGGCGGATGTCAGTTGGTACGATCGGTTCCGCGCTTATGTGAGATAGGCGGGTTTCGGCTCCGCTCAACCCTCGTCTTGGGATCAGAACATAGCCGGGTTTCGGCTCCGCTCAACCCTCATCTTGGGATCAAACCAACAGTTCTCAAGAACTGAGCCAGATCTTCGGGGGCTGAGCGGAGTCGAAGCCCAAACCTCACATAAAATTCACGCTACCCAATACGATAGCCACCTTGAGTCCGGGCGATCGCGATATCACCATCATACAAATACTTCTCAAAGGTTAATCCAAATTCATTTGCCCATTTGACGACAATTTCAGATTCACTCGATCGGTTAATATCATCCAAAACAACGGTTAAATTCGGTGCGAAAAAATCCCGTAATGCAGGTAAAGCTGGATAACGTGCAAAGCGGCGTGGTTTGTCATAAGCGGGGGGACCATCGACAATCAGCAGATCAATCGTTCCAGTTTCAACATGCGATCGAAAAAGGCTCAAGTCATACCAAAGATTATCTTCCATTGCCCATTGACAAGTCACAAGCGGTGCAGGAATGACTGTGACGTATTCGCTGAGTCCTTGTTCTTCGAGGAGAGGTTTTAAGATTTCAATCCAGTCGAGATTATCTTCAAGGGTATAAAGATGACCATTTCGTTGTTGTTTAAGGACTTTGGCAATGTAAATCGTACTGATGCCAGCACCACATTCCACAATACAACTTCGACGATTGAGCATGATTTCATTGAGAATCTTGACTAAGGCGCTAGGGCGGAGTGCTGAAGGATTCCAGGGTTGATAAGTATTGCTTAAGGGTGCGAGGATTTGTAGGGCGATCGTATCATTGGCCGATCGTTTCATCATGTCGAGATCGGCTGATTGCTCTAAAATCTGACGACGCTTAACCGCAATTTTAGAACGTATTGATCGAAACATACTTTTTGAGAATTTACTAGATAATGATATTTGACGGGATTTTAGAGATCTTTATTTCTTAAAGATTGTGCAATTTGCAAAGAATTTGAATTCTAGTCCGTATTCATCATCCATTCCTCGCCGCGTCATGGCATTTTGAATTGCGCGTTTTGAATGAAGTAATTGCTCAATACGATTTTCAGTTGAAATTGCATCTTCATGCTGACGATAGTAGTATCGCACTTGAGGCAGATGGTAGATTTCGGCGACTTCGGAAATTTTTAAACAGAGATCATAATCTTGAGCGTATTTAAAGTCTGGATCAAATCCACCAACAGATTCATACACGCCACGTCTTTTGAGCCGGAAGTGAAAGACCATGAAGGTTGTTAGCAGTTTCTCTCGATCGTAAGGAATTTTACAAGTTTCACCGACACCTAGATATTTTGCAGTTTTATCAATCAAGATATAGTCCGTGTAGACCATTCCTATTTTGGGTTGTGCTTCCAAAATTTGAACCGTTTCTTCGATCGCTGTTTGGCCCAAAAGATCATCACTATCAACCAGCCCTAAGTATTCTCCTTTGGCTTCAGCACAGGCAGATGCGATGCTGATTCCTCGACCTTGGTGTGGTGCAGCAATGACTCGAATCCGATCGTCCTGTTGGGCATAATGGTGCGCGATCGTTAGAGATTTGTCCGTTGAGCCGTCATCCCAAATGAGTAATTCAAAGTTGGAATAGGTTTGGGTGAGGATGCTTTCGATCGCCTTTGGAAGATAGTTTTCGCGGTTGTAGACGGTGATCACAATTGAAACGAGTGGCAGCATAAATCAGGACTCAATTAATTGAGAACAAAAACAGTTGTGGTTGGAAATTATCACAAAGGGCAAAGACAATCTCACGAAATAGATTGCACTTTGCCCTAAAGATTACAGAAGCTGCATTGGAAGTCAGTTAGCCTTGGTCTTCAGGCTGCCAAGATTTGCCTTGCCATTTACCCAGTTGAACTTCCAGTTCTTTTAGGTCAAATAGTTTCACTTTGGAAGTATCTGAATCATTGAGACCGATCGTTCCTCGGCTCACAACCGATGAAGGGGAAACTAGACTAGATGCCCCTGCACAGTAGTTGTTGAGATAAGTCGGATCACAACCGCCACCGCCACCGCCACCGCCACCGCCACCGCCACCGCCACCGCCACCAGGATCGTCTATGGGAGTAGGTTTATCGTCACAGTAAGCTAACAGTACTTTTGGATCTGCCTCTTCGAGAAAAACGACTGCTCCATTGGGTAAGTATCCCTGAGCATATATAGGAGTCGAAAAAGTATTTATTCCTTCGGCAGTAATTGAGTGATCACTAGAGTAATAATTAGTCCCTGTACTAAAGTCAACATATGGGCGATTAAGGCCGCCATCATAATAATAAGCACCTTGAACAGCGACTATCATTGTGCTACCGTAATTCCGAGTATCAATCAAAAAACCAGGATAAGCTGTCGAGTCAGAGGATTGCTTGTAACAAGTAACTCGTAACATGGCAGCATCGCCATACTTAGTATATGAATCAGCCTTAGTGACAGCCGGAAATAGAGACGATGTCGTCAAAAATAAACTGCCAATTACAGAAAACAGAGGAAGTTTGTTCATAATTTTTTGGAGAATTTATGAATGGTACATCTGAAACTACAAAATCAAAGCAACTCTTACATCCATCAAGAATTACCAGGCAAATCAAGAATAAACATACTTTCAAAGTTGATATATTTATTCTTGATAAGGAATACATCATTGGCGCTTGCAAAAATTTTATGAATAATTAACCACGCCTAGATGCATAAGAGAACTTTAGCGAAGGCGGTAGCTTTCTCCTGACGATAATTTACCTCGCCCTTTACTGATCTCCGTCCCATCTGGCCTATAAAATTTTGCACCAACAACCCGACCATCTTTCCATATGGGCTTAATTCGGACACCATTTTTTTTCACGATCACCCCATCTGCTTCAAAAACATCACCGTTAGGAAGAACAGCCCTTTTTCCTTTTGTATAAATAGCTATTTTCCTTCCATTACTTAGAGATGTATTTTTGGCAATTTGTCCTGAAAATTCATTTGATAGAGCAGGCGAGGAGACTTGAAGGACAAAAGCCATTAGTGGAAAAAGCAGAAGGAACCTATTAGTAATCTTTGATTTCATCATGAACCTCTCAGCAACATTTACTTAGTAATTAAGAAACTAAGTATTGAAATTAAAAGTATTTAAATTAAAAAATACTGGATTAATTCAAATACTAAGCCTCCCAAAACAATACCTACAACATTATATTTGTGTCAATCAGTTCAACACGTAGTTTACTCTAATCATCATTTGAATTTCCAAAACCGAATCCCCTTACAGCAAGGACTTCAGAGCAGTAATCATGCAGTTTGGATGCGCGACAGTTTAATAAAAGTAAATATTTCAATACATTGGAATTTCAGTTATTTTAATAATTCCATAATTTATGCCTCATTCATTAACAATCAAGAATCTTTTGTCAATAAATCAAGACTGAAAATCTTTCAGAATTTCGACTCAAGCGCTGAAATCTAGCGTAAGCAAAGACTATTGCAATAATCCGCACATTTTTCAATTGTGAGTTGAAACCCGCATTCTATAGTTCGAGCAAGCATTGGTTCAGAGGTCGGGAACCGTATTCTAACGTTGCCAATCAAAAACTGTCCGGAGCGTTATACTAGGGATTACGATCTATTTATTTATCGCTCAAAAACTGAAATTTGCCATGTTTGTAGACAAAAATTATTTACAGGTTGTAAAGTCATGAACTTTTTTACCTTTAACGTAGATGATGCATCACCATCTTGGTCATGTGGATGCCAATACAACTCACATATTGATTTTCTAATTTGGGTTCTAGAGATTGATGGCCTACAGACAAGTACTTATTATCAGCATTCAGACGGCGACCACTCTCTACGATCGCAAGGTTTAACTCTAGAGTCGTGGGAACTCTGGATGACGGAGTATATCAAGAGTTGTTATTATGAGCACCCTATACTACTGAATAATCCAATGAACCTAAAAGGTCAGCAAGATTTCGACGCATCATTCTACTATCAGGTCCGTGATGTAGGTAAAAAGGAAAATATTAGTCCTAGCATTGTAGAAGAAAGTATTAGAAAACATCAGCAAAAAAGAGCAGCGGAGAGACGAACATTCTTAGAAGAATCCACAAGGTTTTATAGTAATAAACCGATCGCATCTCCAGGTGCTATTCCTGTGCCATCACAAGCTGAACCTAGGTTAGTAGAACGAATACATGAGCTTTGGGGTATGTTTCGCAGTGGTATCACCATTCAACGAAGTCAACAGTGGGATTGTCTTCTACATCCTAGTAGTCCAAATTATCAACCTGAATTTATGAGGGAGGATGGGAGAGCAAACGGTTTACATATGCAACTCAAGCCTTACCATTCTCAACTGAGAACTCTTAATATATATTTGAGTTCCTATCCATATACGACAAAATATGTACAGTCTCCTATTTTCAGCTTAATCTCACTATCAGCACAATCAAGAACGAGACAAATATTTTACGATCAAGTCAAGCAAGCAGCCTCTGAATTAGTAGAACTCAATCGATCGATTTAATGATTTAAAAATATTGGTTTCGACTCTGCTCAAAGCTCAGTGTGAACCTAGCCGGGTTTCGGCTCCGCTCAACCCTCGTCTTAGGATCAAACCAACAAAGGTCTTTGCGGGCTGAGCTGAGCCGAAGCCCAACCGATCGTCCCTCCCACACAACAAGCGATCGAGTTTTAGATATGATGAAATAGCGCAATCTAGAGAGGTGAACGATGACGATCGCAACCGACCGACGCATGACCTTAACCGAATTCCTCACCTACGATGACGGAACCGAAAGACGCTATGAACTCGTGGATGGGGTATTAGTTGAGATGGGGGCTGAAAGTACGATTAATAACTGGATTGCAGGGTTTCTGTTCGGGTACTTCATCCAAATGGGAATCCTTAGCTATCGCATCGGATTTAAACAAAAAATTGAAGTTCCAAGTCGATATGTCACCGCTCGCGACCCCGATCTAATCATCCATTCAGAAGACTCTGCCACCGCGATCGCCGACCGCACCGAAGCCTGCCTCAAACAAAACGAACCCAACCCACTCCTCATCATTGAAGTCGTCTCCCCCGGCACCGAATCTACCGACAATTACCAACGCGACTACGTTCAAAAGCCGATTGAGTACGCCGATCGTGGCATTCCTGAGTTTTGGCAAGTGGACCCCGATCGTCAATGGGTCAGAGTCCTAACACTCAATGGGGACATCTACGAAGTTGAGCAATTTGTGGGCAATGAACCAATTGTTTCTCCCATGTTTCCAGCGCTAAACCTGACAGTAGAACAAGTTTTAACAGCAGGACGATAGTTCCTTTCAAGTACGATCGCCATTTTCACACATAACCCACAAGTTCGGCTTTCAGCGATATCCTACAAGCTGCTCCTCTCTAGAGTTTTGGAATGGAAACCGATTCACTCTTCTATCGACTTTTCTCAGAAAAGCCCAAAGTCCTGTTCGAGCTACTGGGTGAAAAAGCCCCCAAAGCCACGTACACCTTCGGAAGCTACGAGATCAAACAAACCAGCCTCCGCGCCGATGGTATCTTGCTCCCCCAATCAATCAAAAGTCCGATCGCCTTTGTCGAAGCTCAAGGCTACCTCGATCGCAAAAATGAAGTCTACCCGAGCTTCTTCGCCAAGATTTTCATGTACCTGCGCGATCAAACCCCAGTCAACGATTGGCGTGCCGTAATGCTGTTCACCCAGCGGAAGTTCGACCCAGGGCTGCCCATCCACTATCAAGATTTCCTGGTTACAGGACGACTTCAGGTAGTCTATTTGGATGAGTTACCTGCCGCGATCGCCGATCAGTCGTTAGAAGTCAGTCTGATTCAGCTCTTCAGCATGAAAAAACCCTTGGCGTTCGAGCGAGCTAAAGCCATCTTGGAGCAAGCCCAAACTGAGAATTCGGATGCCATAGAGCAGAAACGGATTCTAGAATGGATCGTAACGGTGTTCGTCCACAAATTCCCCAAACTCAGCCGCGAGGAGATTAAAACCATGTTGGGAACTAAAGCAGAATTGAAGAAAACCCGGTTCTACCAGGAGATTCAGGAGGAAGAGAGGGAAGCTACCATGATGATTGCGATTCCGATGTTGCTCGAAGCTGGGGTCGTCGCTGAAGAAATTGGCCGAAAATTCAGTATTTCTGTTGAGCAAGTCAAAGCGATCGCGAAACAAAACAAGGCAAAGAAGAAATAGCCGATCGCATAGCCGAATGGGGCAGTTCGCCAATAAATTATTTCAGACCGCCCCAACCGATCACATAAAATTCACCGGATCCACATCGATCGTCACACTCACCCCCTGACCACAGACCGATCGCAACTCCTCAACACAAAGTTCCACAGGTGTGGAAGTCGCGCCTTTGGTTTTCCCCACCGTCTCTCCCTTCAACAACACCTGCCACCGATAGCGCTGCGCCACCCGTAACACCATCGCCGGAGACGGACCCAACACCTCATACTGTCCCTTCGCCGAACTCTGCAACAACCCCGCCACCCGCGCCGCCGCCTTCTGCACCGCGATCGCCTCCGGACTACTCAACCGAATCAAAATCACCCACCCCAACGGCGGATATCGCATTAGCTTGCGGATCTCCAACTCCGATCGCACAAACGCCCCATAATCCTGAGCCACCACCGCATCAATCACCGGATGCTCCGGACTATAGGTCTGCAAAATCACCTGCCCCGGATCGCTACCCCGTCCCGATCGCCCCGCCACCTGCAACAGCGTCTGACAAGCCCGCTCCGCCGATCGAAAATCCTGCAAATGCAACAGTCCATCCGCCGCCACAATCCCCACCAGCGTCACCTGCGGCAAATCCAAGCCCTTCGTCAACATCTGCGTCCCCACCAACAGATCCGCCTGCCCACGCCCAAACTGATCCAGCAAACTCCGATGCGCCCCCTTCGTCCTCGTCGTATCGCTATCAAAGCGTAAAAACCGCACCTCAGGAAATTCCGCCGCCAACGCCTGCGTCACCCGCTGCGTCCCACTGCCAAAATGCTTGAAATAAATGGAACTACACACCGGACAAACCTTTGGCTGAAGCTGCGTAAACCCACAATAATGACAGCGCAACAGCTCCGCCGCAGTCTCATGGGTATGGTGATAGGACAGCGAAACATCACAATTGGGGCATTCCATCACATAGCCACAGCTTCGACAGGACACATGGCTACTATGTCCCCGTCGATGAATAAACAAAATCCCCTGCTGCCCCTTCGCCTTCATCTCCAAAATCCCATCCCGCAACGATCGGCTAAAAATCGACCGATTCCCCTCCTTCAGCTCCGCCCGCATATCCACCACCTCAATCTGCGGCTGAGGCCGATCGTAAACCCTCGTCGGCAGAGACAAATACCCCGACTTCGCCGCACACCAGGATTCCAGGGAAGGCGTCGCCGAACCCAAAAGCAACGGGCAATGTTCTAATTCCGATCGCCAAGTCGCCACCGTCCGCGCATGGTAACAAGGCGCAGGCTGATCCTGTTTAAAACTCGAATCATGCTCCTCATCAAGCACAATCAACCCCAAATTCGACAACGGAGCAAAAATCGCACTCCGCGTCCCGATCACCACCTGCGGCTCACGATTTAGCATCTGTCGCCAGGTGTCATAACGCTCCCCCTCCGAAAGCGCACTGTGATACACCTTCACCCGATCGCCAAACCGCGCCCGAAACCGATCGGTCAACTGCGGCGTCAACCCAATCTCCGGCACCAACACCAACGCCGACTTCCCTTGATTCAAAAGCGGCGCGATCGCCTGCAAATACACCTCCGTCTTCCCCGATCCCGTCACCCCATGGAGCAACAAATTCTTCGTCCCCTTGCAGCCATGAATCTCCTGCAAAACCGATCGCTGCGCAGGCGTCAAATCTTTACTTAGGTCTGATCCCACAGGATGAACCTCCTGCCGCAACACCTCTCGCAACTGAAGAATCACACAGCCTTTTTTCTCTAAGGTTTTCAGTACACCAGAACTAGTTTTAACCTGCTGACTCAAATCACTCACCCAGGCTTCCCCGCCCAAGCGCTTTAAACCATCCAAAATCTCCCGATGCCGATCGCTCAACTCCGCCCAAACGTCACTCCCCGGATCCAAAACCAACGTCACTGCCATCTGCTGTTTAGGCTTCACAGACTCCGGCGGTTGCAGATAGCTCTCGACCAACCCCAAGCGCACCAACTCCTGCACGGCCTTACTTAAGCCCTTCACCTTCTGCTGCACAAATCGCCAAGAATAGTCGCCAGTTTTACTCTCAGATAGCAGATTGATCACCTTCTGAGCGATCGGCGTCACAGTAAACTCACCCTTCGCCAAATCCAAACGTAGTTTCAAGCGTCGCTGCGATCGAGACAACAATCCTGGCGGCAACGCGGCCCGCACCACCTGCATCAACGGGGTCTGATAATAGACCGCCACCTGATGCAGCAACGCCCAATAATGCTCTGGAAAAAAGCCCGAACTCACCACCGCTTCAACGAATTTGACCTGCCCCAAATCCATCCCCTGAGCCAACTCAGGCTGATCCCCAACCGATAAAACGATCGCCCCCACCTGTTGCGCCCCAAACGGAACCGACAACACATCCCCCACTGCCACAATCAAATCTTTTGGAACTTCATAGGTATAGAGTCCCTGCGCCCCTGGACAGTCTACAAGCACCTGAACCCAGGTTCGAACCTCACCCCGATCGCTCTCCATTAAGACGTATTCCTACCTTAAAACTTCATTGCAAACCTTAAGAAAACCTAGAAAAGAAATTTTAAATCAGAACAGAATGCTAAATAAAGTTATGGAATCTTTAAATACGATCGGTAATTTCGTCTTCGACGTTACTAAACTCATTCTATAAGGACTGAGAAAATCAGATCCTCATTTCACCAACTATTTTCACGATCGTTGACAACTTAGCTACACCACATATTATCCAACCCCTTTCGACAAAACTAAAACCAATATTATTACCCCCCTCAATCTATCTTTGCCAGTTGCCCCATTTTAATAGAGGAATTTGAAAAATGAACCCAATTAAACTTGCCAAAGATACCCATTCAATCGCTATTTTAGATGATTTAGAAGGACAAGTCGCCAATACCCATCCCTTAAATCAACAATCAGAAAAAAAACTTTGGTCATCCACACAACTCTTAGTAAATTCAGTCGAGTCCGAACCTGAAATCCTTTCAGAACCATTTGACGATTCAGTCCCTGACAGTTTTTCCTCAGAAATAGAGAACACGCTTCTAGAGGTAGAACTAGAGCTACTAGAAAGTCGTGAAGATGAGCCTGGAGAAGAGTCTGAAGCAACTGAAAAACGATCGCTCCAAGGCTACAGTCGCAATATTAGTGATGACGCAGTGGGCGCTTTTTTCAAAGATATGGCTCGCTACCCTCTACTGCGCGGGGATGAAGAAATTGAACTCGCTCGAAAAATTCGTTACGCCGTTGACGTCGAAAAGGTTCGGAAGGAACAATCAGAAACTCTCGGACGGTCTATCACTCAAGACGAACTTGCTGCTCATTTCCAGCTTAGTAAACGACAATTTGAGATTAAGCTACACAGCAGTCGCGTGGCCAAGCGCAAAATGGTCCGATCGAACCTTCGTCTTGTGGTCTCCATTGCAAAACGTTATCTCAATCGAGGCATTCCCTTTCTGGATTTGATCCAGGAAGGGGCTTTGGGATTACATCGGGCCACAGAGAAGTTTGATCCAGACAAGGGCTATAAATTCTCTACTTATGCCTACTGGTGGATCAGACAGGGCATTACCCGAACGATCGCCAACGACGCTCGTACCATTCGCCTCCCCATCCACATTGTTGAAAAGCTCAATAAGCTAAAGCGCGCTCAACGAGAACTGCGCCGAGATCTTGGCCGTAATCCTCAGGAACAGGAGCTAGCCCAAGCCCTAGACTCAACTGTCGAGCAACTTCGATACCTCCAGCAGATTCGACGCCAGTCTCTTTCTCTGAACCACCGCGTTGGTAAAGGCGAAGATACAGAACTTCTGGATCTATTGGAAGACCACAATGGTCAATCTCCTGAAGAGAAAATTAGTGAATCGGCTATGCGCCAAGAGGTCTCTGAGATTTTGAATACTGTTCTGACGGAACGGGAGAAAGATGTGATTTCTCTTCGGTACGGCTTATCAACCAGCAAACCCTGTACGCTTGAAGAAGTTGGTTGTGCGTTTAGTTTGTCCCGTGAACGAGTTCGACAGATTCAGAGTAAAGCTATGCGAAAGCTCCGTCGTCCTCAGGTTGCAGAACGCTTAAAGGGTTGGTTAGCTTGATTGATAGCTATTAAATTCCCTCGATAGAAACAAGGCTGCCTGATTAAATTTCCTACAATTTCCTACAGTAAGCCTTGTATTCCGTCCTACAATAGAGATTGTTATTGTCATATCGCATACCAATTTCTGGAGGGCAAGCTAATGGCAAAGATCTGGGTCAATGAGCAGTTGGATCCAAGTGGACTGCTCTATGCCTGTATTGCCTGTTGTAATGAACAACAGGCGATCGACTGTCGAAACTCCTTTGAATCCAACCTCACTCAACAGCAGAAATCTGCGGGTTGGTCAGTCCGTATGTCGATCGTCGCATCTTGGCGTGATGTTCCCGCTGGCGCACTAGAATCCCTGTAAATCAAGGGTTTCATCGTTCTAAAAATGTTCCATATATCCATCCCTTGAGGTCCCCAAAGCAGTGATTTCAGAACCCCTTGTAAACCCTGATGTCAAACCCAATCTTGTCGCTGACTTTGGGTTTCCGGCCCCATTTAACACGACTCAATTCGACGAGTATGTGATGACAACCTACGGTCGATTTCCACTGACGTTGGTGCGCGGAGATGGCTGTCGTGTTTGGGACGATCGGGGTAAGGTGTATCTGGACTTTGTAGCGGGGATCGCGACCTGTACGCTGGGTCATGCTCATCCCGTCATGGTCGAAGCTGTCACCCGACAGATGCAAACGCTGCACCATGTCTCTAATCTTTATTACATCCCTCAGCAGGGAGAATTAGCGCAGTGGCTGGTCGATCGCTCCTGCGCCGATCGGGCCTTCTTCTGCAATTCCGGTGCGGAAGCTAACGAAGGCGCAATCAAACTCGCTCGTAAGTATGCTCACGTCAAGCGTGGTATTGAAAATCCTGTCGTTATCACAGCTCAAGCAAGCTTCCACGGTCGAACCTTAGCAACTGTCACAGCCACCGGGCAGCCCAAATATCAAAAGAATTTTTCGCCGTTAGTCCCAGGATTTTCCTACGTTCCCTACAACGATATTGCTGCCCTAGAAGCCTTAATCGCTGAACTCGATGCCCAGCAGCCTCAGGTTGCCGCAATTATGCTAGAGCCGTTGCAGGGCGAAGGCGGGGTTAATCCCGGCGATCGGGACTACTTCCAACGGGTCCGCCAAATTTGTGATGAAAAGGGGATTTTGTTAATTCTCGACGAAGTTCAAGTGGGCATGGGCCGATCGGGCAAACTCTGGGGCTATGAAAACCTGGGGATCGAGCCGGATATCTTCACATCGGCTAAAGGATTAGGGGGTGGAATCCCCATTGGAGCCTTGCTCTGTAAGGAATCCTGCAATGTCTTCCAGCCTGGGGATCATGCTAGTACGTTTGGGGGTAATCCCTTCGTATGTGGTGTTGCCTTGGCTGTCTGCCACCATGTAGAAGCTGAAAACCTGCTGGACAATGTACGTCAACGGGGCGAACAACTGACACAAGGACTGGCTCATCTGGTCGCAACCTATCCTGAAGTGCTAGAGAAGTCACGGGGTTGGGGGCTAATCCAAGGTCTGGTCTTGCGTGAGGAGTCATCTGTGGGAGCGATC
>JAAFJU010000049.1 GCA_013298165.1 Synechococcales cyanobacterium bin31.maxbin.ball.101 | reverse complement strand
CGACCGCTAGGCCATCAATGCCTCGGTATGCTTGGGTCAGTAATGGCGAGTATTCGATGTTTGTGAAGCTCGATCGGGGGGAATATGCCTTTTCTGACGATTTTTCCTTAAATCGGCGACAGAATGATCTCTATGCGGTGTTGCAAATTCTGAATCGGCTAAAAGCTATTTAAAGTTCAAGATGCGGCCAGAGTGGAAGGCTTTCAGCGTCCCTTCATCGTCTTGAATCAACAGTTCACCCCGATCGTTAATCCCTTGAGATACCCCTGCAATCACACCCTCGGGCGTTTCAAATTGCACTTTTTTACCCAGCAGCGCATCCCTCGATCGCACCTGATCCAGCCAATCCACCGAATTTAAATCACATTCAAGCTGCATCATGGCCTTCATGGTGGCCGACTGCATCAACCGATCGCGCAACACCGAAAGCAGTTGAAACTCTGTGGGCACTTTTTTCGAGACTTGATGGAGGCTAATGGGATTGCCGATTTGTGCGGGATCGATATTGGTTGTACTAAAATCCACCGATCGATTGAGTCCAACCCCGACGATCGCGGTCGTCAAAGAATCCGTAGACAGTCCCGCCGTGCTTAAGCCCGAGGCCGTCAGTCCAGGAATCTGAGCGGGCAGCTTCGGTAAGATGGTGGCAGGTTTGGTCGTGACAGGACTCAAGGGTAGCGTCGAAGCATTTCCAGTGAGCGATCGGGTCTCACAAAGGATCCCAGAGACCTTCCGACCGCGAATCAAAATATCGTTCGTCCATTTCAACTTCGGAATGCCATGCAAATCCGGCATCAGCGTCTCTAAGGTGTCAATCAATGCCAGTCCCGCCACCAGACTGAGCAGGTGAACCCGCGCCATCGGGAAATTTTGCAAGACAAACGTTGCTGTCAGCACGCCTTGAGGGGATTGCCACGATCGACCATATTGGCCCCGGCCATCGGTCTGACGGCGGGTGAAGGCTGCATCACCATGGTTGAGGAAGTGCAGGTGTTCCATGGCCCAGCGATTCGTGCTGGGACAGGTTTCAAGCTGATGAAGCCAATGGGGAAGCGGCATTTTAGCAGTAAAGTTCTTATGGTAAAAGATTAAATGTGAATGCAGACTGCTCAAGATTCAGATTTAAAGCGCTGTGTAATCCAACTTGAGAGACCACTGATGAGTGCGCCTGCCATCAACAAGCCCAAGGCGGGTTGAATGACAGATCCCCATAAGCTAACCCACAGGTCAAATCCCAAAGCAACATTGTTAAGCTTCCCTATTAAGGCCAAAACACCCCAAAAAAAGCAGAACAGTACGAAGAACAAGTCTGCCATCAGCAGGAAATTGGTCCACTTTAAAATCTTATCTTTCATAATGCATCGATCGGAGGAACAGAGTTGATCTTACTGATCTTACAAGGGCGCAGGAATTCCAAACCCATTATTTGCATCATGAATGTAAATACGGCAACGGCGAGAGGAAGCAGTGGGGGCTTTGGCTTCGGGTTCAGGCGCATTATCCATTGGGCTAGACATACAGGTATAGTGCGCAAGGGGCGTTTTAGGGTTTTGTCTTGAGAAGACGCGAAGGTCATAACCGGACTTAAACTGTTGATCAGGCCGATCGTTGCCATGTCCGAACTGTTGCAACAATTCGTAGCGTTCGAAATAGTCTAGCAGGCCCCAAAGTTGAGCATTGACCACGAGATCAATCCGGCCCCGATCGCTATCGGCACTGGGACAAACCAGCCAATTTTCAAAGAGTTTTGAACTAAATCTAGCCCGTGCGGCAAAAACATTGCGGTTAAGCCAGAGACTAGGTTCGGCTAGGGCAGGGTTGAAGGGATCTTCTGAGAGCCGATCGAGAACGGCAGGAACGTTTTTCTCACATTTCCCATAGTCGATCGAGTCCGGGTTGAACGCATCTACTCGCAAATCACTCGGATCCAGCGCGTTTGCGGGCAGTGCGGTGAGACTGGCGGCCAAGAGGCTGATGAGGCCAATCCGTTTTGTCAGTGAGGAAACGGTTATAAATTTCTGCATAGGAATCGAATCATAGAATAGTGTCATAGGAATGATTCAGGTGAAGAGTCAGAACCTCTCGACCGAGGCTTTGGTAGTCTTTGTTCCTGAGAGATTGAATTTTTGTCTCTAAAAATCGAACGTTTCTCAATCCGGACAAAAACAAGAATCCTTTGCAAGAGAATTTTATATTTTTATTTAATCTTAGCTCAAGATTGGAATCCCATATGGACCGATCGCAAGACAGCCAAGGTACAATAAGGGGCTGATCTCCAAGGTTTGACAAAGAGAAAATGCTAAGTTTTATCTGCTCCTTCCAGGTTGGCCCCGATCGCTGGATGCGTTACTTGGGGACCTGTCTAGCCATCTTCATGCTCTATATCCTGTCCATGGGAACCGCGATCGCCCTCGACTCCATCGCGCCTTCACCTTCCATCAATCCCAACAAAGAACTCATCGGTGCAGAGGTCGGTGCAGAGCTTTCCGGTGAAAAACTCTTTGAGATCCAATGTGCAGGTTGCCATGCAGGGGGTGGCAACATTATTCGACGTGGGAAAAACTTAAAGCTCAAAGCTCTCCAGAAAAATAAAGTCGATACGCTGGAAGCGGTCGTTGCCTTAGTGACCCAAGGTAAGGGCAACATGTCTGCCTACGCCGATCGCATCACCCCAGAAGAGATCCAAACCGTTTCGGCCTATGTTCTCAGCCAAGCTCAGAAAAATTGGAAATAGGGCCGAAAATTGGTCGTAATTCTAAATTTCAATCCAATCTTGTCGATCGCGGAATTTAGAATTGCTGATCAGGACTGCCAGAGTCGTCGTCTTGGTTTTCCGGTGAGCCTGTTGTGGGTATCGCGCAGCAGGTCTGGAATGTTCAAGGTTTCGGGGCAGCGGGGGAGGCAGTCGCCGCAGTCGGTGCAGTGGTTGGCCTTTCGCCCTGGGAACCAATGGCCCGCATTTTCAAACATGCCATAGCGAAATTTTCCAAAGGCGTCCATGTCGTAGGTGATCGCGAGGTTTCGCAGTCTCAGAACTTCGGGAATGTTGATGTCTTCGGGGCAAGGCAGACAGAGATAGCACTGGCTACAGCGATCGTTCCCCAGCGAGGTTTCCAGCACATCGTCCAATCGATCGAAGATTTGGCGCTCTTCGTCCAAAGCTTGAATACTGTCTAGTGGCTGGATCCATTCGTTCGGATTTGCAGGACCGACGCTGAGGGTGTGGATTCTGTTGTCCGAGAGTAAAAAACGATAGTTGGCAGCGAGTGGCGTGAGTGGGGCGCAGTCTCGGGCAAGTTTGTCCGGTGGGGTGTAGAGCAGTCCGCCTTTGTCGCCGGGGGAAATGATGAAGATGCCCATGTCGCGATCGGTGGCTTGGACGATCGCAGGTTCGTTTCGTCTGAAGAAAATACCGTAGTGGAGGTTGATAAATGAGAACCAATCCGTGGCGATCGTGGCTTGGATCAGTTCTAAGCTCCCGTGGGTTGAAAATCCAATATGGTTGATTTTGCCAGCTTTGACGTAGTCCTGAACGATCTCCATACAGCCGTTTTGGATCCAGTCGAGATGGTCAAAGGTATTGACACCATGTAATGCGAGGCAATCGAGATGATCGACTTGGAGCCGATCGAAGCTTTGTTGGAGCTGCGATCGGAACTCTTTTAGGTCGGGGGTGGGGCAGATTTTGGTGGTGAGGATGAAGCGATCGCGATCCAGGCTTTTCAGCGTGTTTCCAAGAAATTGTTCGCTTTCGCCGTAGCCGTTGGCGGTTTCGAGATGGTTGATGCCGTGCTTGAGGGCATGGGCGATCGTGCTTGTCATTTGATCTTGGGAGTCGAGGCAACGCATGGTGCCGCAGGACAGCACGGACATTTGAAGCTCTGTTCTCCCGAATCGCCGATAGTCCATCATGCTTTACACCTTCTCCAACAAAACCACCGCATGAACGGCGATCGCCCCTTCAGCCCCCACCGCATCCTGCTTCTCATTAGTCGTGGCTTTGATGCCGATCGTCTCCGGTTCCACACCCATGACTGCCGCAATTTTCTCCCGCATCATCGGCAAATGGGGTTTCATTTTGGGGCGTTCGGCCAAGATCACCGAATCCAGATTGACCAATTGCCAGCCTTTGCTTTTGACGAGTTGGTAGACCTGATCGAGAAGTTTTAGACTATCGGCTCCTTTCCAACGATCGTCTGTGGGTGGAAAATAATGGCCAATATCCCCCAGGCTCAAGGCTCCCAGCAGGGCATCCATGATGGCGTGGGTGAGGACATCGGCATCGCTATGGCCGAGCAATCCTTTTGAGTGGTCAATTTTCACCCCACCCAAAATCAAATCGCGCCCCTCCACCAACGTATGCAAATCGTAGCCATTCCCAATCCGCAACCCTGCCATACCTGAGCCTCATCAAAATAGCGATCGGTTTTATTGTCGCAGATCGGGTTAGTTTCGATCGGGCTTCGACTCCGCTCAGCCCACGAAGATCCCGAGTCGAGGGCTGAGCGGAGTCGAAGCCCAAACACAACGATCGAATTATCTTCTCTTAACCTAGCCCCGTTAAACTAAAAACAATGAATTCTATCGAACCGCCGATCTATGAGCCTTAACCGCCGAGACTTTTTACTGTTCATGGGAAGCGCGATCGCCACCACCGCCTGCCAAGCTACCGTCTCCACCAAACCCGGTACCACCCCCACCAACGTCGCCACCCCCTTCAACCCCAAACTCGTCGGCGTCGGCTTTCAACCCATTCAAGGACCAATTCCCCTCGAAACCTCCGGCTTCCCCATCGCAGACCAAATCGTCAACCTCGCCCGCTACGAAGTGAAGGACGATTTGATTTTGCCTGAAGGCTATAGCTACCAAGTCATCGGCTCCTGGGGCGATCGGATTGGCAATTCCCGGTTTGGGTACAACAACGACTACCTGTCGTTCGTTGAAACCGCCCCCAACGAAGGCTTTCTCACCATTAATTTTGAATACATTAGTGGGAGCGCTTGGATCCAAAACTACGCCAAAGTCATTGGAAAAACCTTGCCGATCGCCCCGATCGAAAAAGCCCTCAAAACCTCAAAGGACGGCATCGACGCCTTTTCCCTCCCCGCAGACAATCCCCTTCGCCAACAAATCCAAACCGTCTGCAAAGAAGCCCTGATCGATCAAGGTCTCGGCGTTATCAGTGTCAAACGGAAGGCGGACGGCACTTGGGAGCGAACCAACTCTAAAAACGATCGGCGCATCACAGGCATTTCAGGATTGGACGATGGCAACTACCTCGCCTGCACCGGACCTGCAAAACAAGTGTTCTTGAAAAAATCCGGCCAAGGCTACCTCGACAAAATCGGCGACAAAATCATCGGCACCTTTGGCAACTGCGCTGGCGGCACCACGCCCTGGGGAACGGTCCTCAGCGCCGAAGAAAACATTCAAAGCCAAGTCCCAGAAGCTGTCTACGCCGATGGCACCTCCTTCCCACCCAAAGCTATGACCGTTTCGATCGGCTCCGAAGAAGTCAGCGGCCAAGGCAACGTCTTCGGTTTGGCGGGGAACAAGTACGGTTGGATTGTGGAACTCGATCCCGCCAACCCCAAAGACTACGGCACCAAACACACCTGGCTCGGACGCTATCGCCATGAAGCGGTGGGAGTTCGAGTAGTGGAAGGCAAACCAATCGCTTTTTACTCGGGATGCGATCGTAGAGGCGGCCACATCTACAAATTCGTCAGCCGAGACAACGCCACCAAACCCACCGACAAAGCCAATTCAAAACTCCTCCAGGATGGAATGCTCTACGCTGCCAAATTCAACGCCGACGGCACTGGAAAATGGATTGCACTCAAATCTGACACGGTGATCAATCCAGATTTACCGAGCGAACATGTGGGCGGGATGATTCCCTTGCCGCAGCGACCCGAGGGTGGATTTGCGGCGATTAAAGACGACCAAAAAATTGCTGAGTACAAACAAAAATACAAAACCCTCGGCGATCTCTACCAAGGTGACAAAACTGAAAAACAAGGCGCAATCCTAATCGACGCCCACTACGCCGCCAACGCCGTCGGAGCCACCTGCACCGCCCGCCCCGAAGACACCGAAATCGCCCCCGACGGCTCCCTTTACATCGCCTTCACCTCCGGCAGCCCCAGCAAAACTGACGGCAGCCCCGATCGGCGCATCTTCAAAGGACCCAAAGGCGAAACCCCCTACGAATACGGCTTCATCACCCATTTAGTTGAAGATCAAAACGCCCCGGACGCCTTGACCTTCAAATGGTCCATGCTAGCCCTCGGCGGTGAATCCACCGGATTTTCCAATCCCGACAACCTGATGATCGACGCCCAGCAGAACGTCTGGGTCGTCTGCGACATGGCCTCCGACAAAACCAACAAACCACCCCGCAGTGAAAAAGAACTCGCCCCCAACCTCCCCGACCAGCGCGGACTCTTTGGCAATAACAACATGTGGTGCATTCCCACGAAGGGCGATCACGCAGGCAAAGCCCATCTTTTTGCCATAGGACCCATGGAAAGCGAACTCACGGGACCGATTATGAGCGGTGATGGCCGATCGCTCTTTCTCAGCGTCCAACACCCCGGCGAAACCAACGGCACCCGCCAAAACATGAACTTTGACACCCGCAGTTTTGAACTACAGGGCGCAGAAGGCAAAACCTGGTCGCAACTGCGCCAAGTCCCGATCGGCTCCAACTTCCCCGACCTAAAACCCAACGCCCCCACCAAACCTTCCGTCGTCGTGATTACGCGAAAAGACGGCAAAGGCATCGCAGGTTAGTGATGCCTTGAGGGGTTGTGAATGGCTGAACGGGGTTCCGATCGTCCGCTAGAATGAACACAGGTCAATCGCCTGTAAAGTCTGGAGTCAATTTTTATGATTACTTTACCGCCTGAGGTCGAGATCTTGGTGCAACGCCAAGTTGAAAGTGGGAAGTATGGTTCGATCGAGGAAGCCCTGTTAGCTGGAATGCAGCTTTTAGAGCAGCAACAATCCGAGGAAGAAGACATTTACCAAGGGCGACTTCCAGAACTACAACGGCTAGCACAAATTGGATGGGAAGAGTCTCAGCGTGGAGCCGTCGTTGATGGTCCGACTGCCATGAACCAGATTTTGGAAGATTTACGATCGCGCTTTGGTGATGGGCAATCATGAACCCGCAGTTTCGTCTAACAGAGTCTGCCATGCGCTCCCACAGCAAATTTTGGCCCAACTTTACTATAATTTTGTTCCCAATGGGTAATCTAAGACCGCAATTCTTTCAGCAAAATATCCAACTTGTCTGAGAGATACGTTAAGATTAGTAAACATCATAAAAACGTTGGGATCATCCCATACGCCGCAACAAGGAGAAACACCCAGTGAATAAACGGTGGAGAAATGCAGGACTGTACGCGCTATTAGCGATCGTCGTCATTGCTCTGGGAACCGCGTTCTTCGATCGCCAGCCCCCAGCAAAAGAAATCTGGAAATATAGCCAGTTCATCGAGGAAGTCAAGGCTAACCACGTTCAGAAAGTGGCGATCACCAACGATCGGACCCGTGCCGTTGTCCAGCGCGAAAGCGGAGACAAGGTTCAAGTCAACCTCGTCCCGGGTGACGCAAGCTTGATGAAGCTTCTAGAAGAAAAGAAAGTGGACATTTCCGTCTACTCCCAGGCTGAAGAAGGCAAGCTCCTTCAAGTCGCTAGCAGTCTGGCCTTCCCAGTTCTTCTACTCGTAGGACTCTTCTTCTTGTTGCGTCGTGCCCAAAATGGACCCGGCAACCAAGCGATGAACTTTGGTAAATCCAAAGCCCGCGTCCAAATGGAACCCCAAACCCAAGTCACCTTCGGCGACGTCGCCGGAATCGACCAAGCGAAACTCGAACTCGCTGAAGTCGTGGACTTCTTGAAAAATGCAGACCGCTTCACCGCGATCGGCGCAAAAATTCCCAAGGGTTGCCTCCTCGTCGGACCTCCCGGTACAGGTAAAACCCTTCTGGCCAAAGCCGTTGCAGGCGAAGCAGGCGTGCCCTTCTTCAGCATCTCCGGTTCTGAGTTTGTGGAAATGTTTGTCGGGGTCGGTGCATCTCGCGTCCGTGACCTGTTCGAACAAGCGAAAGCCAGCGCACCTTGTATTGTCTTCATCGATGAAATCGACGCCGTCGGTCGTCAACGTGGCGCAGGCATGGGCGGCGGCAACGATGAACGCGAACAAACCCTGAACCAACTCCTCACCGAGATGGATGGCTTTGAAGGCAACACCGGAATTATCATCATCGCCGCGACGAACCGTCCCGACGTCTTGGATTCCGCCTTGCTTCGTCCCGGTCGTTTCGATCGTCAAGTCGTCGTCGATCGTCCCGACTACGCAGGCCGTCTGCAAATCCTCAACGTCCACGCCCGTGGCAAGACCCTCAGCAAGGATGTCGATCTCGATCGCATCGCGCGTCGGACTCCTGGCTTTACAGGTGCCGATCTGTCCAACTTGCTGAACGAGTCGGCAATCTTGGCCGCCCGGCGCAACTTGACCGAAATTTCCATGGATGAAGTGAACGATGCGATCGATCGTATCCTCGCAGGTCCAGAGAAAAAAGACCGCGTCATGGGCGAACGCCGCAAGGAACTGGTTGCTTACCATGAAGCAGGCCATGCGATCGTCGGTGCCCTGATGCCCGACTATGACCCCGTTCAAAAAGTCAGCATCATCCCACGGGGTAATGCGGGTGGTTTGACCTGGTTCACGCCGAGCGAAGACCGCATGGATTCGGGTCTCTACTCCCGCGCCTACCTGCAAAACCAGATGGCCGTTGCCCTGGGTGGTCGGGTTGCAGAGGAAATGATCTACGGTGAAGAAGAAGTCACCACTGGCGCATCCAATGACCTGCAGCAGGTCGCTAACGTGGCCCGCCAAATGGTCACACGCTTCGGAATGAGCGATCGTCTCGGACCTGTTGCCTTGGGTCGGACTCAAGGTAACACCTTCCTGGGACGGGATATCATGGCCGATCGGGACTTCTCCGAGAAGACCGCTGCCACCGTCGATGACGAAGTCCGCAACCTTGTGGACCAAGCCTATCGCCGCTGTAAGCAAGTCCTTACCGAAAATCGCAACGTGCTTGATAAGTTAGCCACCATGCTGATGGAACAAGAAACCGTTGATTCCGAAGAGCTGCAAGATCTGTTGGCAACCAACGATGTCAAGATGGCTGGAATCGCCTAGAGCAGTCTAGAGTCACAGCCTAAATAATCACAAAACCCCCACAGAAACATGATTTTCTGTGGGGGTTTTTGTGGCGATTAAACCGGAACAGCTCACTAACACAGGGTTTAAACTATGACCCTAATGTAAAGATATGTCGAAGCTTTTATGAAGTTTATTTTTTATCTGTTTCCGACTTTATTGACTTTATGATATGCGTCGCCTTCTGATGTGACTCTGATTACAATCGTTAGAAGATGCAGCAGATGCATCCAATTGCCTTGCAGCCACACACTCAGCATTTAGATCACGTTTAGCAATTGATTTCAGCACTAGACATTCATCACTAGACATTCAGCACATCAGGCTACTTCTACGATCTGACAAGAAAATCTGGCCTTTCGTCAGACCTTGAGGACTTCAACTCAACACTTCAACCGTTATTAGATCTTGTGTCGGAGATGGGTATGACTTTTCGCAGAATTTTAGTTGGACTTAATCAATCCTTTCAGGACTCTCTAGTGTTTCGCAGAGCCTTAGAACAAGCGAGACCTCACATGAGTGAACTCCTGATTGTTCATAGTATGAAGCCCGATCGAGATATGGCCATTCCAGGCGGACATCACAGTGCGGATGCGCTCGATATGTATGCAACGTTGCAACGGGCGAAGCAGCGTCGTGCCGAAAGTGAACTGAGTCGTACTCAGGACATTCTGTCCCTTTACGTCGAACATGCTCAAGCCAAGGGTATTCCCGCCCAAATCGACTGCCGCATTGCCCAAGCGGAAGTCCGCATCTGTGAATTAGCAGAGCATTGGCAGGCGGATCTGATCGTGCTGGGCCATCGCGACCAGGGTGGGGTGCGGCAGGTGGGCTTTGAAAGTGTGACGCAGTATGTGATTCAGCGGGTGGGCTGTTCGGTCTTGGTGGTCCATGGCGTCGAAGCTCGTCAGAGTATTCACGAATGGGACACCGTGCCGGATCTGCGATCGCAAACCGATGCCGTCCTCGTCAAGGGCCGCGCCGAATCGAGTCGCCTACCGGACCCGGTAAAACCCGAACTCCAACTTGCAACCGCTTCCGGCTACGCAACGGCCTCAACCTACCGGAGCGCCCAGAAGATGCCGCCTCATAATCTCAGCCAATATAAGACCGTCATGAGTCGTCCAGATAAAGGAAAACGATTTTAAGGATATAAAATAAGCCCTCTCTAAACAGAGAGGGCTTATTTTGTCAGAGGGTTCGTTTTCTTAGTTCGCGTTGGAATCGATCGCCACAATTACCACCGTAATATTGTCTCGGCCCCCCCGTTCTTTGGCCGAATTTACGAGTGCCGTTGCCGCCATGTCACAGGCTCGAATGGTTTTAAGCTGATTGGAAATGAGCGGGTCGGTTAATTCTTCCGTCAGTCCATCGCTACAGAGCATAAACCGATCGCCCCCGCGACTTTCCAGCTTTTGAATCTCAATCTCAGTGCCTTCCTCGCGCCCGAGACATTGGGCCAACACATGGCGCATCGGATGGACACGGGCTTGGTCCGGGGTCAACGCACCTGCTTGCACCGCCCGAGCAATCCAGGTATGGTCCTGGGTCAATTGCTCCAGCTTCGACCCCCGTAAGCGATACAGCCTAGAATCCCCCACATGGGCACACCAGACTTCATCCCGACGAAACAACACCGCCACCGCCGTGGTTCCCATATCTCGCCGTTCAGGATGGGCCTTTTGGTCTTGGAGAATGGCCTGATTTGCCTTCAAAAAGGACTGCTCCAGCAGATCCCGAGAACTATCATCCGACTCCCAAAATCGCTCAAAATGCCCGTACATGGCCTCAATGGCTAATCGGCTCGCCTCCTGTCCACCCGCATGACCCCCCATGCCGTCTGCAACCATGAAAAAACGGCCCTTAGGGTCAATATGATAGGTGTCTTGGTTAACCGATCGAACCAAGCCTGGGTCAGTGAGACCAGCGTAAAAATGTTTCATAGACCACGAGCCTGTAAGGAGGGCGGACGACCTTCATCTAAGGGAAACGTTAAACCCTCTAGAATTAGGGGAGCCGATCGAGTCGATCGGTTTTGATCAACTGGCGACAGAGGAGAACCACCGCAGAGACCGCTAAAAGGGCAATTACTAGGGCAATCCAGTAGAACTGGTTGACGAGCAGAATGGTAGCAGACAATGTAAAGGTACAAACCAGCAATGAATAATTAATGCTGAGATGGACACCACTGAGTTTCCGAATTAACCGATCGGTTTCACTCGATCGCACTCGGACCTTCAGATCTCCCCGTTCCAGCTTATCCAGGGTGTCTTCCAGCCGACGGGGTAAACCCAACGCTGAATTACTCACCTGCATGGCCTGACGGCTAATCTCATCTAATA
The DNA here is from genome assembly GCA_013298165.1 of Synechococcales cyanobacterium bin31.maxbin.ball.101. Lineage (GTDB taxonomy): Bacteria > Cyanobacteriota > Cyanobacteriia > Leptolyngbyales > Leptolyngbyaceae > JAAFJU01. Next base: position 18,543 of record JAAFJU010000049.1, on the reverse strand, counting down.
AACTACCCGAATTGCCCGAAGGACTTTCATTACTCATCAGTTGCATCGCAAATGGCTTTGCGACCTCCATAAAATTGAATTCAGGATCAAGTCCTCGACCGACCCCTTCCAGGGTGGAAAAAGCCCGCATCACAAAGGTAAACGTCGCCGGAAAGCGGAACGGTTGACCATAGGCAATCTCGTACAAGTCATCGCTGATTGCTCCAATGGATTGGGCCTCGAAGGGCTTATCCATGAAGTTATCCAGCATGTACTGCACCGATCGCCGCACGGCCCCGAGATCTGAAGTTGGCACCAAGGCCCCCAGTTCAATCAATGACTGAATCACCCGATCGGCATCCTTTTGAGCAATTCCAAAGAACGTGCCCATCAGTTTTTCGCGGGTAATGCTTTGGACTTGGCCCATCATACCGAAATCGTAGAAAATCAGCTCACCTTGGGGACTCACCGCCAAATTCCCCGGATGCGGGTCAGCATGAAAAAATCCGCCTTCCAGAATCTGTTGCAGATAGGCTTTGGCGCTGAGACGGGCGATGTGGCGACGATCGAGACCTGCTGATTCTAAGGCTTCATAGTGGCTAATCTTAATTCCAGGCAAATACTCCAACGTCAACGTCCGAGGCGATGCATACCGCCAATAGACCCTTGGCACCTTCACCCAATCCGCATCCCGAAAGTTTCGGCGAAAGGTGTCGGCATTGCGACCTTCATTCAGGTAATCAATTTCTTCCCACAAGATTTTGCAGCATTCGTCATAAATGCCCATCCAGTCGCGACCTTGGCCCCAGTCTGGATGGTTTTGAAAATAGCGAGTGATGCCTTTGAGGATTTCCAGGTCGATCGTGAACAGCTTTTTTAAGCCCGGTCGCTGGACCTTCACCACCACCTCTTCACCGGACTGCAGTTGCGCACGATGTACCTGACCGAGACTTGCTGCTGCTAAGGGGACCGGATCTAGATTGCGATAGAGGGTTTGAACGGATTTTCCCAGATCAGCTTCGACGATCGCCACGACCTGCTCGTAACTAAACGCAGGCACCCGATCCTGAAGTTTTGACAGTTCTTCAACAAATTCAGTGGGGAACAGGTCCGCTCTGGTGGAAAACAATTGTCCCACTTTAATAAACGTGGGTCCTAGTTCCAGCAGGGTCTCTCGCACATTGACCGCGATTTGGCGACGACGAGCGGCTTTGCTCTCATCCGTCATGCCCTGGCGATAACTCCAAGCCTTATTAAAACGCCAACGTTCAAAGAGCAGCCGTAGCACAAAGCTCCAGATGTCCACGAAGCGCCGCTGGCGAGAGTAATTGTCCCGATTCCAGCGGTAGGATCTGTCGGGAGTCGAGTCAACCATGGGTACGGACGGGGCTTTAGGGGACTGAAGACGACCAAAATAACGATGAAGCCCCTGCGGAGGCATGGGTCCTGTGCTAGCGATCGTTGTTGCGATAGCGCTGAAGTTCGTTACGGGTTTCGGCAATTTCGGCACGGAGGTCATCGATGGTGGATTGGAGGTCAGGGGCAGCGGAAGAGCTTGAAGTCGCACGTTGTGAAGTTGTACCTTGCGCATTGGCTGCGCGGGCATTCACCTCTTCAACAAAGGCGCGCATGGATTCACGTCTCTCTGCATCTAGCTTACCCAGTTCGCTTAAGAGTTCTGTAGCTGCTTGATTGGCTTTTTCGGTGAGGATTTCGGCGGCAGCACGACCGAGGAGGATGGTTTGGGTCCAGGAAGGTGTCATGGGGGTATGGGTCGGTAGGTTCAGGATGATTATATCTTGTGTAACATTTCATTAACGAGAATTCAGGGGATCACGGCGATTTCTTTGGTTTTATCGGGTTGGGTGTGGTGGGTTGGCTGGCGTCGATCGGAGCATCCTCGGGCTGTGAGTTAGCTCCAGAAGAAGACTCTGCGGGGGATGGCGCAGTTTCAGGAATGAGAACGTCGTCGGGATCAAAGGATTTCGATCGGACCGGAAATTGCTTGGTGGGCTGATTTGCAGGTGGGGTATTGGCTGGGGGATCTGAGGGTGCAGGAGCGGCTTCGGGACGCTGGGATCCGGGTTCAATGAAGACATCTTTGGTGACTTCGGCGTCGGGGGTGAGGGTGCCTTTCCACTCACGGGGGGGGAAGGATTGGCCTGTGTGGAAGAAGCTAGAACCGGGACGTTGGGAGGCTTGAATGCGTAGGACGATGCCAAAAATGAGTCCGGATAGGGCGGCACAGAGGAGCGTGAGTTTGAGAACGCGGGGCGAGGGCAGATATTTCGATCGGCTGACCGATCGGCTCATGGTTCGATCCGCCGATCGGGCTGAGGGCCTTCGATCGTGGTCGTGCTCTACAGCGGGTTCATCGGGAATGTAGCGGGCTGGAGCTGGGGGGAGTCGTTCTGCGGAGTTTTTTGCAAATGCGGTTACGGGTGCTGTTCGATAACGAGGCGGCGGGTCTGCTGGGGCGTTGGGCGTTGGGGCGGTCTTCGCCGTTAAGGGTTGAATGGGGGCTGGGGTGGGTGGGTAGGAGACTTCCGATCGCTTGCTGGGGGACTGGACCTGGGTGCTGGGGGACTGGACCTGGGTGCTGGGGCGGGCGGGTTCTCGGAGACTGGTGGGGTCTTGGAGATAGGTGGGTTTTTGGGAGATGTCGATCGGTTGAGGTGGATGGGGCACTTGAATCTGGGTTTCCCCAGCGGTTTGGGTTGAAGTAGCGGTTTGAACTGGGGTTTGAGCCGGAGCTTGAACAGGTTTAGCTGCCGCTGGGCGAGATTTGCTGAGTTGGGAGAGCCAGAGTTCTGGGCTGGTGGGCCGATCGCTGCTGTTGAGTTGACTGGCCGATTGTAGGAGGCGCTGCGCACCGGGTTTTAAAAGCGATAACAGCGGGAACCGCTCGGTTTCGATCGAGGTTTCGACGGGGGGATGCTGGGTCAGGCAATAGTAGAGCAGCCCTGCAAGACTGTAGAGATCGCTGGTATTGGTGACATTGCCGTGACGGAGTTCCGGAGCGCTGTAGGGATTGCGCTGGGCGATCATCTCGGATAAGCGTAGACTCGGGGCAAATCCGACGAGGGTGAGTTGATTTTTTTCGGGGTTCTTTGCGTCGCTGCTGTAGAGAATATTCCGAGGCTTGAGATTGGCGTGGGGGAGGTTGTGTTGTTGAAGATAGGTCAACACATGGGACATTTGCCGCAGGAGTTGAATCACTTCGGCTTCGCCGCGCTTACGATCGTTCATCCAGTCATTCAGGGAAATGCCTTGTAGATAGTCCAAGATGACAAAGGGCATGTCTTGGTCTGTAAAAATATCCAACACTCGGACAATGGAGGGATGCCGGAGCCGACTGAGCTGGCGGGAGCGCTGCGTGAAATCCTGACAAATCTGTGCAAATTGCGGATGCGATCGGAGGGTGGGGTTCAGGGTTTTGACTAGGACGGTCTGCTGAAGCTGGGTCTGGGTGGCGCGATAGGTCCAGCCAATGCCTTGCTGGTCGAGGACATGATTCAGTAAATACTGTCCATTTTTAAGCTGTGTTCCTGCGACAAGATGCATAAATCCGAAGTCCTCAGCAGCATGGATACCGTTTGAGCCGTACCCATGCTATCGCGCGACGTGCCTTTCAACCATCTCGATCTAAATTCTATTCCCCGGATACCATCCAACGATCGACCTCTTGCAGGGCTTCAATATAGGCGATCGCGGCTTCCAATCGTGAATCATAGTGACAGCCAAATTCCTCAAACCAACGGCCTTCGATGGATTTTGGTTTTAATTGATCGAGCCATTGCTGCGCCTGCGATCGAATTTCCTGTTGTCGTTGTTGTTTGAGCTGTTGCAGGCGTTGGGCTTGCAGGGCTTGCTGCCGCTGGGCTTCGGCTTGTTCTAATTGCTGCTGAGCTTGGGCCTGTTCGGCTTGTTGCTTGGCGTAGGCGGTGATGGCGGGATTGGCAACAGGAGAGGGGTTTGGTGTGGGAGAAGGCTGTGTTGTGGGAGATGTTGTGGGAGATGCAGGGCGTTGCGATCGTTGCAGGAGTGCATCGCGAACCTGTTGGGTTTGGGGTTCGCCTAGGCGGGCTAACAGATGATCGATCGAGCCTGCGTCTGAAACGGCGGGAGGTGATGGATTGGGCGGGGTTTTGGACGGGGGGCTAGAGGGGGTTAGCGTTGAGAGGAGGTTGTCGATCGGGTCCATAAAACTCCTAAAGTCATGACCCTCTCCTGCGCATGGGAGAGGGTGCATACAGTTTTTAGTCTTGAATCTTTTAGTCTTGAATTGCAGCCAGTAGAACTTCCGCAATACTCATATTTTCCATATCCTCGATGGTGATCGTATCGCAAATGTCAAATTTTGCTCCCACCCCTTCGAGTTGATCATCCAGGGCTTTGAGGAAGTCGGTGGCTCCCCGATCGCTGCCAATTTGGATAAAGGAAACGGCCAGTTCTGAATCCTGGTCCATTTTCTTGGTCGCTTTCACAATGGATTCAATCACAGCCCGCCGATCGTCTGGTGCGCCATCCGTCAAGACCAAAATGGTTTCCCCTTCGCCTTGGATTTGTCCTGCGGCTTTGCGATCGAAATAATGTTTGAAGGCATCCTCTAGGACTCCGGCCAAATTGGTGGTGCCCATGGGGTCGTTTTCCATGAAAATCTGTTCCACCTGAGCGGATGTCACTTCGTCATACCGTTTAAATCGGCCCGAAAAGGTATAGACGGTAATGCCATTGGGGTCCAACTGTTCACATTTACGGGCGAGGGCCAGGGTTGATTCTTGGGCCGAAACCCAGCGACTTTTCCCCAAGACATCGGCGATGGACATGCTGCCACTCTTATCTAAAATCAAGGTATAGTCGCGTGCCATAGGATTCATTTTTGGTAAAGAAGGGTCAATTTGTTCAATTCGGTTGGCTACAACCTCATCTCTATAGATTCCCGAAATTTCTATAAATTCTCGACCACGATCGGTCCTATTGGCTTAAAAAACTTGGACCAACCCCCAATAGATCCCTGCCGATAGTCCAACGGCAACGGGAATAGTAGCCACCCAAGTCAGGACGATCGGCGTGAGCTTTTCCCATTGGACATCGCCTTGAACGAGACCAATTCCGACCACCGCACCGACCAAAGCATGGGAGGTCGAAACGGGTAAACCGCCGAAGGTTGCGGCTAGGACGGCGATCGCGGTGGCTAGCTCTGCACAAAATCCACCCCTTGGCTCGATCGTCACCAATTGCTCTCCCACCCTCAAAATCACATTTTTCCCCCAAACCGCCAATCCGCCCACCATCCCCAAGCCACCGATCGCCAAGACCCAAAGCGGAATCGGCAGGGCGTCCGTGGGAATCATCCCAGTTTTGATCACTTGTAAAATTGCGGCGAAGGGGGCGATCGCATTGCCCACGTCGTTTGAACCATGGGCAAAGGCGACCGTACAGGCACTCAAGACTTGAAGCTTTGCAAAGGGAATCGCTTCGGGAAGTTTTGCGCTGACAGCATAGAAAATAGCGGCGATTGTTCCACTGACCACAGGGGTCAACACCCAAGCGATCGAAATCACCTCCAAACTCGCCCAATTCACCGCCGCAAGTCCCAGAGAAATCGCTCCAAATCCGGCGATCGCCCCCACGACCGCATGGGACGATGAGACGGGCAGCCCCAAAAGGGTGGCTAAGTTCATCCAAAGCCCAGCGGACAAGAGCACGGCCAACATTCCCAGCACAAACTCGTGCGGCATAGCGGCAAACTGACGGATATCAATCACGCCTGTGGCCAGTTTTTGTGAGACGGTTTGGCCGAAGAGCAATGCACCGGAAAATTCTAGAAGAGCGGCGATCGTCAGGGCTTGTCCCAGGGTAATGGCTTTAGAACCCACAGACGTCGCCATGGAATTCGCAACATCATTAGCGCCTAAATTCCACGCGAGATAAAACGCTAAAACCCCGGCGATCAGCAGCATTGTCGTCATAAAATCTAAGATTCGTCAGGATCGAAGCCGAGGGAGCGGAGCCGATCGGCGAGGCGTTGGGCGATCGCTTCAGCATTTTCAGCCCGAGATTCAGCGGTGCTAGCTCTGTAGCGCTCACTTTCAGCCCGAAACTCAGCATTTTCAGCCCGAAATTCGGCCTGTTTGGCCCGTTCTGCTCCGGTGGGAATGACGAGACCGTCCCGATCGCACCAGCGCAACCAAAGTCTTTTGCGGACTTTTTCTTCAAATGCCCCTTCCCACAGGGCGAGTCCAATGCCGATGTCCGCGAGCCATAGGTAGTCGCCATCAAGGTTCAGACTTCGGATTAGTTGTAGGTCCGAATCCTGATCGGCCGATCGTCCAAAAATTTGAACTTGGCAGTTATTCATCTCAGATTGAATCCGTTTCAATGGATCAAAAACGACGTAATACTGGATGCCGATTTTGTTATAGCGGTCTTTTTTGCTGAGGGTTCTGCCTTTGCGTTGGGATTTACGACTGAGGTTGATTTCGTCGCCTTCTTTGTTAGAGACAATTTCGATACAGACCTCTGGAAGTTTGCCAAATTCCCAGACAAAGTACGATCGGTTTTCCTTGGGTCCGTAGTCTTCAGGGTGCTGGACTCCTAGGCTGAGGAAGACATCGGGGACGATCGGCTCCTCATGAAGGTCGTAAAAGATGCCGACATTGGCTTCGATTAGAAAGGGTTCAGGTAGAGCTGAGGAACTGTAGACGGGTTCGACGAGAAGCCGTTGCTGCTGAGCTGATTGAATGTTATCCACGGGCTGGCCGTCTTCGATGACTAAATGGCTGATGTCGATTCCAGTGGGTTTCTTGACAGTGCCTAACAGTTGTGGAGTCATGGGCGCTTTCACCAGAGATGGACCAACGATCGGTACTCTCAAGTATAAGCTACAGATATCAGCCACAGGATTTCCAACATAAAAAACGGCTGCTTCTCCAGGAGAAACAACCGTTTAAACATCAGAAGCAGAGGACTGAATCTATAGAACACCCATGCTGGACAGTCCCAAAATCGCACCTGCACCGATGACGTGGCCTAAGCTCGTCACACCCAACATGGCTCCATGGCTCATGCCGCCAAAGAAAGGACCACCGGGTAACGCCAAACCAACATTCTGCTGACGGATCGTGAACTTTCCGATCGCGATCGCCAACACGTTACAAATGATCATGACAGCCGCAACATTAGGACTCCACTCAATCGTCCGAACAGCAGCAAATAACATTGGTGACATGAAAGAGGACATAAAACATTCTCCTAATCGTGGCTAAGCAAGTGATTCCATTGTTCCAAACAATCCCAGATCGGCCGATCGATCGATGCAATTGTTAACGTTGACGGTGGGATTTGTAAACATTTATTGGATTCGTAACGATTTGTTTACCGCATAAATTCTTTAGGGTCGGGTTTTGCGTTGGTGCGGCGGTTTTCGGGAAATTCGAGGTTGTTGGGGTTGGGGGGTTCGTCGGGCATGAGGAAGCGGTTGCCCCAGCCGCCGTTGAGATCGTTGGGGTCCTGGGCGGGGGCTTGGGTGCGGCCTGTGGGGAGTTTGGCTTGGACGACTTGGACGAGTTGCAGGAAGCGATCGTCTGCGCCCGATCGACGGATGAGTTCGGGGCTGAGGCTTTTTTTATTTTTCAGTAAGTTTTGCTCAAGCTGCTGCAAGGTGTCGGCTTTGTCACCTGGTGCTAAGGTCGCGACAAACACCAGGTTCTCTGAAGGTTTTAGATCCAGTTTTAATTCAGGTTGGGTAAGCTGCCAGGATTCTTGGTATTGGCCGTTGGGGGCGGTTTGCCAGATGGTGAGGGGGACGGTCCAGTTGCCCTTTTCGACGGTGGTGGTGGCGTAGGCGAGGATGGCGTAGGTGGGTTTGGAACCGAGGGCTTGGGAGGCGGGGTTGGTGGGATAGAGGTAGCGGACGGCGGCGATGCGCAGGGGGCTTCGATCGGGAAAATCTGTCTTGCCGATGAGATTGTAGGTTCCTGGCTGATTCGTCGGCTGGACTGTTAGTTCGGCTTGGACCGAGGGCAGGGTGGTGTTGCGATCGACAAATGGCAGGCTAGAACAGCCTGTGAGGAGAAGAATCAGTGGAAAGTAACTCAGTTTAATCATGATACGGAGAGGGGGGGATTCGAACCCCCGTTAGGTGTGACCCTAAATCTGATTTCGAATCAGACGCATTCAACCACTCTGCCACCTCTCCAAAGGTTTGTAATGGTCGGGTTTTCTAAGCCATTACGCAGGTGTTTTAAATATACTACAGACTCGCAAATTCTGTCTCCCCTGTGGACAAAGTTGTTGAAAACCCCTGCTGTGGGGTCCATTGGACGGCTCCATCTCGGGCCAGGTGAAAGGTGGGAACCGAATGCTGGTCTAGGGTCTGGGCGATGGCAGGCCGCAGGGTTTTGCCGTAGACGATCGCCGCTTGGAGCGATAGGTCTTCAGGCAGGTATCCACCGTTCCACCAGAGAATCGAGTTTTTTGTAGGCAATGTATTTTGCTCTAAACGCTTGGGGATTTGGTTGGCGAGGATCCAGGTTTTTTGATGGGGGATTTCGATCGTGAGGGCGGTTTGGGGCTTGGTTGGGGATTGGGGCGTTAGAGGGATGGTGTGAATGGCGATCGGACCGAGTTTGAAGTTGGGCAAATCGGTGGCTTGGAGGATTTGGCGAATGGGTAGCCGATCGCGCAAACCTTGAATGCCGTCTTCGTCGATGTTGTGTAATTGGATTAAGGTATCAATTTGGTTAATGCCTTGTTTTTGTAGAAACGGGGTGACGGTGTTTTCGCTGCTGCTCCGATCGCCTGTGTTAATGAGCAAAACCTTTCCGTTCGCCTGCATCACTAAGACGGGTTGGCGGGCGGTAGTGAGGGCGGTGACTTGAATCTTGGATTGCGCTTGGTGCCATGCGGGAACGAAGACTAGAGATAGTGCTGCGATCGTCATTCCCGTGATCCAATAGCGTTGGGCTTTCGGGTTTGAATCCGATTGCTCTTCGCGTTTTGATGACCATAAATGCATCGTGCTGGCGATCGTGAGTAATCCATATAACAATATCAAAACCGCTAAGGAAATGCTCCCCACAGCCCATTGACTGCCTGGGAGTTTCCCTATTTGCTCGACGATCACAAGCAACGTCGCAATCGGCCAATGCAAGAGTCCTGCGGTAAAACTACCGACAGCGGGAACAACAGCAGCACATAATGCACTGACCATTCCACCCAAACTAATAATGCTAATCAAAATGGTGGTGATGACGTTCGCGGGAATGCTGTAGGGAGAGACTAAGCCAAAACTATAAAGCTGTAACGGAAGCGTCCAAAGGTAGGCGGCGATCGGGGTTGCAAAGGCGGCGGCGATCGGGCTGGGCATCCAATCAAGCCGTTTTTGAACAGGTTCTGAGGTGACGAGTAGTCCTAATGTCGCTAAGGCGCTGAGCTGAAATCCTAAGTTCCAAATCCACAGTGGATTCCAAACCAACAGCAAACTGCTAGCAAACAATAATGATCCAATGGGTTTGGTTTTCTGATCGACAACGATCGCCCCCAACACCGCAAACCCCATCACCCCCGCCCGCAAAATTGCAGGTTGCGCTCCAGCTAATCCGATTAGAATAACGATCGCAACGCTTCCGGCAATAGCTTTGACCTTGGGAGACGATCGCTTACAGATGGCTAACACCACCGACAACGTCAACGAAACCTGAAACCCTGAAGCCGCCAACGCATGGGACATCCCAATCTTCGTAAAGGCATCCTGCATCGCACTGGGCAAATCCACCGCACGATTGCCTAACACCATGGCACTGAGCAGCAATCCTTCTTCACCAGGCAATCCCACCATTTGCGCCTGCACAATCCGCTGCTGCAATTGCCATAGTCCCCAGCCTGTCGCAGGTTTAACGATTTCAAAATCATCTGCCGTCAATCCCGCAAAGCATCCTTCGATCGCCAAATACTTCTTAAAATCAAACCCGCCGGGATTTTGGGCGGGTTTGGGGGAGTAGAGTTTGCCGCTTAAGCGGACTTGGGTTCCCGGTGGAAAACTGGGCCTTCGATCGCCGATCGTCACGTAGAGTTTGCCATTGGCCTTATCCGGTGCCAGGGTCAGTCGTGAATTCAAATCCCCTGCATCTAAATTTTGAACCGTGAGCCAAAGTTGTGTTTTTCCACTGCGGGTGGTGCGAGGAAGAGTATCAACAGTTCCGGTTACATGAATGCTGGTGCGATCGATGGCGTTAACATATCGACTAATATCAAAATTACTAGGCTGTGGAGTTCTAAAGTTATACCAACCCACGGCAACGATTACGATCGCGCTAGCAATCACCCAAGGCTGTATTTGAAATTTTGCGGGGCGAAGTTTGCGAAGGGTGAAACCGAGGCAGGGAAAGGAAAAAGCCGCAAGAATAGCAGTCCATAGGGATGATACGCTTTGCGTTAGCAAAACTGAACGGGTCGTCAGAAGTCCAACGATCCAAGCAATACACCACAATGCTCCTGCATAACTCTGCATGATAATTTTCCGTTTTTGATTTAGATATTCTTAAAGTTCCCATTCTTTGATAAAGTTTGCTATATTTACTGATAAAGTAGCGATCGACAAAAGCTATTTGTCAAAATGTGAATAGTCACCTGTAAAAGACAGGATCGTTATGATTCGTAATCCCGAAAAAGAACCAGAACGTTGGAAGGAACCTATTGTGGCTGATAACCCAGCGGCAGCGAGGAGGGAATGCCAGAAGCGTGCTGATGAGTACGATATGGATCTTGAATCTGTGACCGAACCCCGTAAGGTAGAGTCTCGTCCCCAACGCTATGAATGTAACTACAAGGAGAAAGACTAATGGCTGTTTTGAGTTGTGTAAAGCCAGGTGCTAAAACGGGACAAACTATTTTGCTGGTTGATTTGACAACCTCGGGTGAGTCTGATGTTGTGATGACGACTCTACAGCGATTGGGTTATGAACCAGAAATTCGTCATGTCAGCTATAAATCGGGTGTACATGTTTTAGCTGTATTAAAAGATGTACAACATGATGTCATTCCAGATGATTATCTTATAGACGAGTGGATGCAGTTACGTTCAGAACTGAATCCTGATGCTGTTCATCTTTGGTGTGGTAACTAGGTGTATGATTGGTTCCCAATGCAAAAACAAAGCCTCTGAGCCAAATTGGTTTGGAGGCTTTGTGTCATCTAAAGATTCTAAATCGAGAGACCCAGCTTCAGGCCCAGGGCGGCATGAACGACCAACAGTGCCATGAGACCGCTACCAATATAAGCATGGGCTTTCCGTGCACCATCGCCTTCTCCTTTGAAGCCAAAGGCGGCGAGACTGCCGTTAATCAACAGCAACGAAATCACGGCGGTTCCGGTAATGAAATGTGGGCTTTCCAACACAGGTTTGTGCTGCATGACCAAGGATAGTAAGCCACCGGAATAACCCGAAATCAAAAAGATCGCCATCAACGGTGCCGCTTTGCGATGCATTTCGCGACTTTTTAGCGCTTCATCCTTGTCTTCAGAGGTGCGTGCTTTCCAACCTGCGATCGCAACCCCGCTTCCCATAACAAAGGCCACGATCGCCATCATCAAAGGATGTCCCCAATGGACAATAGGTTCTGGTACGCCGAGGTCACGAAATACCGCTGCTGCGGGTTCTAGCATTTTTGCAATATCCATGTGCTGTTTCTCTCTGTGGGTTTTATGCTGTAGGTCTTGTCAATGCGTCGTAGCAGAGGCAATCCACCGCTTATTGTATCGATTTTTTGCCATCAAATCGGGAACACTAGGGCAAGTATTTTTGAGGCTAGGCCATGAGCGATTTATTTAAGGGATTCGAGCAATTATTAGAACTCGCCAAAACCCTCGAAGAGAAAGCGGCCAGCGGCGAACTCAAAACCAATTTCCAAACCGATGTCCAAATGGGAAGTCGCCGAGTCAGCAGCATCCCCCGCCGATCGTCCGGTCTCGGCGTCAGCAACCTAAACACCCCCAATCCGCCTCGCGATCCCGTCATTGTCACCCCACCCCCCGCCACTCCTCAAGCTGCTAGCAACCTGAGCGCGATCGGCGGACTCGGCACCACCCTCCAAGAACTCCGCGAACTGATCGAACTGCCCCTAAAACGTCCCGATCTCCTCAAACAAATGGGACTCGAACCACCTCGCGGTATCCTCCTCGTCGGCCCTCCTGGCACAGGCAAAACCTTGACGGCTCGGACGATCGCGGCTGAACTTGGCACCAATTACATCGCGATTTCTGGCCCTGAAGTGATGGGTAAGTTCTACGGCGAAGCGGAAACCAAACTGCGCGAGATCTTTGAAAAAGCAAAACAAGCCGCGCCCTGCATTATCTTCATCGACGAAATCGACACCCTAGCCCCCGATCGCGCGAAGGTCGAAGGCGAAGTCGAAAAACGGGTCGTGGCGCAGCTTTTGACCTTAATGGATGGATTTTCCAATACGCCAGGAGTCTTGGTACTAGCGGCAACCAATCGGCCTGACCATCTAGATCCAGCATTACGGCGTCCGGGGCGATTCGATCGGGAGGTGCAGTACCGCGTTCCCGATCGGGCTGGACGACTCGAAATTTTGACAATTTTGACGCAGGGGATGCCGATCGAAGGCGTGGATTTGGAGCCGATCGCAGACTTAACGGTGGGCATGGTCGGTGCGGATCTCAAAGCCGTGACCCAAAAAGCCGCCTACCTTGCGCTCCGTCGTCAGGTGCCGAGTTTGGCTGATCCGATTCCCGATCGCATGACTATTGAACAAAACGATCTGATCCTCGCGTTGAAAGAGATTAAGCCGTCGGTGCTGCGATCGGTGGAAGTGGAGTCACCGGAAATCAGTTGGTCCCAGATTGGCGGTCTGGTCGAAATCAAACGGGTCTTACAAGAATCTGTCGAGGGTGCATTGCTCTACCCCGATCTCTACGCGCGCACAGGTGCCCAAGCGCCACGGGGAGTCCTACTCTGGGGACCTCCAGGAACCGGAAAAACGCTATTGGCTAAAGCCGTGGCATCCCAAGCCCGTGCAAATTTCATCTCTGTCAAAGGCCCAGAACTGATGACTCGGTGGGTTGGGGCGGCGGAGCAGGCGGTGCGCGATTTGTTTAGTAAAGCGCGGCAGGCGTCGCCCTGTGTGGTGTTCATTGATGAGATTGATACGCTGGCTCCGGCTCGTGGGAAATTTACGGGGGATTCGGGGATTAGCGATCGGGTGGTGGGTCAGCTTTTGACGGAACTTGATGGGTTACAGGATTGTGGATCGGTGCTGTTGATTGGTGCGACGAATCGGCCTGATGCTTTGGACCCGGCGTTGCTGCGATCGGGGCGTTTGGATTTGCAATTGAAGGTTGATTTGCCGGATGAGGCGAGTCGGTTGTCGATTTTGCAGGTTCACAATGGCGATCGGCCTTTGGAATCGGTGGATTTGGCGAATTTGGCTCAAGTGACAGACGGCTGGAACGGCGCGGATTTGGCATTGTTGAGCAATCAAGCGGCATTGCAAGCGATTCGTCGTCATCGAGCCAGTGGCATTGAAGATCCGGAGTTGATTCGGATTCGTCAGGAGGATTTTGATTTGGCCTATGGGGCGATTCCCGCTTCGGGAGGCTACGCCAACGGAGTTCAGCAGGAGGCAATGGCTTAATTCTCGGTTTGGTTACGCTAGCGGTCGGCCCCCCAGCCCCCTTTCTTAGATGCCCAAAGGGCTATATTCTGGGGGTGCCGAACCAAAAGCTGTAACGGGGGAGGCCGATCGGGCAAAGCTTCAGGCAAAAGTAGCAAATGAGACTCCAAAAGCAGCAACGGATGGGGTTGGTGGTGGAATGGGGTCCAGAATGTAGTTTTTTGCTGGTGGTGGTGCAGAAATAGGGGGAATATTGATTTATAAATTATTGGAGAATTTATGGAACTTCATTTGCCAAAGGCGCTACAAGATAAGCGTAATGAATTTCTGAGTACGAAGAAACCACTAATTCATATTGAACCCTTTGAGACAGATGAAAATCTATCACTTTGGACAAGTAAGTACCGAGGAAATCCTTACCTTCCAAAAACGAGTGAATTTCCAAAGGACATTGATGGGCGATATTTAGTTTTTATGGCACAGATAAATTTCTCTGAGGTCCCACCACTTGAAGGTTATCCAACCTCAGGAATACTACAATTCTTTATTTCAGACAATGATCTGTATGGGCTGGAATATACTGATCCATATGATGCTAGGCAACAATTTCTTCTTCAACAAACGCAGAACTACTTCCGAATCATTTATTATCCAGAAGTAATGACAGATGAAGCAATGCTTGTAAACTCCTTTGATTTGCTCCCTAATGAGGATGAATTATGGTGCAGTATGCCTGTCATGAAGACCTGCAAGCTTATATTTTCATCTCGTGAGGAGTATGTTGGGTTAAATAATTATCAGTTTAATAAATTTTGGGGTGACTGTAGTAGTAGAAATGAATTTTTCAAGTCAATAAGAGATGAGCAGACTGATGAATTATTCGACAGTGAACTTCTTAATAATAGATCTGGTAATAAAATAGGTGGCTATGCGAATTTTTCTCAGTCAGACATACTTGAGCTTGCCCCTGAAAATGAGAATTGGCTACTTTTACTACAGATAGATTGGGCCAAAAATGCTGATATCATGTGGGGCGATGGAGGCGTTGGAAACTTCTTTATCGAGGAAAGTGATCTAAACAATCTTGATTTTTCAAGAGTTGTTTACAACTGGGACTGTGGCTGAAAATAATGGATTACAAGCCTTGTCTAGAATAAGTAAAGTGTTGGCACCGGGTTTGTAAAGCATTTTGTGTCAAAGGTCATAATTTAGTTAGGCATTCGCCCTTCAAATTCAATTGCAAAGCGATTGAGTGCGCTTTTCCAGTCTCGAATGGGCATCGTCCATTCTTGGGAAATATTTTGTAAAGCAAGGAAGATTACTTTCATCGCCGATTCATCCGTTGGGAAGGTCCGATGATTTCGCAGGACTTTTCGCAGGGTCATATTTATTGATTCAATGGCATTGGTGGTGTAGATCGCTTTCCGAATATCGTGGGGAAAGGCAAAGAAGGGAATCACTCGTTGCCAGTGATTCAGCCAAGATTTACTGATAGTCGGATATTGTTTGTCCCAGGTTTGAGCAAATTTAAGCAGTTCTTGCTCTGCTTCTGGTTCAGTCATCGCGCCATAGACTTTTTTCAAGTCGCTGGCGACCGCTTTTCGGTCTTTATAAGAGACATAAGACAGCGAATTCCTCACCATATGGACGATACAGAGCTGAACCTGTGTCCTAGGAAACACGGTTTCAATGGCATCAGGGAACCCCGTCAAACCGTCACAGCAGGCGATAAAGATATCCTCAACCCCACGATTTTTTAATTCTGTCAGCACGGTTAACCAGAATTTAGACGACTCATTTTGGGTCATCCAAATTCCCAGCAGTTCCTTTTGAAGCGCTAAGTTCACGCCCAGCGCCAAGTGGACGGCTTTGTTCATCACGCGCCCCTCATGACGAATCTTCAGCACTAATGCATCTAGATAGACGATGGGGTAGATCGCGCTGAGCGGACGATTTTGCCAAGCGACTAAGTCTGCTTCGACCGCTTGAGTCACTTGACTGACTAGACCCGCTGAAACCTCCACACCGTAGAGATCTTTGAGCGTGGATTCAATATCCCGAGTACTCATCCCTCGACCATATAGGGCAATGATTTTGTCGTCAAATCCGGTAAATCGGGTCTGATGTTTTGGGATCAGTTTAGGCTCAAATTCGCTGTGGCGGTCCCGGGGGATTTGAATCCCGATTTCTCTAAATTCTCCTTTGATGGTCTTTTTACTCGTTCCATTGCGTCGATTTTTTGAGTAATTCATCTAAAAGTTCTGGATTGATGTTCAGCATGATTTTAGGTCTTGGGTTAATTAGTTCATTAGATCTCATCTTTCAACCTTTGACACAATCTATTTTACAATCCCGCTATGAGCCGTATGGCAATTCAATTGAATTCGATCGAAGGGTATCTGCGATCGCATCCTACTTCACACTAGAATAGATGTATCAATTTACCGATGAGAAATCGTCCACACTCATGAGTAAAATCGAAGTCCTCGCAGCCCTAGAACACTTCACCCCAGAAGAAACCCTAGAAGTCATCGAAGCGGCTTCTCGTCTCCTGCGTCAAACGATTACGCCCTCAAAACACCTAAGCCTAGTCCAAGCTGCCGATCGAATGCATTCCTTCTATGAACCTGGAAGCGAACTGACTCAATGGACTGACGAAGATCCAGAAGATTTCCAAGAGTACCAAGACTATGCGTAGAGGTGAAATCTGGCTGTACAATGCCAACCCCACTCTTGGTGACGAACTTAGCAAAATTCGTCCTGCCATTATTGTCAACAGCGATGACATATAAATGACCAACTGATCGTCTTCAGCACTTCTAAATTCAAAAATATCCAAAGTTCCAGAGTTTGAATTTAGAAGTGCCGAATCGTTAGAAGGACTATTCTCGATCGATTTGAAATATCTTTTCCTACCTCACACTCACAAACCGCTCCTTAGCGATCGATCGTAAATGCTCCACATCTTCCCGACGCGACACCGAAAGCGGCACGGTCGATCGGCTTAACGCTGGGAGATGATCGGACCTGTAACAGTCGTTCACCAAGCTTTAGGTTTATTCAAAATCAAATCGGTATGACCATTGGTATAATTGTACCTATTATGTATGATGATACCTGTCGATTTCTGGCTGAACATTTTTCAGCCGACTTTGCGAGTTGGCTGCTCGGAACTGCTGTCACCCTGACAGCACTCAAACCATCTGAACTTTCTCTCGATCCGATTCGTGCCGATGCTTTGATTCTGCTGCAATCGGACGATGATATTTTGCATATCGAGTTCCAGACAGTACCAACCAATAGCATTCCGTTTCGCATGTTGGACTATCGGGTACGTGGATATCGCAAATACCCAAATAAAAATATGCGCCAGGTGGTCATTTACCTGAAACGGACGGGATCAGAGTTAGTTCATCAAACTAGCTTTACGATGGAGCGAACTCGCCATGAGTTTGAGGTTATACGCCTGTGGGAGCAACCTGCCTCACTGTTTTTAGAATATCCCGGACTCATCCCCTTTGCCGCTCTAGGCGATACTATAGATGTAGAGGCAACGCTACGCCAAGTGGCTCAAAGAGTCGATCAGGTTGCTGACCCCGTGACGAGAGCAAATCTTATTGCAGCGTCAGGGATTTTAGCTGGGTTACGATTAGAAGATGAAATTATTTATCGCATATTGCGGAGAGACATCATGCAAGAATCCACTGTCTATCGATCGCTCCGGAGAGAAGCTCAAGAAGAAAACAGTCGATCGATCGCGCTTAATCTTTTGAGAGGAGGTGTGGCGATCGGTTTGATTGCTTCTTCTACAGGTTTATCGATCGAAGAAGTGCAACAACTCCAACAACAGTTAGACGCTACTTCACACTAATGAGCCGCTACGATCGATCGAGTCCACGCCACACCCGATACCGAAAGGGAGATCATGCAAGAATCCACGGTCTACCGATCGATCGTAAGAGAAGTTCAAGAAGAAAGCAGTCGGACGATCACGCTCAACTTTTTGCGAGATGGATTCTCAGTTGAGGCCGTTGCACATGGGACAGGGTTGTCGATCGAAGAAGTCCAGCAGCTTCAGCAACAAATCAACGAGTCGGAACAACGTTGGAGTTGAATGGTGGCCGATCGATCGTAACCGTACCACATTCTGTAAGACATTGGTATTGATGGGGAACTCTAAAGAAATCTTTCAATTTAAGGCAAGAATATGGGTGGCCACGCCTACTGGTATTTCACGAAATATCAAACAGATATTGAAACGACATTAGAGGTACTGCGCCAGCGAGAATTTGCCGCAGGTCGCTATAATCCTGTCATATCAGATATTGACTTCCCCATTACTTCTGATTCTCCCACGCCAGGATCACAGCATTCTTCAATTGAAGAAGCAATGGAAGCTTCAGAAGAGGAAGGAACTCGTTCTATCCTTGATGTATTGAATATTTCTAGTGTTTCCTATTCAGATGCGCTAGATGCATCTGAGCAAAATGGGATGGATCTTTTCTGTACTACATTTCCACTATCTACAGAGGAGTTGAATCAATTATTTAATACAGACAAGCCAACGCATAATCTAATTGAGGCAGTACTTCTCTCATCTCAGACGTATGAAGGGACTGGCTATGAGTTTTGGGGAAGTATTGATCGTGGAACATGTAGACATATTGTGATTTATGAAAATGATATGCCAACTGAGGTCTTCTTTGCTGGTTATTCATTTGATTAATAATGGTTACTTAAGGGATCTGCGTCAAAATCAAGTCCCTGACGAACCGCCCTCTGGCCCACAATTCTGGGGGAACGAGAGCGTACAGAATTTTGTGTAAGGGTTTGAACGTCAATATTTAAAGCGGTCTGGGAATAAGATTGCAAAGTGGGATGCTGCCGCTTTCCAATCTCGAATCGGTCGGTTCCAGCGTTGAGCAAT
>JAAFJU010000117.1 GCA_013298165.1 Synechococcales cyanobacterium bin31.maxbin.ball.101 | reverse complement strand
TGCAGAAGCACAGACGAAGTTTCCTGAAGTCGTTTTCACAGGTAGCGCTTGATATCGCTGCTTAGAAGGCAACTTTTTACCTACTAGATTGGTTTTCACAATCGATCGAACTCAAGTCCCGGTTTTCCAACACACGAGAAGATCGGGACTTCTTGTATCTAGAGCAGAACTTTCAGGAATGATTCACTCAAATCTATAGTAACCCTGCCAAAAGCCATGGGCATTCTCTAAGAGAAAGAGAATTTGAGATGTGCGATCGGGGAGAAGCAGGATGAAAATTGAGCAATGGCGATGGACGGAAGCGAACTGGCAATGCGTCGGGAAGCTTGAGGCGACAACGAATCCAAATCCATCGGTCCAACTCGTATTGGTATTTGGGTCAACCGATCGATTGACCACCGACTCCTGGCAGACTGCCCTAACCCAACGCTATCCCCAGGCGCAGGTGTTGGGTTGCTCGACAGCAGGGGAGATTTTGGAGACGCAGGTGACGGATGATGGGATCGTGGCAACAGCGATCGAATTCGAGCAAACGCGGGTGAAGGGAGACTCGATTCATCTGAAGGACGGTGAATCGAGTTTTGACGCGGGTGCCCGACTCGCGCAGGCGTTTGATCCGACGGACTTGGTTCACTTGTTCGTCCTCTCCGATGGCTTAAACGTGAACGGTAGCGACCTAATTCGCGGACTCCAATCCCAACTGCCCGATCGGGTCACACTGACAGGTGGACTGTCCGGCGACGGCGCGCGATTTAGTGAAACCTGGGTGATCTCAGGCGATTCGATCGCCCAAGGTCAGGTCGCCGCCATTGGCTTATATGGCGATCGATTACAGGTAGGCTATGCCTCCCTCGGCGGCTGGAGTCCCTTTGGACCAAAGCGGGTGGTGACCAAATCCCAGGGCAATGTGCTCTCGGAACTCGATGGTCAATCCGCCTTGGAACTGTACAAAAAATACCTAGGGGATCACGCCGCCGGGTTGCCCGCCACCGGATTACTCTTTCCGCTCAATCTCTACGACGGCACGGGCGATCGTGCCGTCGTTCGGACCATTTTGGCAGTGGATGAAGAGGCACAAACGTTGACCTTTGCTGGGGATGTCCCCGAAGGCAGCATCGTCCAACTGATGCAATCCAACTTCGATCGTCTGGTGGATGGGGCGATCGCCGCCGCTGAAGTTAGCCTCACAGCTACGACCCAGGCACCCAACCTGGCAATTCTGATTAGTTGTGTCGGTCGAAAACTGGTGTTAAAACAACGTATCGAGGAAGAAGTGGAAGGCATTCGAGACATCTTAGGAGACTCGACAATCCTAACCGGATTCTACTCCTACGGTGAAATTGCCCCAGCGGAACCTGGTGAACTCTGTCGTTTGCACAATCAAACCATGACCATCACCACGTTCCTTGAAGAATAAACTCTACATTTAATGATTGGTTACGGAATCTCTATGCACCGACTACTCCAGCGTCAAATTAAGCGTCATCTCACCGATATCAATCTCTCTGATTCAGTATTTCAGAATTTTCTTAAAGCTGTTGACGACGCCTATTGTCAATCCGATGATGATTATCGATTGCTGGAGCGATCGTTAGCACTCAGTTCGAGTGAGCTTTTAGACGCAAATACCCAATTACAAGACTTGCTCAATGCCGTCGAGGTGCAGGTTGCCGATCGCACCGCCGAACTCGCTAACGCCAATACTGAATTAAAGCAAACCCTGGCGGATCTGCAAAATGCCCAAGTCCAACTGGTGCAATCGGAGAAGATGTCGTCCTTAGGACAACTGGTGGCAGGCGTTGCCCATGAAATTAATAACCCCGTCGGTTGCATCGTCGGAAATGTGAGCGCAGCTCAGGGTTACATCAATGACTTACTTGGAGTAATTGATCTTTACGCCGAACAATTTCCGGAACCCGGTGACGCGATCGAAGCCGAATTAGAAGCGATCGATCTGGACTATATTCGCGACGATCTCCCAAAACTGATTCGGGCGATGAAAGATGGCGGCGATCGGATCAAATCCATTAGCCAAAGTCTCCGCACCTTCTCCCGCGCCGACACCGATACCAAACAAGCCTTCAACCTACACGATGGCATCGACAGCACCCTTCTCATTCTTCGCCATCGCCTCAAAGCCAATCCCGCCCGTCCTGAAATTCAAATCCGGTTAGACTACAGCGACTTGCCCGCAATTCAATGTTTTCCGGGGCAATTGAATCAGGTATTTATGAATATTTTGGCGAATGCGATCGATATGTTCGATGAAGTCGCCCAGGAAACAAGCTTTGCGGATCTCATCGCCGCTCCGCAGCAGATCACCATTCGGACCTTCACCGTTGGAGAGTACGTCGAAATTTGGATTCAGGACAATGGCAAAGGGATGCCAGAAGCCGTGAGAACCCAGATCTTTAACCATCTCTTCACCACCAAAACCGTCGGTCAAGGCACGGGACTTGGACTCACGATCGCCCATCAAATTGTGGTGGACAAACACGCCGGACAGCTCACGGTCCAATCTGAAGTCGAGGAAGGGACTCAGTTTGGCATTCGACTCCCGATCGAGGCTTAACCCAGTCCCCCTCCACAAGACCTTCCCAGTCCGTCCATCCCGAACAGCCCAGCCCCAAAACCCATGCAAAAATCACAAAAAATTGAGACTGCTCCCGATGTTTGGTAACTTGGAGGCAGATCGGGAAAAACTTTTAGAAAACGTTGCTTTAGCAGCAGGGGTCTTCATGACGATTACGGTGAGCCGCGAACAAGTAGACCAAATCATCCACAACCAACATACGAACCCCTTCGACATCCTCGGCTTACACCCGATCGAACAAGATGGGAAACCCCTCTGGGCATTGCGCGTCTACCAACCCAAAGCCACCGCCGTCGCCGCCCTCATCCCCGAAGCGCGGCGCGAATTTGACATGACGCCCTCCGTCCACAACCCTCACTTCTTTGAATGCGTCATCGACCTCACCGAAGTCACCAACTACCAACTGCGCGTCACCAGCGGTGACAGCAGCACCGTCCTCTACGACCCCTACGCCTTCAAAGACCCCTGCCTCACAGAATTTGACCTCCACCTCTTCGGCGAAGGCAACCACCACCGGATTTACGAAAAACTCGGCGCACACCTGACCAGTCAAAACGGCGTCAACGGCGTCTACTTTGCTGTCTGGGCACCCAACGCCCGCAACGTCTCTGTCTTGGGCGACTTCAACTACTGGGATGGCCGTCAGCATCAAATGCGACGGGGATCCACCGGGATCTGGGAACTCTTCATTCCAGAACTCAAGGAGAACGATCGCTACAAATTTGAAATCAAAAACCACGAAGGTCACATCTACGAGAAGTCAGACCCCTACGGCTTCCAACAAGAAACCCGCCCCAAAACCGCCTCGATCGTCACCAACCTCAGCAACTACGAGTGGAAAGACGAGAGCTGGATGGAGCAACGTCGCCAAAGCGAACCCCTCAGCCAACCCATTTCCATCTATGAGCTGCACCTCGGATCCTGGATGCATGGCGACTCCACGGTGCCTGCGATCGGTCCCGACGGAAAACCAGAGCCTGTCGTCATCGTCTCCGACGAAAAACCCGGTGCCCGCTTCCTGACCTACCGCGAACTCGCCGCAAAGCTGATCCCCTACGTCAAAGAACTCGGCTTCACCCACATCGAAATGCTCCCCGTCGCCGAGCATCCCTACGACGGCTCCTGGGGCTACCAAGTTGTCGGCCACTACGCCTGCACCACCCGCTTCGGCACGCCGCAGGACTTCATGTACTTCGTCGATCAATGTCATGAAAACGGCATCGGTGTCATCGTAGACTGGGTCCCCGGCCACTTCCCGAAAGACGGTCATGGACTCGCCTTTTTCGACGGCTCCCACCTCTACGAAAACGCTGATCCTCGCAAAGGCGAACACAAAGAGTGGGGCACCTTAGTTTTCGACTACGAACGTCCCGAAGTCCGCAACTACCTCGTCGCCAACGCCCTCTTCTGGTTCGACAAGTACCACATTGACGGAATCCGAGTCGATGCCGTCGCCTCCATGATCTACCTGGACTACAACCGCGATCCCGGCCAATGGGTCCAAAACCAATACGGCGGACGCGAAAACATCGAAGCGGCTGATTTCCTCCGTCAGATGAACCACCTGCTGTTTAGCTACTTCCCTGGAACATTGTCGATCGCCGAAGAATCCACCTCTTGGCCCATGGTCTCCTGGCCCACCTACGTCGGCGGCCTAGGCTTCAACCTGAAATGGAACATGGGCTGGATGCACGACATGCTGGACTACTTCAGCATGGATCCCTGGTTCCGCCAATTCCACCAAAACAACCTCACCTTCAGCATGTGGTACAACCACAGCGAAAACTTCATGCTGGCCCTGTCCCACGACGAGGTGGTTCACGGCAAGAGCAACATGATCGGCAAAATGCCCGGTGACGAGTGGCAGAAATTCGCCAACGTGCGCTGTCTTTACGCTTACATGTTCGCCCATCCCGGCAAAAAGACCCTCTTCATGAGCATGGAATTCGGGCAGTGGAGCGAATGGAACGTCTGGGGCGACCTTGAATGGGGACTCCTGCAATACCCTGCTCACCAAAAGCTCAAGGAATACACGACCTCCCTCAACACCTTGTACAAGAACGAACCCTCCCTTTACACACAGGACTTCGCTCAAGGTGGATTTGAGTGGATCGACTGCGGCGACAATCGCAACAGCGTCATTTCGTTCATTCGTCGGGCCAAGGATTCTGATGAATTTGTGGTGGTGGTCTGTAACTTCACACCGCAGCCCCATGGTCACTACCGTGTCGGCGTCCCCGATCGCGGCTTCTACGTCGAAATCTTCAACAGCGACTCCCGTGAATACGGCGGTAGCAACATGGGCAACCTTGGTGGGAAGTGGAGCGATGACTGGGGCTATCACAGCCGCGACTTCTCTCTAGACCTTTGCCTGCCGCCCCTGGGCACAATCATCTTGAAACTCGATCGTAACTACAAGGGCTAGCCCCGGCGTGAAAGACATTTTGCTAATAGCAGGAAAACCCGTCTCGCTTAGTAGAATGTCTTTCACCTTTACGAGTTTCACCTAAAAGCGTAGACATAATAACGCAGCGTTGCTCTTTGACTGCCGAAGAAATCAACGTCACTCGCCCCAACTGCCCCGTCACCGTTCCATCATCATCAAGCACCATAAACCAACGCTTATCATTTGTCCGATCCTTGCGAAAGGTGGTTTGAGTGGTGTCGATCGAAATGTTTTTAAATTCAGTCCAAGCGATCGGCAAGCCTGGGTCAGTCGCCGTTCCCCAGCGAACCATATCCCCATACTGCTCGATCACAAATCGCTGAGGAATCCGCTTCAGCTTAGCCATATGTTGGCCATTCTTTATCGAACCTTGGATTTGATCCTGTGCAACGTTGAGTTGTCTGGTCGCATGGAAACCAATCCAACTGGGCGCAACGATCGCACTTAGAAGACCAACAATTACAACAACAATCAAAACCTCCAACAAAGTAATCCCGGCTTCACGCTTTACTTTTAGAAACTGCTTTTTTATGGTGGAAAATTTCATAAATAGGAAGACTTTAAGTATTTTTTACACTTTTAAGAATTCCCACTTAAGAGAGACGATCGCCCATCAAGCTCCACATTCAGTCTTAGTCTTAGCATTACCCTCACGCAACCCACCCAACAACGTCTGAACAATCAGACAACGAGGCTGAGCATTCGGACGTTGTGTAAGTTGAAATCCAACAATAAATAATGCAGCATCCACAGATCCAATAGCATCTACAGATCCAGCAGGTGAATCAGACAGGCTTTTCTTAATAGCCCCATTTCCATCGAAGACTAGGCGTCGATAACTAGACTGCTTGCCGACATAGGAAGGTGAGCCTGTCTGTCCTCTAGTTGTATCGCTGTACCGAACAGAACCAGGTCTAACATCACCACCACCCAATGTCTGCCAATTCAGCACTGTAGACAAGTCACATTGAGAAGATGCTGAAGATGCCGAGATAGGAACTGAACAGCGTGTAACAGCAATAGTGGGAGGATCGCTAGCTACATCCAAGACAACCGCCCGCAGAGTTTGAGTTGTCTTGGCTTCCGTCTGAGCCTTACGAATGGCATCTGCCGCCTGCGATCGGACCGTTGAAATTCGTCTGTTATTCACAAATGCCAACCAACCAGGTGCAGCAATTGCAGACAGGACTCCAATAATAATGACAATAACTAGCACTTCAATCAGTGTAAAACCACCACTTTGATCAGGCGATCGTCGTCGAAAATACTGCATCATCTCTAAAAGCTCCCCGCTCCAAATTTAGTTTAAATACTCAAGAACGTTGCTTACTATAAGCTGCCCGACCAATCACATGAGACTCCATCTGGAATGGAACCTCTCCTGTGTTGCGAGGAATGCCGCCTCGTCCTGCCGCATTCCCCTTAATTACAAACCTGACCTCAGGATTTTCATTGATAGAAGCTCTGCGAACGCAAGCATAAAACTCAGGTCTAAACTTTTTGTAATTTGCTACTTCAAACGTTGGTGGACAGTAACCACTACTACTAGTTGGAGTTGGAGCAGGGGTCTTTGCTTCTAAATCTTCGGGAGCTTCAGGAACATTATTAAGATCGTATTTGTGATCTACAAAATCTGTCAATACGACACCCTCTCCAGATGCCACGCTCTGCTGTAATTTCACGATTCCTCCATCTGCCTTGCCAAAAGGCCAAGATAGTGGCCTTTTATCATCAGAAGCAACTGGGGCAGCCCATCCAGGATTCTTTACTGTTGAAGTTTCTGTGAAGTGAGGGACGGTATAGCGCTTAATCCTAGCTCTCCCTTTCCATATGTTGCCAGGATTTTCAGTACTCAATGAATAGATTACTAAGGTATACATCCGCTGGGCAACACAAGGAATTTTATCCAAAGCTGCATCATATTTTGGATCACTGCTCAGACGACCTATCTTATCGGCATCTGTCTCACAACGCTTCTTAACAATTTCGGGCAATGGCTCCGGCTTCCAAAAAGCTAAGACTGGAATGTTTTCATTGGATCTAAGGCTAACAGGCAAATATTGTAACAAGCCTGTACATTGGCTATTTGTTCCACGAGCCTCTGTGCTTCCCGCACCATAGTCCCTAAGACAACTAGCAAGAGTTTTATTACCAGACGCATCCTCTTCTATTTCTGTACCATATACATAGAAGGATTCTCGCAAATCGCGAGCGATATAGTCAGACGCCGCTTGAATATCTCGCTGTGTATCACTACGAGAAGCATCCTTCTGATTGATCCCCAAAACCTCAACGACAAGGTATAGTAAACCACTGACAATTAAACCACTAATCAGCATGGCGACTAGCAATTCGATGAGTGTAAAACCACGACGATCATTGCCCTTAGGAAAAAACCTAAGAAGCATTTTTAGCTGAATAGTTTGTCTTGACAATCGTAAGTTTCTCATCTTCCATCACCCTTAATACAACACATTCCGACCACAACAGATCATTCACTATTCACAAACCTTATCGTCTGAACCAGCCTTACAAAGAGCACGATATCGTTTGAGTGCGGTGGAGGAATCACTCTTCGCGACTGTTGAATAGAGAACTGCCAGGGGGCGAAATCCTGTCTGGCCCGTTCCCGTCGTTCCCGTTAATCGTGATTTTTCAGGATCTAAGGTTCCAACCCCTGATTTTTTAGCGATCGCAGAATACACTCTAACACCCACAGAGAAGGCTACAGGCTTTCTCTGTTCAGGAGTTAGCAACGGATCAGAACAAGATGTCGCACAAATTCCTTCATTTCTAAAAACTTGGACTAGAAATTCTGGCTCACATGCTGCATCTCCATCAGTATCAATCGCTAGATATTGATCAATAGGCGGATAATTTTTAACAGTTGGAGACAAGGAGGAAACCGTATTTAAATCTGGTCTGATACAGCGTTTTGCATCAGCCCACTGAGCACCAGGTGCTGGCCCTCTGGAGGGGTAAGGTCTTATACCCGCAGCAGCAGAGGGAGCAATCTCTGGCAACTCATTCAGCGTATAAGAGCCGCGTTCCACTTTAGCGCGGACTTCATCGATCGAGCTTTGGGCAATCGACAGTGCTTGCTCTGCACGTCGGTTCTGTACCCGAGTAGCAGCAGCCCAGAAGATCGGTGGAGAAATAGCGACGACTGTAACACTGATGACAATTATTGCCACTAACGATTCAATCAACGTAAATCCAGAAGTCACGTCTGTGGACCGCACCTTGAGACTTTTCCCAAGCAAAAGCAAAATTTCACTGACTGGATATTTAATGTGACGTTTCATAGGGTGAGCCTCAAGTTAGTTTGCGCATTGTCGTTTTATCGCATCTTTCGCTTCTTGCGGAGCCTTTGGATAGGTCTGAAAAGCTAAACAAAGAGACTGAATGTAAGGATCATTAATTTGAGGCTCAGAATAGAACTCGTTACGAGGAGTCTTCACCAAGACAAATCGAGAAGCTGCAGGACCTGCGGGTGCAAGCTGCAACGCAACATCATAGCCCCACTGACGTCCAGGAGGTGAGTAGTAAGTGATGCGCTCAGCGTTCAATTCTAGATCTGGTTCCAGCGCGCCACCCTCGTTATACTCCCAGCCTTCCATTTCAAATGGAGCCGTTGCATAGTTGCTAAAGCTTAACTGCAAGAAAGAGCCAACATAATCCAACGTCTGACCGCTCCAGTTCTCGATAAATCGAGGGAAGTTATGGAGACCGCCATAAGTATTTCCTGGTTGAGATGGGACAATGCCGCTAACCACAATAGAGTTAACGTTCGTTGCATCATTATTTCGCAGTGAATTGGCACTGATTTTGTTACGACCGCCGCCGATCGGAAGAAAACTCATGTTCTTCACATTGTTATCCGTGGAATTCTTATCCCCGTAGGCGTACAAGTTTCCTTCAGCCAGAGTCTTCTGGTCAATGCTCGTAGGATCAAACGTCGTTGATGTTGGTAGACCAGCAGGCTGGCGGAGAAGTGGTAATCCCGCTCTGGAAATTTTGATAGGTGTGGCATAGTCACCTGCGGGCATAGTGTCGTTTTCGTAGGTTCCGATTAACGCAGCGTTGTAACTGGTGGCATTCGGATTTTCCCGTAGCCAGTCGTAGCGACCTGTCTTACCTGTAATAGTAGACAGTCCACTAGTTGGCAAGTCTGAGTTTTCAAAGGAGGTGAACCCTGAACCATCACAGCCCAATCCGCCGTATAGACCCGTGTTCTTAAATCCACTGGCACTATCTTGGTAGATACTGCGCGGACCTTGATCCGAGACCGACTTTTTCTGAGGATGACGCTGGAAACCTTTTTCAGCATCAGCGACAGTATCAGCATAGGTAATGAACATATCTGAAATACTTCCATCACAGAAGTTATCAGACAGGATAGAAATTGAGTCAGCTAACAGCTCAGTCGGTCTCCAACGATCGCCCGTCAAGCTCGCGAAACGAGTGTCTTTCTCACCGCTTGCGCCGCCGCCGCCACGATTATAGAACGTCGTTTCATTAAAATCCTTACCTCGGATTAATGCCGCACTACCCTTGAACTCTTCAAGCGGATCACCGATCGTGTCATCCCCTCCAGTCTGATGTCGATTTAGATCACCTTGGACATAAAGAGGTTGGTCGGTAAACAAAGAGAGACCTCTGTAATTATCAGAAGCAGAGAATGATCCAGACTCATATCCACTATCTCGCTTCACCTGACGACCGTTTTTCAAGCGGAATCCATGGATCCGGCGCTCTGGATCAGGTAAGTTGTCAACGGCCTTAATGGAGACACCTTTATAGGTTGCAGTGGAGGGGTCGGTGGGAGCAGCAGGGTTCCGAGCGTTCATCCGCGCTCCAGGTGGACGGGCGATCCCGTCTTCGCGCACCGCATCTTCGCGGAACGCATAGACAATACCACTCATCGGCATGAGTGGTTCACTCCGCTCACCGCCTTGCAGCTTCGTCTTATCACTCCGCATCATGCCCACGTCAAGATCAAGGGTCCTTGCAAGCATGAGCTGACGACCATCGAAGAATGCTTTATCCAAGAACGGAACCGAGACAGGCGTATTAACGATACGAGTTCCAGACAATGCAGGCGCTTCGATGATATTGGTTGGGACATTGGCATTATTACCAGTGGTTCCAGTCACATTCGTAGAAGATGGCAACCTCCAAGTTTCAGTTACGCCTGCTAGCGTGAACCCTCCTGGAAGATTACGAGGCTTACCAGCAACTGCGCTAACCGACAGATCAGGAACTGGGAAGACCGCTCTTTTTTCATCAGGGAAACGAGCAAGAACATTAATAGCATTATCATCAAAGCCGGCAGCATTAGCCCCTAAGAAAGATATGGGAAAAGGAGCACTATTGAGAGTATTTCCAGTGAATAGAGGGGATGGGGGCTGAATAATCTCAGTACTTTGTACAGGCTTAAATTTATAGGTACCTGAAACAGAGTTCGTTTTGATGTAAGGATCAATGACATAGGGTTCCTTATCATTTGCAGTTAACCCTAAGAAGGCAGCTTCAGCACCAGCGGTAGCAGTGTAGGTTCCAGGCTGACGAGTATCATACTCACCCACCTCATCGGGAATTTTATCATTGCCGCTAGCACCATCAACCTTCTTATCTCCTTCTAAGCCATGCTCTTGCTCAGGGAAAAGATAGTAAAGCGCAGGGAATTTAGGCATGACAACAGGTCTAGCTCGATTTGCATCGGTGACACTGTAACCAGCTTGCGTGAGATTATATTCACCCGTTGGGGGAATACTTAGAGTTCCACATAGGCGAGAAAGTCCTAAACGGGCCTTAGTGATTGTGGAATTAAAGCTAAGAGACGCTGTAGTTGCATCTGCCGCATCCGGGGTTACAGTAGGAGATAGAGGCTTCGCATTGCCATTGGTTTTGTCGATTGAAATGTCCCTTTTATCAATGTCAGCCGTTAATGTCCCACCTTCTAAGGCAAAAAGATCGGGGTCACAAGCGGAAGGATAAACTGCTGCTCTATCACCACCCGGAACCTGAATTGCATAATGACCAAAGGCAGGAGAAGGCCGAAACCCGAAAGTCCTATCTCGGCGAATTTGAAAGTTGAGCATGATCAGCTCAGCCATCCGCACTTTGGCATTATTCACTGCCTGCACCCCAAAGCCTAGTCCATTAGGCTCACCAGCGTAACTTTGTCTCAGGGCTTCGATGTAGGCTTCTGGAGGAACGTTGTAGTAGTCACGGGGATTACGCTTACTGAGGTCTACTGTGGTGGAAGTAGTAGACTTATAATCAAATATCTTAGTGAGAGCCTTGGGTAGAACTCGATTATTAGGATCTCCGTTTTCGTCCATCAAATTATACAAGTCAAGCCCCAATTGCAGCATCAGTTTCCCAGGTGCCCCTAAACCACCGGAAACATTATTGCCTGGATTAGTGGGATCAAACTTCTGAACGGTATCGATTTCATAGGCCAACATTCCCACAGTACAGGCGGCTGTCTGGAGATAGGTTTTATCAGCGATCGACAGACTGTTATAAGCTACTCCACTATCTAGCAACGCTAAAGCACGGCGTAGATTAGAGAAATTGCCCCACATCGTTAGTGCAGGATAGGGATGCATAACACCTGCTTCCTGCTTAGGAGGGAAGGCTCCATCCGGATCACCTGCAAAGTGCGCTAGGTTACGTAAAGCAACTCCGAGGGGTTGATTCGAGGCGATCGCACTTACAAAAGCCGACGCATTGCCCGCTGGTGGCTCAAATTCCCAACCATTGGTCCCACGGCCCAAGAAGAAATCCGTTAACAGGTCAACATTCTCGGTTGTCTGTCCTTTCTTAAACCGAGTTGGCGCAAAGTTAATGGACTGGCGCAACGTAGAGGGTGTCCCTGGATGACTCGTACTGGCCATACAAGCAAAGGGATAATCTGGACCGATATCTGATATCAGATTGAAATCTGAATGGTAAAGCGCAGTGGCCTGAACAGCCGCAAGGTTATCGCGTAAGGTGCGATGCTGCTGCTGAATATGAGGAATCGTCTTACCTGATGGCACCGGATAAGGCTTTACTGCAGGCGGATACAGGGGATCGCCTTCACGCTCTGTGGCACCCGTCGGATCAGGGCTAATATAGCCATCTGCATTTCCATCACGGGGTGTAACCCAACCAAAGGGATTGCCTAGCTCTAGACGCTCCCCAACCATGACTCGCAATCCTTCATTTCGAGCGCGACGCTCCCAGTATCCATCACCGCCGACCTCTGCGTCCGTCCGGTCTTTCGTGGAAGCAGTCACTACAAAGGTATTATTTTTAGTCAGAATATCTGTACCAGATGGAATGGCATAGCCATAACCTGTCTTTTCAGGGTCCTTTCGCTCAGGAACCTTTGCGACTTTAGGCCGATTTCCTGTCCCTGATACACCTGTCGTCGCACTTGCTGTACCGAGACTGTAGGTCGGCTTAGGTCCCCACCGATCGTCTGCACGAGACAAGTCATCAATGTAAGGCGTGGGTTCATTCTTAAATTGAATCCGCTTCTTCAGTGAATCATTATAAGTTGGGGGAGTATTGTTATTTTGGTTATTCTTCGGAGTCGCAGCAGGACCTGTACCATCCTCAACAGTCTGGCGCTTATCTTCCGTCAGAATAGCAATAGGATCACTGTACACAAACTTTGGACTAGCAGCACTGTTAGTATCATTGCCCTTGTTGATAATCGTATCGTAAGCAGGCTGATTTCCGTTTTGGTAATGAGGTCTAAAACCACCATTTTCACTAACAACGCCGATGGTTCCAGCCGCAATAACCCCTTTGAATTTATCTTCATCAGTCCCTGTTGTGATGGAGATTTCTGAGTTGTCAATTGGAGGATAGAGACAAGAGTTTTTTGAGCTAATCAGAAACGCTTGGAACTTATCACTCTGACCTCCGACCCCGCCTACGATCAAATTGCCTTCAGTATGCATGGCACCATTGAAACGGAAGTCAGGACCTGGAAATACTTCCAAGTCATCGCGGAACCAAGCACCCCATTTATTCCCTTTACTAATTTCACGATCCTGATGAAATTCTAAGGTCGTCGCCACAGCCTTAGGACTATCTGGAATAACCAAGACATCAACCTGGAAATTCTTCCGTACCACTGCCGTATTCGTCGGATCATCAAACCAGCCAATTGATGTGGCAGCTTTAGCTGCTGTAGAAGGCAGTTGACAAGCACTACCAGTTTCAGTCGTCAAAGGACCATGACGAACGATCCCCTTCGCGGCCTTAGCTCTGTCGCTCTCAGTCACTAAAAGGCGCTGGGATGCAGCAGGGTCAGATGCTTCTGGCGTCTTGAAGATAATGGAATAGACAACACTCGAATCCTCTTTCCCATCTCCATCCGTATCAGTTCGGAAGGTCCACGTGTTAGAGCCTTCTAGACGACGTTCTCCCGGAAGGATGTAAGGATCATCACTCGGGCCTGGCTCATTACGCTTTGGAACTCCCCCAGTTTTATCGTCATTCAACATCATGCCCAGAAGATATTCTTCATTGGGAACACCACCACTCGGATAGCGGGTATCTTGAGAGGCATCGAAAAGATACTCTAATTTCGATCGTGCCCGATCGATCGCGGGTGTAGCCGCATTATAGATAACGCGCTGCTGGTTCTGGGCGATGACTTGGACGTTGCGAGTGTAGGCACGATAGGTTAAGGCTCCCACAGACAAGGAGACCACCAAGATCAACATGATCGTGGTGGGAAGGATAACCCCCGCATCGGGCGACACTCGGCGGCTCACCACGAAGGCAAACCGTAACAGCCAATCGATCGTGCTC
>JAAFJU010000304.1 GCA_013298165.1 Synechococcales cyanobacterium bin31.maxbin.ball.101 | reverse complement strand
TGACGGACCTGCTCCATCGTCCCCTGATGAGAACTACAGACGATCGCCAAATCCCGATCGGACAGATTAAACCGCTCCAACGTCCCCGTAGACGTCACACAGATCGCCTGAAACGGTTTCAGCGCCGATCGAATAAAACTCTCATACTCCGACTGCCCCGCCGTCAACAGCACCCGACCCCGATCGTCACAGACCACAGCATGAGCATGGTGAACCGACTCCACAATGCCCTCCCGCAACAGCCGAATCTTCAGCTCTGGGGTATCTCCACGTCTTGCTCTGCTTGTCATGTCGCAACGAATCCTTAAAGAACAAAATCTAAAACCCCGGCCAAATTAAACCCCAATGAGGCTAATCCAGAAAGGCCCATCCAATGCTAGCGAGAATCAGCCCAAACAACACACCCGCCGCAAAAACGATCGCTTGCTGAAGGTGTTTCACCACAGGCTGCACCTCGTAGGTGACAATCAACTGGTCCTGATTGAGAAAATCCGGCGTCTTCTCCCAGATTTGGCCATCATACCAGCCACTCTCTTCATAAAAGATTTTCGTATCCAACAGCCGCCCCCGAACATACCGCCATCCCAAATACAGCCGAATCAGCAGCAAAAACGGCATGATACAAGCCCCCGCCGCCGCAATCAAAAACCACTCCAGGGGCGCTTCCGCCACAGGATAGCTCGCCGCCGCCGTCGGAGCCGAAATCAAAAAACTGACGCCAAAAGCGATCGCCAAAGGCTTAAAAAACTCCCACCCCCGCAACGTCGCCCAACGAAAGTACTGCGACTCGGACAACTCCCGAAACTGGTTGACTGGGCGTTGATCAAGGGGCACTGGGCAGACGGAGGATGAGGCCATGGGCTTTCAACACAAAAGGTTAACTTCAGTTAGCAGTATAGAGGAACTCTCTTAAGAACTCTAGACCAGAACTTTAGACGACTGCGCTACTCCTCAAGCTGATCACAAGCGCGATCGCCTGGATTCGGCGTCACATCCGGATAAAGCGTCACAATCCCCCGATCGTTCTTCACGAACACTGACGGAAACGCATAGGACTGGGCCTCTCCCTCGATCGTCGGAATCCGATAGAGACAGACCGCACTGTTCGTCCCACTATTAATATTGAACTGCTGATGCGCCCGCGTCCCATCG
Source organism: Synechococcales cyanobacterium bin31.maxbin.ball.101 (assembly GCA_013298165.1). Classification (GTDB taxonomy): domain Bacteria; phylum Cyanobacteriota; class Cyanobacteriia; order Leptolyngbyales; family Leptolyngbyaceae; genus JAAFJU01. The sequence goes on along the minus strand of JAAFJU010000304.1, from coordinate 2,002 downwards.
ATCAAAATCTCTACAGCATCCCGGCCATAGTAGTACCCTGATTTCGCATCCGTCAGCACCCGGCCATTCACCTTAGCCTGAATGCCCACCGTATAGACGGCACCCGGCATCACTTCCTCCTGGCGCTCATTGTTCGGTAGACGACCTGCAATGCCCTTTTGCTGAAGCTCATAGTACCGTGGTGCAAAATGCAGTCCCGTAATCCGATTCCCTTTCACCTGCCCACAGAACACATGCTCAAAGGCTTTCTGCGCCGTCCAAACCTGGACTAACTCTTCAAAAAACAAAGGTGAAGGGAGTCGGAGTCCGCGCGTCGCCTTTCTCGGCGTCACATTTCCGCCCACGGCATCTTTAATTTGAGCCACGATCGCAGGATGCTTCACAAACAGCGATCGCACCTGTTCACTATCCACCCCACTCCCAAACGCCCCACAAGTCTTCAGCACCTCTCGATCAAAATCCGTCATTTTCGGCGGCTTCGGCGCAGCATCCACCGCTTCACCTCTCGGAAAAGATAAAAGCTCCAAGGTCTCAGCACTATCAAAAAACGGCAGCAACTCTCCCGGTTTTAGGGTTTTCTGCTTGACAGGTTTGGGTTTAGCGGGCTTGGATGCCGTAGGCTTACGTAGAGCAGGAGCAGGCTTTGAGGCGGGCTGAGCAACGGTCGGCAAGGCCAGAACGATCGAACTGAGAAGCGATAGGGCGATCGGACCCTGATAGGCCATTTTGATTTCAGGAATTTTAGGACTGACCATACACAAACTTTCTCAGAAGCCGACAGAATGGCATTCTATATGAAAAGACTGTAAATAAAAATGATTATCTAGACAAATTTACGGAGGATGGAGCATCATCAGAACCATAGGGCGTACGAAAATATCGCCATCTCATCCCCCGTTTAAAAGCCTGACATGAAAAACCCTATCTACATCCTAATCCCTGTCCACAATCGAAAATCGACCACCCTCACTTGCCTAGAACGGTTACAGCAGCAGGGATCCCTGGATCGGTATCACATTGTTGTGATTGATGATGGGTCAACAGATGGGACCTCAGAGGCGATCGCCCAGCACTATCCTGACGTCAATATTTTGTCGGGGAATGGGAATCTATGGTGGACTGGGGCCATTGTCATGGGGATGAAATTTGCCATGGCACAAGGGGCGAAGTATTTGATTTGGTTGAATGATGACACCCTGCCCGAAGAGGGGACGATGGAACGGCTGATCACCGCCTGCATCCATGATCCCAAGACGATCGCTAGCGCGCAATGCTACGAAGATGACACATTCCAAAAGGGGACCTTTGGAGGACAGCACGTTAACCGACGCAAACTCTACGCGGAATGTCAAACCACGGGTTTCGGAAAGGAGACGGTCTACGATGGCCTGAATGGCAACCTAGTCTGCTTCTCCCGATCGCTCGTGGAACGCCTCGGCTATCCCAATCAAAAATGGATGCCCCACGGGTGGGCTGATTTTATCTATACCTTTGAGGCCAAGAAAGCAGGATTTCTGCCAACGGTCATCGGCGATGCACGGGCCATTTGTCCCATGAACCCAATCTACAAAAGTTGGTTTGAGGGTCCTATTTCGATCGGACAGCGCTGGGCAATGCTGTTGACCCCCAAGTCTCACATGTATCCCCCTTGCCACTTCTACGGAAATTTCAAGCTCTACGGTGTGCGGGGAATCATCCCGACTCTACGGGAATATCAAAGACTCGTATTAGTCACAGCCTTGATCCTACTGGTTCCCAAAGGCTTAGTTCAGTCCGTCAGAACCTACGTCAGAACTAAAAAGCAAGGCGATCGAACTGACAAAAAATTGCAGCGTCAGCATCGATTAACAGCACAAGCCAACCGATGATGTCATTTTGGTGAAACTAGGGCAAGATGGTGAGGTCAGGGCATCCACTGTATTTCATCACCTCGATTTTTATCCATTTGTCCTAGATATTCTCTGAGAGTCACCATGAAACGAATTCCGATTGGATTGATTCT
>JAAFJU010000320.1 GCA_013298165.1 Synechococcales cyanobacterium bin31.maxbin.ball.101 | reverse complement strand
AAACAAATCGCGTGCCTGGATGTAGTCAATCGACTGAAAAACCTGAAAACCCGCCTGCTGAAGATGCCAACTCAGGAGCGATCGCAGGTGTGGATTTCCCTCGATGATTTGTATCGAAACGACGCCCACAGGTGCCTCACGGAGTGAGTTTACTCTTCTACAGTAGCAAACCCCATTGCCGATGGTTTGTAAAGCTAGTTACGTCCTGACAAGTTACCGTAAAAAAAGGATCCGATTCCCCGGCAAGACTGACTCGATCGCTATTTATTCTCAACGTATAAATTAAATTTTAAAATTATCGTGTTATCCCTACATTAATAAATAGAGAATCGGTCTGAATAGGACTTAAGATAGAATGACGACAGCCTGCTAAGTAGTTTCTCGAATTCAGTCTATGCTTCAAGACTCCTTAACGATCCGCTACTATCAACGGCTCACCGACGCATCGGTCGAACTGTGGAACCGTGGATATCGATTTGATGATATTCGGCTTTATCTCGACGGATATATTGCCGCCCTTCGTCACACCGATACCCTAGAGCCGTACCATCTCAATCGCCTTGAAGAGGAGATGATTCGATATATGTATGACCCGTCCAATTTTGAAATGCCCGAACCTGAACTCGATCCCGAGTATCAGCAGGAACGCCTCCGAGGGGCTGCCTTCTGGTAGAGACCTTTCGGTAGACCCCTTCCGTTAGACCTCTGTTTACAACTGAATAGTTGCTCTATACGTAGCAAAATATATAGCGAACCCTCCAATGCCTTTTGACATTGGAGGGTTTTTGATGGGTGCGATCGGGTTTCTAGGAGGCGAGAGCCACTTCGACCATTTGCTGAAGTTCACCGCTTTGGTACAGCTCGATCAAGATGTCAGACCCACCGAGAAATTCACCATTCAGGTAGACCTGAGGAATGGTCGGCCAGTTGGAATATTCCTTAACGCCTTGACGCACTTCTTGATCCGCCAAAATGTCACAGGTCTCAAAGGGAACGCCGAGCGTATTCAGAATTTGGACGACGTTATTGGAGAAGCCGCATTGGGGCATGAGTTTGTTGCCCTTCATGAAGACCATGATTTTGTTGTCGTCTACCATTTTCTGGATGCGGGCTTGGGTTTCAGGATTCATACTTTTTCTCCAAAAATAGATTTCAATCAGGATTTAGGCGGCTTGGCTAGCTTCTGCCGGGGTCATGGTGTTGAGTTGGAAGGCGTGAATGGCTTCGCTATCCATGGCTTTTTTGACAGCCGCGTACACCATTTGATGCTGCTGAACGCGGCGTTTCCCTTCAAAACTGGCGGAAATGACGGTGACTTCAAAGTGCGATCCGTCACCGCTCATGACTTGAACTTGGGAATCTGGAATTTCTGATTTGATGAGGGTTTCAACTTGGTCCGGATGCACAGTTGCTGCTCCTAGAAATATTTGCGTCTTAAATTCTAGTCTACCAGCAGGGCGGGAACACTGAAGACACAGGATTGCCCCAAGTGACCGCTGATGTGGGCAACATCCTTGGATTAATTAAAGTCTATGCATTGAGGAATTTTCATGAGCGTTGCGTTTACCGCTGGGTCCACCAACCCCACCATGACGGCTACGATGACGGCCCAGGTTCGACATTTACAGACGTTGATCACCTCGTTTCACCCATTGATCGCGATCGAAACGGTCGAGGAAGAGCGGATCCAAAACCTGCTACAAGGCGCAACGCAGGAAATGAGTTTGCCGATGATGGAGTGGAGTGTGGCCCAGGGTCTCATGCGATCGTCCGCTTCTAGTGAAAACCGTTGGCAGCAGGACTGTGCGCCGGGGACGAACCGCATCAGCTATGACGGCACCCAAGATCCCAGCGCAGTTTTGAATCAAATTAAGGAGCTGAACCTCAAGGCGATTTTTTGGTTGAAGGATTTTGCGGTGCATTTGGAGGATCCGACGATCGCCCGTCAGTTTCGCGAGTTGGTTCAGAGTTTTTCAGAGTCCCGATCGGCCTTGGTGATTACAGGGGTTCAAGTTAGCCTACCGTCGTCGATTAGTCATGATGCGGTGTATTTAGATCTCAAACTTCCCGGTCGTGAGGAGTTGACGCAGGCGGTACAGGCGGTGATGCGATCGCTCCGGAGCAAGTCCCGAGTCCAAATTGAATTACAAGATGCGGATGTCCCGGCGTTAGTCCAGGCATTGACAGGGATGACGCTGAAGCAGGCGCGGCAGGTGTTGGCCTATGCGGCGATGGAGGATGGCAAGCTGACGATCGAAGATGTCGATAGCATTGTCAAACGCAAAGCGCAGGTGATCCGGGAGGACAGTGTGCTGGAGTATTCGCCTGTGGACAATTCGCCGCTGCAATTGGGTGGGTTCAATGGGTTAAAGCAATGGCTCTCGCGTGCGCAGCTTGGGTTTACGCCGCAAGCGCAGGCATTGAACTTGAATCCGCCGAAGGGCATTTTGATTGTGGGGATTCAAGGGTGCGGGAAGTCGATGTCGGTGAAGGCGATCGCAAAAGCTTGGCGGATGCCGCTGTTGAAGCTCGAAGCAGGCCGAATTTATGACAAACACGTCGGGGAGTCGGAGCGCAATTTCCGCAGTGCCTTAAATATGGCGGAGTCGATGTCTCCGGCGGTGCTATGGATTGATGAAATTGAAAAAGCCTTTGGGCAATCGGAAAGTGATGCGGACGGGGGACTGTCTCGGCGATTGTTTGGGTCATTTCTGACTTGGATGCAGGAGAAGAGTCAAAGTGTTTTTGTCATTGCAACGG
>JAAFJU010000219.1 GCA_013298165.1 Synechococcales cyanobacterium bin31.maxbin.ball.101 | reverse complement strand
AAACTGCCCCGAACATTGGCAAGAACTGTAATAAGCAGGGTCGTTTGAGGGTTGATAGGTGGCGCGACAACTGACGGATGCGACTTCGCCGAAAATATGGGTGAACCGATGTAATCGAGACAATGCACCCATCAAGGGAAACCCAAACATTTCGTGATTAAAGGTCCATTTCTTGGGCGCGGGACGCTGAGGCACGATCGTCGCATACCGACCATAGAATGGCTGTCCAATCTTGGGTAAATTCGAAATCAAAGACTGATGCATCCCGCCCAGCAATTCAATGTGCTCAACGTGCAGCAGGCAATTTTGATTTTTGGCGAGGGCAATCAGGGACTCGGCTTCAGAGACAGAAAGGGTAAGCGGGTACTCGACCACAACATGCTTTTTCGCAAACAAGGCTGCCCGTGCGATCGTCCCATGCTCACTATTTAAATTAGAGATCACTACCAAATTCACATCGGGCGAATTAACTAACGCTTGCCAATTCGGAAAAGCCCGAGTTTGGTGAGTGTCCACAAAGGTCGCGAGTTTGTCGGGCGTATTGCCTGAGACGCCGACTAGCTGGGCACGAGGCTCTGCGTTGATCACTTCGGCCCGCACTTTAGCCGCATACCCTGTTCCCACGAGTCCAATTCCGATCGCTTGCTGCTCACTCATTTCCCACACCTAACCCAACTTTTAATACACGGCTGATTTGATCTTAAAGCTAAACCTGCAAACATCACACCTTGCTGAAAACTTTAGCCCAGAATGATTTGAATTTCCGCCAGATATAGGAACCCAGACCCTTTGAGGCTTTCTCGAATTTATAGTAGAACAGAATGTCCACCACATCTTCAAGTTTGAGCGGACGTAAATAATTCACAACCCGATCGACCAACCGATCGGAATCTGCCAAATACTTCTTCAAGCCCAGCTTCTCTGAAATCGTCCAATCCTTTAAAAAGACCCGATGCATTTCATCTTGGTAGCCATCAAAGGTTTGGGTCTTACCTTGGAGATAGCGATCGATGTAACTCACTGCAATCTCCGCACTCTGCATCGCATGACGAATCCCTTCACCGCCCAGGAAATTAATGGTAGAAACCGCATCGCCGATCGCTAAAGTATTCCCCTCAACATATTTATCCTTTAGACCCAAACTATACCGAACGGTTCCGCCATGGCGTTCTACGATTTCGTACTGTTCGGGTTTGATATGCTCATCGATAATCAATTGAATATAGTGTTTGAGCGGCTTCATTTCTTTGACGTATTCATGCTCTAAATTGACAATGCCTGCCCCTACTTTTAATTGCCGATCGCTCATGGGAAAAATCCATGAATAGCCCTTTGGCATCCATTTGTAGCCCAGGAAAAATGTTAAGGCTTTAGCACTTCGATCGTAAGCGGCTTCATCTACTTGAATTAAAAATTCAACGCCCGTTCCCGAGATCATTTCCGGTTGCTCTTTGAGATTGGCATACATTACCGATCGGTTGGGTCCGGTGGCATCAATGAGTAATTTGGTTTCGATCGTGACATCTTGCTTTTCACGACGAACCTGAACTCGAAGGCGTTGGTTCTCCAAAACTTCGTGACTCACGTAGAGACAATTGAGCCAGACTTCGCCCTGATGGAATTGGGTTTCTTGGGCGAGGAACGATCGGAGTTTTGCAAAATCTAAAACGCTGCCTTGAATCGTAGACGATCGCCAACTTCCAGTTTGGTTCGAGGTGACAATATCGATTTGGTTCCAAAAACTACCGACAATGCTCTCGGGCAATTCATAGCGCGTCAAGGTCTCATTGGGTGTCCCAGAACTGGAAAAACTGTTGGTGTCAAAATCTTTGTAGCGTTCCATCAACAAGACGCGATAGCCCTTTTGAGCCAACTTCCGCGCACAATGTCCTCCCGCAGGACCTGCCCCTACCACCACCACATCAAAAGATTGCATCGCTGAATGATCCACTCCAAACTGGTCGATCGGTATTGTAGGTGGAATTTACGATCGTGAACTGTGCTCTGACAGTTTTCGCAGCGTGAAATAAAAGGCGGTTCCCCCCACGCCAATGAACAAAATCTGTGGATAGGCCGCCAAAAACGTTGCCAAGCCCAAAATCAAAATCACCAGACCCAGCAACATCGGCAAAAACAAGACGCCATAAATCCTGGCCTTTGTTCGCAAACTCAACCGATCGAACCAGCGCTTTGACCCCATGGCATCGTGGTAAGCCGTTGCTACATTCCATACAGCAGCTTCGGGTGGACGTGGCTCTGGTGAGGCGGGCTGGGCTTTGCGAGCGGCTTCTCGGAGACGAATTTCTTTTTGACTGGTGAGGAGCGGCTCTAGGGTTTCGTAGGCCAGATTGAGCTGTTTCAGTTTATTCTCAGCACGCTCTTGAAGCCTAGGGCTGTGGGTAAAGCGATCGGGGTGCCAAACCTGCACAAGATCCTTATAGGCTTGCTTCGCATCCTCCAACGTCACCGGAGGCACCAGATCTAAAATGCCACAACACTCTTGATAATCCATAGGACAGTTTTTGAAATCTTAGCCTTGAACCCCCAACACGATCGTACCCCCCAAACCCCTCCTGCTTCACAAAATCTAAAATCTAAAACTCAGACCAATGCGAACATCGGCACTTGGCCTTAGAATGAATAAGGCAACTGCCAACGGCTAATTGCCAACTGTTATCTGATTCTTCCAGTAGAGAACCCGTGAGCGCAAGAAGACTAAACGATATCGAAAAGAAAAAAATCGTTAAACTCTATCGAGAATCAAGCGAGACCGCCATGAGTCTCGCGGAACAGTTTGGCGTGAGCAATACCACGATTAGCCGGATTCTTAAGGCCGGGATTGAAGGTGAAGAATACGATCGTCTCATCCAGCAAAAGCGCCGAGGTGGAGAAGTCGCGCCGCTAGAGGTTGCCATGCCAGAGATTGCCATCCCTAGGTTAGAAGAGCAGTTGGAAGAGCGGTTAGAAGAGCGACAGGAAATCGTCGCCAAGGTCCATCCCGCTGATGAAGTGACTCCTAGTGGTCGCCGAATCCGCCGTCGAACGACCGCAGAGTCCCCCATTCTTGAAACTACTGCTGAAGCTTCGGTCCCCCGAATGCCGATCGTCGAGCCATCCCTTGCCTTTCCAGTGCAGACCCGTCTGCCGCTGATGGAAGACGAGATGGAAACGCCCTTAGCTTTGGAGGCTTCCAATAAGCCTGTTCGTAAGGTGATCCAAGTGGGGGTGGCTAAGCGTTCTGAGCCTGAAATCTTGGAGGATGACGACGAGGATCTGCTTCCCCCAGTGACAGAGGAAATGGCGGCTCTCTTGGAAGAAGACTTTGAGGAGGATGACGAGGACCAAGAGGAGGAGGACGATGAAGATCAGGAGGAGGATGATCAAGATGATGATCCCCTAGAGGTGCCTCCGTCTCTCCATGTTCAGCAATTTATGCAGGTCCTGCCCTTGAGTCAGGCATCCATTCCAAGGGTCTGTTATCTGGTGGTCGATCGATCGGCGGAACTGGTCTTGCGTCCCTTAAAGGATTTTGGCGATATGGGGCAAGTGCCACCGGGCCGAGATCAGGTCTTGACGCTGCCTATTTTTGACAATCCCAGAGTGGCCAAGCGATTTGCCAATGCCCGCACCGAGCGTGTGATTAAGATTCCTGATAGTCAGGTCTTCCACAAAACGGCAGACAAGCTCCGATCGAAGGGGATTACCTATCTTTATATCGATGGTCAGCTATATAGTTTGTAACCGTCTTGTGACTAGCTGCGTCTTCTTCCGCCGCGTCGCGATCGGCTCAAGTCATACTCCAGCGCTGCCCCCATCCCAAAGAGCACCGCTGCAAATACAAAGAACACCTCAGGTAAACTACCGCTGTTGTAGTTCTTATTGACATTGCTGGCATACTTAACCCAAATATCCGCAATGTAGAGACTGAACGCAGCGAACGCAATAAGTTGCCAGGACCGGGAAAATCTCCCACCCCAGAAAGCCGTCAGCAGCGCCGTTGCAATCACAACAAGACAGACATCTGCTGCCACATAAATCCAATTAATCACAAACTTATAAGGCCGTAGAAACTCATCGATTTGTTTAGCCCAGGCAGGAGAAGGCTTTTCGGGATTGGCTTCAGGTGTGGGGGTGGAAGGCACCGCGATCGGCTTACTGACCGGACTGGGCTTAGCGACAGTCAGCGGTTTTGGGGTCACAGATGGACTGGGAGCTTGAGCCAGTTCAACACCTTGCCAAATCGATTGATCGAAGGAAACTGTTGAAGCCGGAGCCGCATAGGCAACAGCCGGAGCATCGAAGAAATTGCTGCTTTGAGATTGAGGGCTTGCCGGAGCCTTAGCGTTGCTGACAAATATCGCACAGACGATACCCAAAACGCCCATCGCCAACACCATTGCCCACTGAAGAGGCTCTAGATTGAGTTGGCGTTTGATGACGGCCATGACCATGCCATAGATCAAGAAAAAATAAGCTGGAACGTAAAATAAATCCCCCAAGGAGACATCTGGTTTTTGTTCCAATATCACTTCCCAGTAGGCAAATAGACAACTTCCGATGAAATAGCAACCTAGTCCCAGTCCTAATCCCAACCAGACATCTTTACCACTGACACTATTGGATCCTAGGACATTGCGTAGACAGAGCAATGAAGCCCCAAAAAAAGCCACTATTTCAAAAATAGCGGTAACGAACTGATAGGCGCTATCGGTTCTCCCAGTATTGATGAGAAAGTACATAGCGGCCAAAAACGCCCACAGTGCGCCCCCATAGTAAATGGGCTGCGACGATCGCGGGGCGGTAGATGATTTATCCGATTGACTCATAGGAATTAACTCTAAATAAACATTTTCAATGACTGCGTTAGATGTCGGCTTCTAGGTATGCCTACTTCCAGACATTGGACACCGGAGATCGGGATAACCAGTCTAAGAACGCAGCCCGTTCCGTACTGGAGAGATCTTGTAGAGCATCCAAAGCATTGCGAACAAAGCCTGTGTTCCCAAAATAAGCCCGCCCCAGCCGATGTAATTCTTGAAGCAAAGAAATCACTTGAGCTTCCCGCCAAGGGGGTGGTTGAAGGCTATTGAGGGGATCCGCCGTCAGAACTTGCTGAACTTCATCAGGCGTCAACGCGCCCTGAAATTTGCCTTTTTGAAAGACGCCAGCAATATCGCGTTGAAAGGCATTCCCTTGCTTGGCTCCCATCAGATCTTCAATATCCAGATAGGTGGTCTGGAGCATCAGGAGAGACGCTTGGATCAGCAGTGCTGAGACTCCATCCTGAACGGGCATCCCTGAAGGTGGAATGTCTGAATTGAGTTGGTCCAAACGAATTTTCCCCCAAACGCTGTAGCGATCGGGTTCTTCGAGCAGGACACAAGCCTTCCCTTGGTTATCCGTCAGATCCCGCCAGAGCGATCGAGCATCCTCCTCTTGATGTGCCTGAAAGACACTCAAGAGCCGAAAAGTCATGCTCTGATAGTTCAGGATCGGGATTTTCTGGTCTTTTCGAGGATGTTGAATACTGGAAATTTCAACATCCTGCCGCCTCAAAATAAACATGACATCCTACGCAACATGTGGGCTACTGGGATTAGCTCTCCCCTTTATATGCCAAAAGGCCACGATTGACACATTCCGCTACAAGATTTTGTATCTGAGTAGGATATCTGAAAATCCCTGCCGACTCTGTCGGATTTGGACTAAAATTCTGTTATGGGGTCACTCAGATGTCTATACTTACTTTGTGCCATCCAGCCGATTCTTGATTGAAATATTTCGAGGATCCTTAGCTCAGTGGATAGAGCAACCGCCTTCTAAGCGGTCGGTCACAGGTTCGAATCCTGTAGGGTCCGTTTTCATCCTTCATCTTTCTAGATATGACTGAATTACTAAAAACCTGGATCGAGTCCACCATGGCGAGTGCGGGTAACT
>JAAFJU010000139.1 GCA_013298165.1 Synechococcales cyanobacterium bin31.maxbin.ball.101 | reverse complement strand
CTTGCAACACTTGGAACTCCCTGGAAGAGCAGGCTCCGATCGCGGCTGCCGGGGCCAATCGCCTCAGTCAGAACCCGCTGATGAAGATGACGCGCAGTCGGGCGGGGGACGATCGGGAAGCCCGTCCTATGGTGTCCCTGAAGCTGGATCAAATCGAGGATTCCGTCTTTGCGCGACTTCCTTCGGGCTATAGCGAACTCGATCGGGTCCTGGGTGGTGGCATCGTTCCTGGCTCTCTAGTCCTGATCGGCGGCGATCCTGGCATCGGCAAGTCCACGCTCCTCCTCCAAACGGCCAATCGACTGTCTCTGGAGCATCGCACCCTCTACGTCTGCGCCGAAGAGTCAGGCCAGCAAGTGAAACTCCGCGCCCAGCGCCTCGGTATCGGTAAGACTCGTACCTCGGATGATGCTCCGGAGATGGAGGACGATCGGGACTCGGAGATCTCAGAGACCGCACCCACAGCCTCCTCCACCCGCACCAAATCCAAAAAGCCCACCGCTGCCGTAAGCGCGCCCCAACGGGAGGCAGCACCTCCTTCCCAAAACCTCTACCTCCTCCCTGAAATCGACCTCGACACCATCCTCACAGAACTCGAAACCCTGCGCCCCCAAGTCGCCGTCATCGACAGTATCCAAGCCCTCTACTACGCCGCCCTCACCAGCGCCCCCGGCTCCGTCGCCCAAGTTCGAGAATGCACCTCCATGCTGATGCGCCTCGCCAAACAGCTCAACATCACCCTCTTCATCGTTGGCCATGTCACCAAAGAAGGGGCGATCGCAGGTCCCAAAGTCCTAGAACACCTCGTAGACACGGTCCTCTACTTTGAAGGCGATCGTTTCGCCAGCCATCGCCTCCTCCGATCGACCAAAAACCGTTTTGGCGCGACCCACGAAGTTGGCGTCTTTGAAATGGTCGATCAAGGTTTAGAAGAGATCTTAAATCCCTCGGAACTGTTCCTCGGCAACCGGGAAGAACCCTCATCGGGAACCGCCACGATCGTCGCCTGTGAGGGCACCCGTCCGATCGTGGTCGAACTCCAAGCCTTGGTGAGTCCGACGAGCTATTCGTCGCCGCGCCGATCGACCACGGGTATCGAATATAACCGTCTCCTACAGATCCTCGCGGTCCTCGAAAAGCGCGTTGGCATCCCTCTGTCAAAGCTCGATGCCTATGTGGCCTCATCTGGGGGACTCAGCGTTGGTGAGCCTGCGGCGGACTTGGGGATTGCGATCGCGGTGGCGGCTAGTTTTCGCGATCGGACGGTTGATCCTCAGACGGTGTTGATTGGTGAAGTGGGATTGGGGGGACAGGTGCGATCGGTTTCGCAAATGGAGTTGCGGTTGAAGGAGGCCGAGAAGCTGGGGTTTAAACGGGCGATCGTTCCTAAGGGATGTATTTATAAGAGTAAGCTTTTGGAAATTATTCCGGTGTCGCGGGTGGTGGATGCGATTGCGATCGCGCTTATTAGCGCGAAGTCGGATGTGGAGACTCGGGAGGATGCTTTGCCGGAAAATTGGGGTGATGATTGATTTTGTTGGGATGGGTTTTTGGGCGATCGACGCTGGGTTTTCGATCGACCCTGGGTTTTTGGGGCGATCGGGTTGTTGCGGGTATTGTCCGCATGGGTTGCTTCGCTTAACCCATCCTACGTTGGGGTCTTCTATGCTTTGCGGTTGAATCGGGCTTTTAACGCTTCTAATGTCGGTGGTTCGCTGGATGGTGGTGCTTGTTCGGGCTGTTTACTCACATAAGATTGCTTTTGGGGTTGTGTTTTGGGTTGCGACTGGGATTGTGCTTGGGGTTTGGGACGATTATTCCCGCCGATCGTGGGCTTGGGTGTGTCACGGGGTTCGCGGTTGCTGGGGGCGGGGGCGCTGCCGTCGGGGGCACGCATGGAGATGGCGATGCGTTTTAGACTCATGTTGACTTCTAGGACGCGGACTTTGACCACTTGACCCACTTTGACCACTTCGTTCGGGTCGCTGATGAACCGATCGGCCATCTGTGAAACGTGAATTAAGCCGTCTTGATGAACGCCAAGATCAACGAAGGCTCCAAAGTTTGCTACGTTGGTGACAACGCCCTCAAGCTCCATCCCCACCTGCAAATCCTTCATTTCCTTGATGTCTTCCCGGAACGTCGCATAGGTAAACTGGGCACGGGGATCTCGACCGGGTTTTTCTAATTCAGCAATGATGTCTCGCAATGTAGGTTCGCCGATCGTTTCTGTCACATAATTTTTGATATTCGCTTTGAGTTGTTCTGCAATTTTTTGGGTTTCACTCAAGCTAACTTTTAAGTCCTTGGCGATCGCTTCCACTAGCTTGTACCGCTCGGGATGCACAGCGGTATTATCCAATGGATTCTTACCATCGCGAATTCGTAGGAAGCCCGCTGCCTGTTCAAAGGCTTTAGGACCGAGTTTTGGCACTTTGAGAAGGGCTTTACGATCGCTAAAAGCCCCATTCTCATTTCGATATTGCAGAATGTTATTAGCAACGGTGGCGTTAATGCCAGAAACAAAGGTCAGCAACTCTTTAGAAGCCATATTGAGATCGACGCCGACATAGTTCACACAGCTTTCTACAGTGTCGTCGAGTTTGCGTTTCAGCAATTTCTGATCCACATCGTGCTGGTATTGACCAACGCCGATCGACTTGGGATCGATTTTCACCAATTCTGCCAACGGATCTTGCAGGCGACGACCAATACTAATCGCCCCACGCACCGTAATATCCAAGTCAGGAAATTCTGAAATCGCCACTTCACTCGCGGAGTAAATCGAGGCCCCGGATTCGTTGACCATCACCTTGACAGGCTTGGTTTCTAGTGTTGTAAAGACTTCAGTAACGAAATCATCCGTCTCTCGACTCGCCGTTCCATTTCCGATCGCAATTAATTCAATCTTGTATTTCTCAATCAAATTCTTGACTGTCACCAATGCCGATCGTCGCTGTCCTTCGCCCGTATGGGGAAACACGGCTTGATATTCTAGAAACTTACCCGTAGTATCCAGGACCGAAACCTTACAGCCTGACCGGAATCCAGGATCGATCGCCAGCGTGGGCTTCATGCCTGCCGGAGCGGAGAGCAGCAATTCGCGCAGATTGGTTTCAAACGTTTTAATCGATTCCACATCGGCTTCGAGTTTTTTCTGATTTCGCACTTCGGTGATCAGTGAGGTCTTCATCAGTCGCGCAAAAGCATCGCTCAGCATGGCACGATAAAACGATCGCACCCCCGCCGCCTTCGTCCGAATCACCTGCCCCTCTAAATACTGCGCCACCGCCTCATCATCAAAGCTCAGGTCAAACACCACAATGCCTTCCGTCTCCCCGCGACACAGCGCCAAAAGATTGTGCGGGGCGATCGTGCTGACCTTGGCGCTATACGATCGATACATTTCAAACTTCGTCGTACCTTCAGGATGACCGTCTTTTAAATGGGATGTAAACAATCCAGATTTGAGTAAAAATTCGCGCAAATACGATCGCAAGTCTGCCCGATCGGCGGTCTCTTCGGCCAGGATGTCTGAGGCTCCTGCGATCGCGTCTTCAGCCGTTTTGACGCCTTTTTCGAGATCAATATATTTTGCCGCCTCGACTCGTAAATCGGCATCTTGACCATTGGGTTGATTGAATGCCTTAATCCATTCTGCCAACGGTTCGAGACCTTTTTCGCGGGCGATCGTGGCGCGGGTGCGGCGTTTGGGTTTGTAGGGGAGGTAGAGGTCTTCGATTTCGGTTTTGAGCAGGCTTTCTTCGATTTTGTGGCGCAATTCGGGCGTGAGTTTGCCTTGGGAGTCGATCGATTCGAGGATGGCTTTTTTGCGGTCCTGAAGCTCCGTCAGATAGGCAAACCGCTCACTCAGCAAGCGCAGTTGGATTTCATCCATGGAGTCCGTGCGTTCCTTTCGGTAACGGGCAATGAATGGAACCGTTCCGCCTTCTGCGAACAGGTCCAGCGCGGCCTGGATTTGGCTGGGCTTGAGGGAAAGTTCGGCGGCGAGCAGTGCAACGAGATTGAGCATGGTCGAAGATACAAAAGATGATAGGAGACGTTTCTCGAATCTGTATTGTAAGATGCGATCGGCCTTCTGGGATCTTTAAGATTTTGCATCAGGGGATTGGATGGAGGAGCGATCGGGTTTATGAGATGGCAAAATATGTTCTCTGCTAAACTAGTTTTGGTGTAAATAAATGTGATGTCTAAATTGTTCATAAATGACGTACGCCTTGTACGGGTGCAGGATCGCCAATTAGTTTCAGCAATACTCCGATCGATGGATGTCAACCATTTGGAGGCATTTGAACAATACTGGAAACCTTTCTTAGTGGGGAAATTAGAAGGTGATCAGTATTGGGATTGGCGCTTTAAGTATCGGACGTATGGTTTACGTTCAGGCGCAGAAAGCTACGCTCTTGAGTGCGAAGGTGAATTACAGGGACTGATGTTAATGGAATCTCTGGGGTATCGTTCTTGGGCCAATCCAAGCCGTCGGTTGGTGTATGTTCATGCATTGGCAACTGCCCCTTGGAACCGCCCGAGCATTCAGAATCCGCCTAAATATCGTTTGGTAGGTGGCACGCTTTTAGAATTTGCACAATATCGAAGTTGCGAACTGGGTTATGGAGGTGTGGTTGGTTTACACTCTTTGCCTGGAGCCGAAGAGTTTTACAGCCAAGCTGGATTTATCGACTGTGGTGCTGATTCCGATAAGGAGAATCTGGTTTACTTTGAGTGCGCGGCTCAGGAGATAGGCGAGGATTGGCGAGATCAGGTAGACTGGACATCATCGGATTCAGACGAATGGAGGTCATCACCATGACATTTCAAATCAGTAACGATCGGCTTCAAGAACTACTCAAAATAGAAGAATCAGTAAATTGTGACATTGGTGCCGGAATTGACCATGGTGCAAATCTAGCGACATACCTATCAGATGCAATGCAATATGTCGATCGATCGAAATTGGTCGCGTTCCTTCAATCTGAGTTGGGTGAACTGTTGCCAACGGACGATTTAGAAGCGATCGCTCATCAAGTCCAACAAAATGTCCATCAGTATGTGCAACGTCGGTCGGCTTAATGTCGAGGCATCTGCTGGATAGTGCGATCGGCCTTCTGGGATCTTTAAGATTTTGCATCAGGAACGATACAGGCTCTCAAGCGTAGTTCCAGAGGTTAGAATGAGAAGCGGATTACTTTGTTCTATGGGCTGTCAATCATGAGTCGTCTTGCTATTCTCGATCGTGAGCAAACCTATACATTCAGCAAGTATTTTGAGTTGAATGCTGATCCAGAGGAGATTTTTGCGGAGTTAGGCGTTCGGTTAGAAAGTCAAAGTTTAGAGTTACCTAAAATAGTTCAGTTGCCCGACTTTTTGACGATGCTGGATGCCCGAATTCGTCGGGGTTTGCAGTTGATTGACCTGACGACGGAAGTGGCGCGGCGAGAGATTTTAATTTCGCCGATTTTGTTTGAAGTTTGTAATTTAACCAATCAAAAAATCAAGATTGAATATGCGATCAATGTGAGTAATTGGCTGCGGGGCAACTTAGATTATTTGATTCCCAGCGAACATCAATTGTTAGTCATTGAAGCCAAACAAGCGGATCTCTCCCGTGGCTTTGTCCAGCTCGGAGCAGAATTGATCGCATTGGATCAGTGGACGAATTCGTCGATGCCGATCGTCTATGGTGCTGTGACGACTGGAGATGTGTGGAAGTTTGGGTATCTCGATCGGACCAATAAGATTCTCTATCGTGACATTAATGTGTATTCCGTTCCAGAAAATTTGCCTCTATTAGTGTCGATTTTGTTGGGGATTATTACCACGAATTAAGATTGAAAAATTGTAGAGACCCGGCGATTGAATTTCTCCGTTGAGTATTATGGCAAACATTCATTCACCTGAGGATTAAGTTAGAGTCTGCTTATCCTCCAATTTTAAGGAAAATCTCACATGAGCGTTCAATCTGACTTCCCTGTGGTTCAAAATGGCGATTCTGGTGAATCGGTCCTGTACCTCCAAAATCTTCTCAACTCCTACGAACAGGCATTGTTGGAAGCTGATGGTGAGTTTGGCGAAGATACTGAAATTGCAGTCAAAGCATTTCAAGAAAAGAATGGCATCAGCAGTGATGGCATTGTAGGCGATGCGACTTGGGAATTGCTGCAAGCATTGGCAGCAGATGATTCCGAAGAGTCTGAAGAATCTGAAGACGATGCTTAATTCTGCAATTACAACTACGCAAGATGATTGCATTAAGTAAATAATCCATACGATCGCAAACATTGATGGGTTTGCGATCGTAATCGTGTAGGCATAGCATCTATGTTCTCGTTTTCAAATTAAATCATCCGCTAAAAATACTCTGCCGCGAACTTCAGCAAAATCTCAGCATGAGGAGGCCCGATCGGACGCACTTGATTAGCTCTGACCGAAAACCGATCGCCCTGTCGCAACTCCTCCACCGTCACCAAATCAAAATCCCAACCCTCACTCAAAACCAACTCCGACAACGGGACCGTCAACGGCGCATGGAACACGTGACGAATTACTTGTTCATTCTCACTGATCATAAAAAATGTCGGAGACGGCATCGCATATTGGATCTCTTCCATCACCTCTCGCACCACGGCCACCTCAGGCGTCTCCCCCGCCTCCACATGTCCCCCAAAAAATCCCCAAAAACCTGGATACCAAATGCCTGGAATGTTGTCCCGCAACTGCATTAAGAACTTCCCATCCTGATGCAAAATTGCGATCGCCACCGCGACTTTCTCACCTGTCTTATCCGCCTCAGGCATATGCTCAATCTCAGACATCACTCACTCTCCAAACTCTAAACAGCAGTGCAGCGGAATTTCCCAGCGGGATGCTTAGGATTTTATCGCATTTTTCTTCTATGCGGTATCAAATGGCCAAAGCGCATTGTTTAAACAGCGCATTCACTGCCGCCATTAATCGATCGAGATCAGACACAGCATAGCTTGTTAAATTCTTAGTGAACGTCTGGTGGTGGAGCATTCCAAACTGCCAAAACTCACCATTAGAGACCATGCCATAGACCACTTGGTCTGGATTCTCATTCAGTTTCTGTATCGCCACTAACTCTGCAAGGCATTGCCCCCAACCTTTGACAAAATCATCCCGTTTCGCTTCGATCGCCACGAAATAAGGCTGCTTAAAAATTGTTTTACTGAGGGGCGATCGACTTGCCAAAATGTAATCGGGAACTCCGGTGAGGTTACTGTCGTAAGTTAGCGTTTTATGGCTCCAGAGAACAAAGCGATCGCAGTAGTCTCGATAGACTGTTTTGAGGATTGGAAAAATGATGGCTTCACAAACGCCATATTCAGATTCCTCAACATTGAACTCTTGGAGGGTAAATGCCAAATCGTCTCGGAAGTTATCACTGATTCTGAATGGCAAGGGTTCTAGAAAGTCTTGACCGATCGTAGTAATCTGAAACTCTTCTACGACTTGAGCAATTGACTGATAACTTTCAAAAGACATGGTTGCAGATTGTGATGAGGGCTTAGATCATTGTAATCGATCGGTTAAATCAACGACGATCGCCCCAAGCCTCACACAATAAAGCTCGCATCACTCCCCTGCGCCGCCTGCCAACTCCGCGCATCGTAATACAAATCCTCCAACGTAATACTCGAAAGCGCATCCTGAATCTTCTGATGTAACCGATTCCACACCGCAAACGTCACCCAATCCTCCGCCTCTTCACTGCGCACCTGATGGGGCAACGGCTGCACCGACTCCCCCACCGAAGTCAAAATCTGACCTAAGGTAATCTGCGAGGGCGATCGGGCCAACTGATAGCCCCCCTGCGCTCCCCGCACGCTTCTCACCAATTCTGCTTTTCGCATTTCAATTAATAACTTCTCCAGATAAGGCGCAGGCAACTCCTGCCGCAGCGCGATCGCATTCACCGACGCCGGACCATACCCCGGTTGAAACGCCAAATCCAGCAACGCCTTCACACTATAATGACCCCGAGTCGTCAACTTCATTGCTAGCCCCCCTAACCAACCATTCCCAGTTTCCCACAGCCCCGATGCTTCCCACTCGATCGCAACTCCAGCAAAAACTCACCGAACTCGATTTCCACAAAATCGGCATCGCTCGTCTGTCCGACTGGGACCACGAGCCACCGACGGATTTGCAAACTTGGCTCGATAACGGCTACCAAGCAGATCTCGCCTGGATGAACGCTCCTCGCAGGCAAGACGTTCGATCGCTCCTCCCCGACGCCCAGTCCATCATTTGTGTTGCGCTTAACTACTACACCGACCACGATCGGCCCGACGGTCCCGAATATGCCAAACTCTCCCGCTATGGCTGGGGCCGCGACTATCACAAAGTGTTGCACAAACGGCTGAAAGCCTTCTCCCTCTGGCTGGAAAGCCTCGACCCCAGTATCAAAACGCGCTACTACGCCGACACCGGACCTATTCAAGACAAACTCTGGGCACAGCGATCGGGACTCGGCTGGATCGCCAAAAACAGCAACGTCATCACCCGCGAATTTGGCTCCTGGGTCTTCCTCGGCGAAATCCTCACTAATTTAGACCTCGAACCCGACGCACCCCACAGTGCCCACTGCGGCACCTGCACCCGCTGCATCGACGCCTGCCCCACGGGTGCCATCGTCTCCCCCCACACCGTAGACGCCAACCGCTGCATCGCCTACCACACCATCGAAAACCGATCGCCCCAGCTTCCCGACAATATTGCGAACAACCTGAATGGCTGGGTCGCAGGCTGTGACATTTGCCAAGATGTCTGCCCCTGGAACCAACGCTTCGCCACTCCCACTCATCTCCCGGATTTTCAACCCTACGATGGCAACGTCAACCCAACCCTGACAGAACTCGCTGACATTTCCCAAGACGACTACGATCGTCGGTTCCCCGCCTCCGCCCTGCGCCGCATCAAGCCTGACATGCTCCGCCGTAATGCCCTCGCCAATCTAAATTCTCAAATTCAGGACAGTTCGGACATTCTCACTTCGCAGGGAGACAGCGAGTAGGGCATGATAGAAGTAACGTAATGCATTAAAGATTTCAGTCAAAGAGAGAGGACGATCGTGGCTTCTGCGGGATTTAAGGACTATTACAGCGTCTTAGGCGTAACCAAATCAGCCGATGCTGACACCATCAAAAAAGCATTTCGGCAACTCGCCCGCAAGCATCACCCCGACGTCAATCCGGGGAACAAAGTCGCTGAGGAAAAATTTAAAGAAATCAACGAAGCCTACGAAGTTCTCTCCGACACCGACAAACGATCGAAATACGATCAGTACGGCCAATACTGGAACAAAGTCGGCCAGCAAGCCCCTGGTGGCTACGGTCGTCCGCCTCAAGGCAACAGCGACTTTGAAGATTATGAGTTTGGTAAATTTAATAACTTTGACGAATTTATTAATGATCTCCTAGGCCGTATGAACAATGGCCAAGGCGGCGGCGCAGGACGCGGCGGCGATCCCTTCGGCGGGGGCTTTCGCAATCCCCAAGGGGGCGGCTACGGCAGTCCCGGCAGCACCGCCAACCTCGACATCGAAGCCAAAATCACCCTCACCTTCAACGAAGCCTTCAACGGCGTCCAGAAACCTATTTCTATTAACAACGAAAGCATTACTGTCCGCATTCCCGCCGGAGCGAAGACTGGAAGCAAAATTCGGGTCCGGGGTAAGGGCAACTACAGCCCGCAATACACCAGCCAGCGTGGCGATCTTTACCTAATCGTCGAATTGGCAAAACATGCCTTCTTCCAGTTTGACAACGACAATCTTACCTGCGAAGTGCCGATCGCCCCCGACGAAGCCGTCCTCGGCACCCAAATCGAAGTCCCGACTCCCGACGGCACCGTGAACGTTAACGTCCCCGCCGGAGTCAAGTCAGGCCAATCTTTACGATTACGCGGCAAAGGCTGGAAAAACACCAAAGGCGATCGCACCGACCAATTCGTCAAACTGGTCATCGTTCCGCCCAAAGACCTCAGCGCCATCGAAAAAGAAGCCTACGAAACCCTAAAAGCCAATCGCAGCCACGATCCCCGATCGAACCTACGATCCGTCAAGCTCTAGTTTCTAAACTCTAGCTTTTAGCCACCATTCCCATGCGATGTAGCAATTCTGCATCGTGGTTTCGGCTAGGATTTGGGGCCGTCAGCAGCACGGGACCTGTGAAAATCGAGTTCGCCCCGGCCACAAAGCACATCGCCTGTAGCTCATCACTCATCTCTGAGCGCCCCGCCGTCAATCGCACGATCGCCGTGGGAAACAAAATCCGCGTTGTCGCAATCATCCGCACCATATCCAGTGGGTCGATCGGCGGTGCGTTTTCCAAAGGCGTTCCCACGATCGGAATCAACGAATTAATTGGAATCGACTCTGGAACTGGGTCCAGTTTTAACAAGGCTTCTAAAAACTCCAGCCGATCGGTTTCAGACTCACCCATCCCGACAATTCCCCCGCAGCACACCGAAATTCCCGCATCGCTCACGGCCTTGATGGTGTTGAGCCGATCGTCGTAGGTTCGACTGGTAATCACCTTTTCGTAGTAGCTGGGCGACGTATCGAGGTTGTGGTTGTAGGCTGTGAGTCCCGCTTCCTTAAGCTGCTGAGCTTGGTGGGGCTTCAGCATTCCCAGCGTGCAGCAGACCTCCATGTCCAATGCCGCCACCTCCCGCACCATCTCCAACACCCGATCGAACTGGGGTCCATCCTTTACCTCCCGCCAAGCCGCCCCCATACAAAACCGAGTGGATCCTGCAGCCTTTGCGGCTTGGGCCTCTTGCAGAACCGCTGCCTTCTGCATCAGTGGTTCTGGGGTGAGTCCGGAGTTGTTATGGACACTTTGGGAGCAGTAGCCGCAGTCTTCGGGGCAAGCGCCACTCTTGATGTTGCCAAGGGTGCAGAGCTGAATGGCACGGGCATCGTGGTGTTCGCGGTGAACGCGCTGCGCTTCGAACATCAAGTCCGGTAGGGGCTGGGTGTAGATTTCGCGAATCCGGTCGATCGTAGTGGCGCTGGCAGTAGCTACAGTCATAGTTCTATAAAAGAAGGCGGAGCAAGTGATCTTCACAGGAAAGCGTAGCAGGTCGAGGCTCCCAACAGTCTTCCCAAAATATTGCATTTCAAGAGGAAGTTTAAGCATCATTTGACGGAACATCGTATAACTTAATGG
>JAAFJU010000120.1 GCA_013298165.1 Synechococcales cyanobacterium bin31.maxbin.ball.101 | reverse complement strand
CTTCAGTG
This sequence comes from Synechococcales cyanobacterium bin31.maxbin.ball.101, assembly GCA_013298165.1. Taxonomy (GTDB): domain Bacteria; phylum Cyanobacteriota; class Cyanobacteriia; order Leptolyngbyales; family Leptolyngbyaceae; genus JAAFJU01. The sequence continues at coordinate 13,659 of JAAFJU010000120.1, read as the reverse complement.
AAGTAGTCAAAGGTACCGGATTCTGCACCGGGTCCAAAGAGTTTGATGGGCTGGCTAGGGAAGCTGCCGTCTGCTTCGTTCCAGTTTTTAACCGTGCTGCCATTATCCCAAATCTTCTTTAATTGGTTCTTGGTGATGTTGCTCAAGGGGTTGCTATTATTCACGACGACGGTGATAGCGTCTCTTGCAATTTTCACTTCGACATATTTCACGTTTCCTTCTTTGCAAAGTCCTTTCTCTTTATCAGAGATCAAACGGGATGCATTTGCAATGTGGGTTTCGCCTTTACAGAATTTCTTAAAGCCGCCACCTGTGCCGGAGATTCCGACGGTTACTTTTTTGCCAGTTGCTTTTTGAAACTCTGATGCAGCACGCTCAGTGATTGGGAACACAGTGCTGGAACCATCAACTTTGACTTGCGCCTGTGCGGAGGCTGCAAAGCTGGCTAATGCTACGATCGCCGCGATCGAGCTAACCGTCAAGGAGGAACGATTTAGAAGATTAAAAGTCATAATTAGGGGCCAGATCGAGAGTATGGGTTCGGAAGGACGAAAATGATTTAACGTAAGAAGACTTGACTACAATAAAAACGAATGCACAAATCAATCAGGCGTGCAAGGTAGATGCGATCGCGAAAACAGGTTTCTTTTGTTACATGTTTTCGCAAACGCTACAAGCTTACAGGCGCAAGATTAAGCCTTCATTATCTAAAAATCTAGATTCCGTAAAAATAATGACGAAATCTTACTCCTAAATTAAAATTTGGTTAAAAGATAGTTTAGGGACAGTCATGCTCTTCATGACTCAAATCATGGCAGTCGAATGGCAAGCCACTGGACGATCGGTCAAAGATACTCTAGGCTGAGCTTTGGTGTCCTGGGAAAGGGCGGAAGTCTACGATCGTCGATCGTCCTCCCACAAATTGTAATGCTACGTCACAGAGTTGTCATGCAACTTCTTCTGTTGAACCGATCGGCTCTTGGAAGACTCAGGAGTTACGAGGTCTTCCAAGAACTGTGTTCAATGGTGAATTGGTTAAGCGGTTTTATCGGTATCGCGATCGTCTACATCCCGATCGAAGTACCGCTTGACAGACTTATTTAAGGTCAAGGCATATAGTCCCAGACCGCTTCCGCCATAAACCAAGAACTGCCCACCGTTGTAACCCAATTGATAAGCGGCGGACTTGCCTGTAACTTCTGGTTTGGGTTGACTTAAACTATAGAGTCCACTCAGAACAAAGAGTGAAAAGAGAATGATGGCGATCGTTTTTGCCCATTTTTGTCTCTTTAGCAGTCCAATTCCTGACCCTACCATTAGATAAAAAAGAGTTGTCATCACCACTGCGATCGGGGCTACGGCATTAGAGGGATTAGCAACATTGAACAGTCCTATGACGGATAACCCGGTAAAGGCCGCTATTATAAATTGGAACCAAGCACAGAAAATAATCAATCCAGGCTTTTTGTATGACATATGGTTTTGTAAGGGGTGAAATGGAATTTTTTAGCGCTCTATCTCTATCCCTATCGGAAGTAGGAGAAGAGATTTATGCAAAAAATCACTTTCTTTACAGAACCCGCTCACACAAGCTTGGAATGCTGTGGTCGATCGAGAGTATGGAAAAATAGGTTGGACAAGTAAGCATTCTAGAATCATTGCCCAACCCAATATCTATTATTTTTTGCGTTCTAAGAACCAGGGATTATGGTTACGATATTGGGGAATATCCCAGCCAGTCCCTTTCCAAACCAAGGTGAGATTACTCTCAATCGCTCTCCCTGCCCCTCCATTTTCTTCATAAGCAACAAATCTTCCTTGGTTCTTATCAATCCACCGAACAAACAGAACAACATGTCCATTATTGCCCCACTGTCGGTTATTGATGGCATCACCAGGAAGGAGGTCATCTTTACTCCCCAATGTTCTTGCATAATTAGTGAGGTAAACAGTATTGGGAACACTTAAACCAGAGGCTTTGAGTCCCCACGCCATACTCACTAAGCCAGAACAATCTGTTCGATACCCGGAACTATTATTAGTCCTATCACCATTTGCATTAGCAGCGACTCCCTGGTTATAAGGAATCCTTTTATCAACCCAGACCTTCGCTCGTTTTACAGCATCAGATGTTAGTGGTGGCGGGGTAATAATCTTCCCGACCGTAACTGAGAACTGAGTCGTTGAACTAGGCGATTTGGGTTCAAGCTGGACTCTCACCCCACTCTCATCACCAATGTTAAAGTCTCTATTCTGATTACTGATTGAGCCACTACGAATGACCTCTCCTCTGGAGTTGAGGATTTTGACAACCGCTTCACTTCCGCCTCTATAGGTAACACGACTTAAATTGTTGTAAGGGCCAAAAAAGCAGGTATAAACAGTTGTTGGTATGGGTCTGTAGCAAGACCCTTCACGAACTTCCTGCGCCAGTAAAGCAGGATTAAATAAAAGAAAGCTTGTACTTGATATTGATATTGCAGCAGCAATTTTTGCAATATAGGCTGTTAACCTTGGTATGGTTGGATGCACTTTTATTGAAGTCATCATTTGACGAACCCTTATCTAGAAGAACTCAAGAAAATCACTTGTACGGTGCAAGTCAATTTTCTGCGCATACAATTTTCAGGAAAAATACCATGGATTTCCTGATTCCTAGTAGCTGTAGATCACTCTATCGTCATTTTTCTTTATTGCATGTCAGCCTTTAGATTATTTTTATAAGTCGATGTCGTAAAATCAGAGCAATTCGGCAAAGATGATGCTAATCATTATCTTTGAAACGTGAAACGATTATTCCTCGTTTTCCATTCACCCATCCCCGATCGACTTTTAAGTAATACCCTTGGTAGGCTGAATCTTGTAACCAACCTTTGCAGGCTTCAAAATCTACAACAGAACCGTCAGGAAGTAAGCAATTCACTCTCCATATTTCTCCCGCTTCTACAAGGTCAAATAAATTATTCCAAGCATCGACCCAGCGTTCTTCAAGTTCGGTATTAGTGGCCATTGTAGAAGCTCTTGCAGTTCCTTCGGGGGTGGCTCGACTATTGTAACGATCGGGGTGATGGTGGGAGAGAAGATTGTATTCATTAATGACGGCGTGAGGGTTCGGGTTCGACTCCGCTCACCCTACCAGCACATTGAGGACTGAGCGGAGTCGAAGTCTGGGCACTATTAGCATTGAGGACTGAGCGGAGTCGTTCGCATTGCGTTGCGTCAGCAAAGTCCGGACAATACCAATATTGAGGACTGAGCGGAGTCGAAGTCCGGCGTGGGGAACAGCGGCTTAAAGTACCTCTAGTTTCAGGAATCACCCGATCGCACCTTGTATCTCCAGCCAAACACCGTCATGCAATTCCTAAGAACTAATAAATCCCAGCCACCTTAAGAATTCCTAGGTAAAATATAAAAGCCTTTCCCTGAAGCTGTCACCTGGCGATCTTCTAGCCCCACAACCCCCTTTCTACACCATGGTTCAATCCGCCCCCACGCTCCTCTATGTCAACCCCAGCACCGGAAACGATGGTGCAGCCGGGACCCAAAGTGCTCCGTTCAAAACCCTCACTAAAGCCCTGCAAAGTGCCCCCGCTGGAGCCACCCTTCGTCTGGCGATCGGGACCTACAACAGCGCTTCAGGCGAAACCTTTCCGATCGTCATCCCCAGCAACCTCACCGTCATCGGTGACGAAAGCACAAAGGGTAAAGGCATCCTCATCACAGGCAGCGGACGCTATCTCAGTGCCAGCTTCGGTGGCCAAAACGTCACCTTCAGACTGGAAAACACCGCAAAGCTCCAAGGCGTCACCGTCACCAACCCCGAAACTCGTGGCACAGGCGTCTGGGTCGAAAGCACCAACCCCACGATCGTCAATTGCACCTTCACCAACTGCCAACGGGAAGGCATCTTCGCCACAGGCACCGCCAAACCGATCGTCACTGACTGCACCTTCTTCCAAAATGCCGCTGCTGGGTTGTCGATCGTTCGGGAAGCCAAAGGCGAATACCGTCGTAATACCTGTCAAAACACAGGCTACGGAATCGCCGTCGGAGATAATGCCGCACCATTACTCGTCGAAAACCGCGTCTTTGAAAATCGGGCAGGCGTGGTTCTTTCTAGAGCCGCAAGACCTGTATTGCGAGGCAACATCATTGAACGCAACACCGAAAGCGGCATGATTGTTTTAGAAACCTGTGTGCCGAACCTCGGAAGCCCTCAAGAACCTGGTGGTAATGCCATGCGGGACAATGGCGAATTCGATATTCAAAACGCCACGAATCCGCAAGTCACCCTCGTCTCCGTCGGCAACCAACTCAATCCCACCCGTCTGCAAGGGGCGATCGAACTCCTCGCCAACGAAATCCCCCCCATCAGTACCAACCCCGCCCCCAAACCCGTCGATCCTCCCAAGCCCGATCCAAAACCCGTCGATCCCGTCAAACCCGTTAACCCCGACACCGTGACACCTGACCCTGGTGTCGTCATCATTGACCCGCCCAAGACCGATGGCACCAAACCCTTAACCGATATTGCCAGCCACTGGGCCGCTGGATTCATTCAATCCCTAGTGAACAAACAGTTCATCACAGGTTTCCCCGATGGCACCTTCAAGCCCGACACCGTCCTCACCCGCGCCCAATTTGCCGCAGTCCTGGCCAAAACTTTTGATCTGCCCGCTAAACGATCGGGTTCCACCTTCAACGACGTACCTTCGACCTTCTGGGGTGCGGAAGCCATTGCTAAAGCCGATCGCATGGGCTTCATGGCAGGTTTCCCCGACGGCACCTTCCGCCCTGGCCAAAACCTGACTCGGGTTCAAGCGATCGTCGCTTTGGTGAATGGTTTGGGACTCAGTGGTGGAACCATTGGCAGTTTGGCACTGTACAACGATCGTACAGGCATTCCCAGCTATGCCATTGACGCTGTCTCCACCGCAACGCAACGCCGCATCGTCGTCAACTACCCCGATCTAAAACAACTCAATCCAAACCGCGACATGACAAGAGGCGAGTTTGCCGGAGTGATGTATCAAGCCTTAGTTTCGATTAATCGCGCCGATGCGATCGCTTCAAACTATGTCGTCCAACCCAGTTTGAATGCCATTCAATTCACTGACTTGGATCTGCATTGGGCAAAAGACTTTGTGTTATCCATGGCGATGCAGGATTATGTCCGAGGCTATGGTGATGGTTCCTTTAAACCCAATGACCCCATCACCCGCGCTCAATTTGCTGTCATTGCAGCCCGATCGATCAACCCCGCCCCCCGCGTCACAACCCGAGACTTTAACGACGTTCCTGCGACCCATTGGGCGAAGGCTGCGATCGATCAAGTGGTGTCCGGTGGATTCTTAATCGGGGATGCAAGCGGCAAGTTCTATCCTGATCAAAAGATGACCCGATTGCAATTGGTTCAAGCGTTAGTTGCTGGACTTTCACTCTCCGGCGGCAATGCGGGTAATTTATCCAAACTCACCGATCGCAACAGCATCCCCGCTAACGATCAAAATACCGTTGCTACAGCAATTGCCAATCGCATTGTCGTTAACTTTCCCGATGTGAATCAATTCACCCCCACCCGTGAAGCGACGAGAGCCGAAGTTGTTGCGATGATTAATCAAGCTCTCAGTCGATCGGGTCGAGCGATAGCGGTGAACTCGACCTACGTAGTGGCTTAGGAATACAGTCCGCTTAATTTGGCAAAAATCGACGTTATAGCCCCTATTTTATGGGAATCATAGCTGTAACGTTGATTTTTGCTAGGGCGATGAGAATGAATCGATCGATCGGTCAGATCTGTCTATTGGCGACCTTGAGCAGTGCTTTAGGGTTGAGTCCTGTACAGGCACAAAGTATTAGTGCTGACGGGACGCTCAATACGGTTGTGAGCCGATCGGGCAATGCTTTCTCCATTACCAATGGCACCGCAGCAGGTCGTAACTTATTCCATAGCTTTCAGGAATTTTCCATTCCCACAGGCGGCTCGGCCACCTTTAATCTGGTCAATACTCCCGGTGTATCAACGATTTTTAGTCGGGTGACTGGGACGAATGGCTCTAATATTGACGGCCTGGTGCGGACCATTGGGAGTAGCAATCCCGTCAACCTATTTTTAATGAATCCAAACGGGATTATTTTCGGGCCGAATGCTCGACTGAATCTAACGGGTTCGTTGATTGGAACCACCGCCAGCACAATTCACTTCCAAGATGGCGTAACCTTTAACACCGCCACTCCTGCCCCCTTGCTCACGATCGCCCTACCGATCGGGCTGCAATTTAATACCGCCCCCGCCCCCATTCAAGTCAACGGCACCGGACATCGCTTCACCACCACCAGCGTCCTAGCGCCCACCACTCGACCCAATGCCTTACCACCGGGTTTAATCGTGAATCCGGCTCAAACGATCGCCCTGGTCGGTGGCGCGATTGATCTCAACGGTGGATCGCTCTCTGCCTTTGGCGGACGCATTGCCTTAGAAGCCGTGCAACCCACCCCGGATCAAACCAGTACAAGAGTGGCGCTAACGTCAGATGCCTTAGGCTTTCAAGTCGGTGCATGGACGGGCACTTCAGGAGACATTCGCTTAGACCAAAAGGCTGCGATCGATGTGAGTGGTCTTCAGGGTTCGAGTGCGGGTCAGGTGCAATTGCAAGGGCGTAATCTTGCAGTGCTAGGTGGTTCCACAATCTTGAGCCAAAACACGGGCAGCCGATCGGCCAATACAATTTCCCTTAAAGCTAGTGAAACGCTCAATATCAGCGGCATTGCTGCCGATCGAAACTTCGTCAGTCAAATTCAATCCGAAACCTTAGGACTCGGAGCAGGGGCAACCATTGAGATTCAATCTCAGAAAGGAGAGTTTCTGTCCGGTGGACTGGTGCGATCGGCCACCTTTGGCAATGCTTTAGGGGGCAACATTACGATCGCGCTGCAAGAGGCTTTAAACGTTTCAGGGGTTGCAGTGCGTTATCCCATTAATCGATCGGGCGTTCTTTCTGCGACATTGGGCAATGCAAAGGCTGGAAATATTAATGTGGTCGCACCGCGCTTGGAGATTTCAAAGGAAGGGAATATTTCAGCGACGACCATTGGCCGTGGCAATGGCGGCAGCATTACTGTTGATGCCAAAGATATTACGGTCACAGACACGAATCCAGCCAATGCCGTCAATACCGTCCTAGCGACTTCGACGGTCCGATCGGGCAAAGGTGGGGACTTAACGATTAATACGGAACGACTGTCGGTATTAAAAGGTGCTGCCGTTGGGGCTTCGACTTTGGGCGCAGGCAATGCGGGGAAAGTGGTGATTAATGCATCAGATTTTGTCACTATTAAGGGATCTGTTCCGGTCTTTTATGGCGGCATTCAAGGCAGTAATATCAACTCCTCAGGCACAAAAGCTGATCCCGTGACCGCCGCTCTTTTAGGTGCGCCACCTTTACCAACTGGAAATGCTAATTCCGTAACGATCAATACTCGACAGCTCAATGTTTCAGAAGCCTTTGTGCGGGTCAGAAATGGGGGTTCTGGTGATGGCGGGACATTGACGGTGAATGCCGATCGCGTGGTGCTGGATAATAAAGGATTTTTAGGAACAACCACCATCTCTGGCAATGGGGGCGACATTAATATCAATGCCAAAGAATTCCTGCTGTTGCGTCGGGGAGGCTCCATTAATACCACTGCAGGCGGTGCAGGTAATGGGGGTGATATTCGTATTGATGCAGGCTCGATCGTCGGTCTAGCGAATGAAAACAGCGACATTATTGCCAATGCCTCTAAGGGGCGAGGCGGAAATATTCAGATCGTTACTCAGAGTGTTTTTGGATTGAAATATCGCACCGCACTGACATCACAAAGTGACATCACGGCGAGTTCAGAGTTTGGGATTAACGGCACCGTTCAAGTGAATAACATTGGCGTTAATCCCAGTGTGGGCTTAGTGGCATTACCCAGTGACATTGCGGATTCGAGTCAACGCATTTCCTCGGGCTGCGCTGCTGCAAAGGGCAGTAGTTTTGTCCAGACAGGTCGGGGTGGAATTCCTAAAGATCCTGAGCGTCGCAGTACTTTGATTCGGCTTTGGAATGATTCTCGGGTGGCGTCATCCTCGCCTCAGCCGATCGCCCAAGTGCCAGCAGATGTGAATACTAATCGATCGCCTTTAATGGAAGCCACAACGATCGCCCGCAATTCACAATCTGGAGAACTGGAACTTGTTGCGGGACAAGTGGCCCGATCGATCGATTCTGCAACCTGTGGTTTAAGGTAATGGTGATCCAGTACAATCAAGAAGCAATCCACAATGGATTGACATTGAATTAGGAATGCTTCAAGTATGACGATCGCTCGCCTTTCAGCCTTCACGACGGACCCGACGGGGGGTAATCCCGCAGGGGTCTGGATTGGCGATCGATTGCCTGATGCGGCCACCATGCAATCGATCGCCGCTGATGTCGGCTTCTCAGAGACCGCATTTATCACCCCCACCTCAGGTTTAACCCGAACCATTCGATACTTCAGTCCTGAAGGCGAAGTTCCCTTCTGTGGTCATGCCACGATCGCCACAGGCGTCCTCCTTGGCCAAACCCAAGGCGCTGGAACCTACCAACTATCGACCACGGTTGGCATCGTTCCTGTAGAAGTCCAGCAATTACCCACAGGCCATTGGCAAGCCGCCCTCACCTCCGTCGAACCCAACCAAAAACCCATTGACAAACCCCTACTGACCGAAGCCTTAGCGGCATTGGATTGGCAATGGGATGAATTAGACTTAAGCATTCCACCGAGCTTTGCCTATGCGGGGTCATGGCATTTGGTATTAGCGGTCAAAACGTCCGATCGGTTGGCCAATTTAAACTATGATTTCGATCGGCTCAAAGCATTCATGATCTCACAGGAATTAACCACCCTACAACTCATCTGGCGCGAAACCGAAACCTGCTTTCATTGTCGCAATCCCTTTCCAGTAGGTGGTGTCATTGAAGATCCTGCAACAGGTTCTGCGGCGGCGGCATTGGGCGGCTATTTACGATCGATCGGAGCCGTTGACCCTCCCGCGACGCTTTTGTTGTACCAAGGTGCAGCGATCGATCGGCCAAGCCAATTAACCGTCGAAATCCCCCCCACAGGCGGCATCATTGTGCGAGGCTGTGCTGTGACTTTAGCGGCTTGAGTACTAATGAGGTGTAACTAGCTTAAAAGTTTGTGAAGGTAGATAGACTCGGTCGATAGAGTCTTTATACTGAAGCGAGTTCGCCTAATATCCCAAAATAGTAGGATGTTAGGCGGACAGATTGTCAAACTAGTACCCTAACTGGATGTGTTAGGCAGAAATATTTCCACGTAAGATCCTATTTTGTGATGTTAGACAGATTCTAATTTGTCCAATCATAATAGTTAGGTGAATTCCTTCCTTCTCGCTTTGCTAAAGTAAACTTCTATTTTTGGCTACTTCTAGTATTCTTGGTAAGCTTCTCAATGACAAATGAAACACAAACAGACCATCCAATTTCGGTTAAGCCTCTACCATCAATGATGAGTTTATGCCTTTCTATTCCACCTTACGAAATAATAAATCTTGATGATTCTCACAATCCTGATCTAGCAGAAATTTACTGGTATAGAGGTCAGCTAGATTCATATTGTCCTGAATGTGGGAAGGAAAGTGTCTTTCATGCTGCGAATAAGTCATGGTCTTCAGAGGTAGGTATTGTAGATACTCGAAAAGTCTTTACGCATAAATTTCTATGCACACGTAACAATCAACATTCTCTATGTTTCACCTTCAGAATTGGCGATAAAACCCTCACTAAGATTGGCCAATATCCATCATTGGCTGATTTAGCACAGCCATCAATCTCAAAATATAGGGCAGTATTATCAAGGCCGCAATTTAATGAATTGAGTAAAGCTGTGGGACTTGCAGCACATGGAGTAGGAATTGGTTCATTTGTTTATTTGCGGCGAATCTTTGAGTTCCTTATTGATGAAGCCCATAAACAAATTTCTGAAGATCCGGACTGGCAAGAGGAGATATATCTTCGGGCAAGGATGAGTGAGAAAATTGTATTGCTTAGGAGTAAACTTCCAAAATTTCTAGTTGAAAACAAGTCTCTCTATGGCATTTTGAGTAAGGGCATTCATGAGCTGACAGAGCAAGAATGTCTTGATGCTTTTCCCATAACTCTAACAGGCATTGAATTGATTCTTGATGAGTTGATTGTCCAGAAGGAGAGGGAAAGCAAGATTAGACAGGCATCTAATATGATGAATAAACTAAAACAGGATCTTGCTGATAACACCGATGGGAGCGATTTATGACACTCGCGATTAGCCGCTCACCTAACAAACTTGATGCAGACGGACTCGTGAAATCAATTTATAGTAAGAATAACGTGGTTTGGAGCCGCTGCTCAAGACCGTTAAATCCCGATCGCCCAATTCTCCAAATCCAAGAATCAACATAAAATCACATTGATTTCAAGTCACGATCGTTATTGAATTAACCAAATTAGCAGCTTAAGTATAGGCAGGATTATCATCGTCTAGTTCGCGTTCTTCCCGCATTTCCTGTAGGATTTCTGCAAAATAAGGATCATCTTTAAAAATTCCAAAGGAATCGGACAACTGATTTTTAGCAAAGGGAACCGAAATCGGAACAAGTTCATCTTCACTAAGAGCATTATTCCAGACCTCGTCATCGATCGTATTATCCCAAAACGCAAGGCTGCTCGTCGAAGCACTGATTAAATCACTAACCTCATCCCGATCGTCCGGTAAAACCGTCATAACAATTCTTTGCCCCGCCGCAAAATGAGTAATGGGTCTATTGTACCGCGATCGTCCCGCCCCCATCAGTCTTGGAGCAACGATCGACTCCACGTCGCATTCTGGTTTCAATGTTTGGGCTGAGAGCGGTACAATAAAGGAGCTGCATTGGTATTGCGATCGATGAATCTACAGTTTACAGTCCCACCCAATCTCAGCTTCGAACAGGCGATCGGACTCACCCAAGAACTCCTCGACTCCAATCCCTCGGAAGACCTCTTAGAATCCGCGATCGAAAGCTTGATCCAAACCATGAATGGTGCCAGAGGCTTTTTCGTCACCTTTTTGACAGGAGAATCAAAGCTAGCAGATGAGCCGACCACAGCCGTCCTCAAGGGCTTACGATCGAACCCAGACGCGATCGCCGACCTCATGGTCAAAAACATCGCCATGCCTACCGCCATGCAGCTCACCCATCAGCGCAATGGCAACGCCGATCTCGCCGCCAGTTCCCAATTAACGCAACAGCGATCGATTCATCTCGTTCAACAACTCAACTGCCCCGAAATCACGCAGCTTTTAAAATCCCTGCAGGCCACATTACAAAATCAATCCACTGATTATCAGGACTTTCTCGATCGCTGGGGGTACGATGAAGAACAGCGCCTTGCCATTGGGCAAGCGATCGCCCTCACCCTGGCCACCGCACTGGATTAACGTTCTATGAATATCGAAATCGTCATCCTTCAGATTGTGGCCATTTCCTGTATCGCCATTCTCCTACGATCGCGCAAAAATTTGGGTTGGTCCTTGGTGGCATTGGGAATTTTGATGGTGATGGCGATCGGATGGTCTATGAAAGCGCAGTGGACACCTTGGCTCGCGGCAGGACTCTGGACCGTAGGCATCGGCTTTCCGATTCTCTGCATGAGACAAATTGTGAAACTCGTAGCTCAAGAAAAGTACCACCAAGCACATCGCATTGCGAATTTAGTGCGCCTTCTGCATCCCGGCGATGGCTGGTGGGATTATCCGAAGGTCTTGAAAGCCCAAGGCTACGGACAATTGGGTGATTTGAAATCAGCATTAGCAATCTTAGAACCAATGCAACGGCGAGACACCTATGATGGTCGATTAGCGATCGCCACCGTTCATTCCTTACAATCAAAATGGTATGACTATCTCAACTTTGCCGAAACAGAACTGACAGCCGCTCAGCGAATGCAAGAGAACAGCACGGTGGGAATGTATCTGCGATCGCTCGGTGAAACGAGACAACTTAATGAACTCTTGATTGCCGTGAAAAATTGCCATCAGCAATCCAGCCAGTCTGGCAACATTGCATTGATCTCTTTAAGTAAGCTGTATGCCTTTGCCTTTACAGGTCAAGTTGAAAATGTGCAGATCCTTTTTAGAACCAGCCTAAAAGACCAGTCTCCAGTGAGCCAACGCTTTTGGCTAGCCACCGCTCAATGGTGTGCTGGGAATGCAGAGATTGCCGTTCCAGCATTTCAGGAGTTGAGGCAGTATTCGAGTTGCGCATTGCAGAGTACATTGGAATGGCGATCGAAACAGGCTCCTCTGCGGGGCTACGAAATCCTCAATCTAGAAAGCCGCAGCATTCTCAACCGCCTCCAACAAACCCAACAGGAAGATCTAAAATACAATCCGCGCAATCCCACCAGACTACGGCAAGTGCCATTGACCTATTCACTCATAGCAATCAATTGTTTAATCTTCGTCTTGCCCTTCATCCTAATCTATGGCTCCTCCTTCTTACTCCAAAGCGGTCTTCTCAACTCCAGTTCAGCAAGGCTAACGATCGGTATCGTCAGGATTTATGACTGGGGTGCGTTGGTCCCGGAACAGTTCTTTGATGGCGCTTGGTGGCAGCCTTTGACGGCGATGTTTTTACATGATCCCAGTAGCATTATTCATTTGCTGTTTAACATGTTGGGCTTAGCCGTCGTGGGTGCGTTTGTAGAATCAAAACTAGGGACGTTGAAGTTTGCGATCGCCTACTTTGCCTCTGGCATTGGATCAATGGGACTTTTAGCCTTGTTGGCGATGTGGGTGGGTTCTGGGACCATGAGCGCGATCGGAGCGTCTGGGGCGATTATGGGCATGGTGGGGGTCATGGGGGCGATCTATTGGAAAGGCTGGCGCAACGGCGATCGGGTCGCGAAACAATGGCTCCGATCGATCGCCTTAATCGTGGGATTACAGACGGCCTTTGATGCCCTAAATCCTAATGTCAGCATGACGGGGCATTTAGCAGGTTTAGTTGTGGGTGCGCTGGCTGGACTGCTGTTGAGTTCGCAGGATTAGGGCCTGGAGCCAATCGAGAATGGGGGCGATCGCAGGACGATAGACGGTCAGGCGCTCCGTGGCGATCGTATTTTCCGTGACGGTAGTAGGACCCTTTTCCTCGCCTAAACGCACCCCAGCGCTCTCGGTTCGCAGCGGCGTTTCGCGGGCGGGGGGGACGTAATTAGGCGTAGGATTCACAGGCATCGTTGCCACTTTGGAGGAAACCACTCTGGAAGAAACCGCACTAGGCGAAGCGACGCTAGGCGAAATGGCTGGAATGAAAGCCATAAATCCGGATGTGGTCAAGGTCAGAGTGAAGCTGTAAATGAGAGGCCGAAGGGGAATTGACGTAGACATAAGTTGAGGCGATGTTGGAGTCAGTAAGATGCAGGATGTCAGGCTATACTCTACGTGTTTTCTTTAGTTGAAGTGCTTTATCACACCTAATTCTTGAATCACTACGTACGGCATAAGCCCTATAGATTCCATTAACGACTACAAACACAATCCTTGGGTTTCCCCGCTCACCCAATCTCACAGCAGCCTTATACAGAAGTCGCCAGAATCAAGCCCCAA
>JAAFJU010000181.1 GCA_013298165.1 Synechococcales cyanobacterium bin31.maxbin.ball.101 | reverse complement strand
GACCCTCCGGCGCACCCACCCGAGGCCGACCCGAAGTCCTCCCCACAGGTCGCAACTTCTACTCCGTAGACATCCGCGCCGTCCCCACCGAAAGCGCCTGGGACGTCGGACGCAAAGCCGCAGAAACCCTCGTCGAACGCTACACCCAAGAAAACGGCGAATATCCCAAAACCTTGGGCCTTTCAATTTGGGGCACCTCCACCATGCGCACAGGCGGCGACGACCTCGCCCAAGCCCTTGCCCTCATGGGTGTCAAACCTGTGTGGGACGGAGCCTCCCGCCGCGTCGTAGACTTCGAAATCCTCCCCATCAAGACCCTCGGTCGTCCCCGCGTTGATGTCACCCTTCGCATTTCCGGATTCTTCCGCGATGCATTCCCAAACCTAATCGAATTGTTTGACCAAGCCGTTGTCCTAGTTTCCACCTTAAACGAAACCCCTGAAGACAATCCGATCGCCGCCAGCGTCATCCAAGAAGCCCAAGCCTGGACCGAAACTGGCCTGGAACCCGCAGCAGCACTGGAACGATCGCGCTACCGAGTCTTCGGCTCAAAACCCGGAGCCTACGGCGCAGGACTCCAAGGCTTAATCGAATCCCAAAACTGGGAAACCTCTCAAGACCTCGCCCGCGCCTACCTAAACTGGAGCAGCTACGCCTACACCAGCAACGGACCCGGCGAATCCGCCCCCGAAGCCTTCGAACTACGCCTCAAAGACATGCAAGTCGTCCTCCAAAACCAGGACAACCGAGAACATGACCTGCTCGACTCCGACGACTACTACCAATTCCAAGGCGGCATGGTCGCTGCGATCAAAAGCCTCTCAGACCAAAGCCCCACCACCTACTTCGGCGATAACTCAAACCCCGCAAACCCCAAAGTCCGATCGCTCACCGAAGAACTCTCAAAAGTCTACCGATCGCGCGTCATCAACCCCAAATGGATCAACGGCGTCATGCGCCACGGCTACAAAGGAGCCTTTGAACTCTCCGCAACCGTAGACTTCCTCTTCGGCTACAGTGCCACCACAGGCGCAGTCCCAGACCACATGTACGCCGGAATCACCGAAGCCTACCTCCTCGATGAAACCGTCCAAGCCTTCCTCAAAAAAAGCAACATCTGGGCCGCCCGCGACATCGCCGAACGCCTCCTCGAAGCCCACCAACGCAGGCTCTGGAAAACCGCCTCCCCCGAAATGCTCGACCAAATCCGATCGATCGTCCTCTCCGCAGAAGGCACGATCGAAGAAACGCTAGTGTGAGCCGATCGTGAAAATGGTGACAACATAACAATCGCCCGATCGCGCTCAATTACAACTAAATCCTCGCGAAATAAATATAGGGTCTCTCCCTATAGACAGAGGTTTCCGATCCACGTAATCTAGATTTCCAGGACACCTACCGACACCCCTCATTCCAAACCTTCCATGCACGATCAGCTTCTTTCTAGATCGGGTTACGTTTACTGTGTTCGGCGTTCTGGAAAAACGCTTTATCGTCTGGGCAGCGCACCTGCGGGACAACTCGTCGATCGCCTAAAAAAGCTCGCCCAAACCGAAGAAAATCCAACAGCGCTACGATTAGTGGGCTGGATTGAAGTTCAAGATCATGCCCTCGCTGCCAAAACCATCAGAGAAACCTTTCATCTCTATCAATTGCAAGATGATTGCTCAGATCATTGGTTTGATTTTCGAGTCGCCCGATCGAGTGAATTGAAATCATTAATGGGTGTCTATGCCGATTTAATGCTCAAACTCCCCGTGGCTCAACCCTTGATCGTTGACGAACCTCAACCCCAGTACGATCGGAGTTTTAATTTTTTTGAAACCCTGAACACCATTAACAATACCGCTTACCTTCCACCCGACATCCCAGGGATTCCAGTCTTTCCATCGCCCGAAAAACAGAGCGTCATTCAACAGGTCTTACAAAGATCCACACCAATTCTCCCAGCCCATTGGATCGGTCCCTGGAAACCGATCGGCTTAGCGGTGATTGGTATAGCGGCGATCGGCTTGGGAGCGACAACGATCGGACTTCATTCAACCCACAGAACTCAAGTTCCACAGTCACCTGTTTCAACCCCTGTTTCAACCCCGAATCAACCTCCCTCATCCAAGCCTTCTAAAACGCCCGACCCTCAACTCACCCAACCCAGCCCACCATCCACCCCTAAACCCAAGCCCAAACAGCCGATCGCCCCTGCCCCTATGTCCTCACCAGCCCCGATCGCAGAAGTCATCCCCAATGACGTCCCAAATGGCGAACGATCGACCATTGGGTCCAGCTCCTTTGGGGGCGCACGGCTGCGATCGGATCCCGATGACGCCGCCAGTGATATTGACTTTATCCCCAATGGCACCCCGGTCACACTCGGCGAATCCTCCGGCGCTTGGCAGGAGATCATTCTTCCCGATGGTCGAAGCGGATGGGTATTCAATGACACCATTCAGGAATAATCCAAACGGTGACGGACGAATTCGCGCCAGGAGTCGCCGTCTTCCCTCAATTAAGGTTAAGATCTGCTATCTTAAGGAAAAAATCGATTTTAGCAAAACCTTAACCTCCTAATGCCCACCCCTTTTTCCCTTAATGCGCGCCAGCAGCAAGTTCTGTGGGCCACCGTTCGTCATTATGTCGCCACCGCCGAACCCGTCGGTTCTGAAGTGTTGGTGAAGGAATATGGGTTGCGGGCAAGTTCCGCCACCGTGCGTAATGCCATGGGAATGTTAGAAAAGGCCGGATTGCTGTATCAGCCCCACGTCTCAGCGGGCCGCATTCCCTCCGACTCGGGCTATCGCATCTACGTCGATCGCCTCCTCCAGCCCATCCGACTCCCCCAATCCGTAGACCAAATCCTCACCGATCGCTTGCAGGGTCGAAACTGGAGCATGGAAGCGGTCTTTAAGGGAGCCGCGCAGATTTTAGCAACCTTGAGTGGATATATCACGCTAATCACCCTGCCCCTAAATCGCAGCACCGAATTGAAGCATGTGCAGTTAGTGCGAGTCGATGACACGCGCCTCATGATGATCGTCGTGATGGACACCTACGAAACAGAATCCGTCATGGTGCCGTTAACAGGTTCAGAGGATTTAGATTTGGATTTGTTAGAACGGGAATTGAAGATGGTGTCGAACTTCCTGAACGCACAATTGCAGGGCCGATCGCTATCGGAGTTACAAAATCTGGATTGGGGTGAATTAGGCGCAGAATTTGAATCCTACGGTCGAATGGTGCAGTCCATGCTGCAAGAACTCGATCGCCGATCGAAGCCCCTCCAAAACCCAACCCAAATCATGATGAGCGGTGTGGCAGACGTATTGCGGCAGCCAGAGTTTGGTGAATTAGCGCAGTTGAAAATGATTTTGCATTTGCTAGAAGAAGAGCAGCAGCAATTAATGCCATTAATTTTTGATCTGTCCTCCGATAGCGAAGATTTGCTATCCAAAGAACAACGCCGCGTCACAGTTCGCATTGGATCTGAAAATCCCTTGGAACCCATCAGAGCCTGCACCCTGATTTCGTCGAACTATACTCGCGGTTCAGTGCCCTTGGGAAGCGTGAGTATTTTGGGGCCGACACGAATGGACTATGAAAGCACGATCGCCCTAGTAGAAGCGACGGCTGACTATCTATCGGATCATTTATCAGAGCTTTAACTGGCTCAACTATTTCCCACTATTTCTCAAATGTGTGTCCGATAGCGTTTGGGTGTGATGCCTGTCGTTTGACGAAACTGCTTGCTCAGATGGCTATGACTGCTAAACCCACAGGCAAATGCAATGTCCATAATCGAATCATTTGTTTGTTTTAGTAATCGTTTAGCTCTCTCTATCCGTTGCTGGAGTAAATACTGGTAGGGAGCCATACCGATCGACTGTTTAAATAAATGGCTAAAGTGAAAAGGACTCATGCTCAGCAATCCAGCTAAATCAGCCAGTTTAATGTCTTCTCCCAAATGCTCGTTGATGTAGTCTAAAACCATTGATAACTGACGCTGCGGCAGTCCACCTCGGTAAACGGGTAAATGAGATGATGAGGTATGGGTAAACTGTTGAATCAATTGGACCGCCAACACATGGGTCAGAGATTCAATGTAGAGTTGATTGCTGGAGTGATTCGATTTAAGCTCGGCGTGCAACATCAAAACGATTGACTCAAGGTGGCGATTTTGGGTGTGAAATGTGGGAATGACTTCAAGCCGATCGGAATTCAGGGCTAGGACATCTGTAGCAACCTGTCCAATAAACTGGGCATCTAGGCGAACTTGTAAAAACCGATCGTCCTGGTCCCACCGTGCAAAACTGCGCGTAGCCGCAGGTGCGATCGAAAAATCTCCCTTCCCGTACAGTCCCTCATAGGACTTGTTTCCATGAGTATGTAATAAACGAACGGGACGAGATGCAAGGGATAAACACAAGAGGTGATCCGTGGGGTAGAACAGTGTTCCTTCTCCTGGAGGATGGTGGAATTCCTCGACCAATATATTTTCCCAGCTTCGAGTTTGACTCGAAAGAAGGGGCTGACTGCCGCAGGTCGTGATTTGGTTCGTCGGTTTCATGATTTCACCCCAAAGGTATTTCAGGCGCATTGTAAGTGAGGACTTCATTTTGGTATTGTCTCTAATCTTTTGGAAATTGCCCACAAGATCTTGTTAGTTTCACAAGAATATGACAGCCCATCTAGGGTTATTTTTCTAAGCTGAATGAGTCGTCGATCGATCGGAATGATGCGCGATCGACCCTGCCTTCTGATTGGTAAATGGAGATAAAACTATGACTAGTGAACCTATGACTGACGAACCTATGACTGACGAACATTGGAGCCAGGGCCTTACTCTCGTGACTGGTGGTACGGGTAAGACGGGTCGAAGGGTGGTCGATCGGCTTGTCCATGCCAATCGAAGGGTGCGAATTGGATCGCGCTCCGCAGAACAACCCTTTGATTGGGAGAGACGAGAAACTTGGGCACCAGTATTGGACGGTGTGACGGCGGCTTATATTGCCTATCAACCGGACTTGTCAGTTCCATGGGCGCTTGAAACCTTGGACGCATTCTTCGCTCAGGCGATCGAGGGTGGTGTTAAGAAGCTAGTCTTGCTTTCGGTTCGGGGGGAAGTGGGAGCGCAGCAAGTGGAACAGTGTCTTCAGGCAACCGGAGTGGATTGGACGATTTTGCGATCGAGCTGGTTCTACCAAAACTTCAGTGAGAGTTTCTTGCTTGATTCTATTTTGGCGGGTCAAGTTGCTTTACCTGTGGAATCAGTTCCTGAACCCTTTATCGATGTGGATGATATTGCAGATGTTGCATTTGCCGCATTGAGCGATCCGGTTCACTCGCACCAAATCTATGAGATCACAGGTTCAAAAGCATTCACCTTTGCTGAGGCGATCGGCGAAATTGCCCAAGCGACGGGACGAGAGATTCAGTTCAGTTCAATTTCAGCCGAGGACTATCTATTGAAACTGGTGCGTTATGGCGTGCCGAATGACGATATCAAATTACTGTTGTATTTGTTCGCTACTGTACTAGATGGACGGAATGCAGCTCCGTCTGATGGGGTAGAACGGGCGATCGGACAACTGCCACGGGACTTCTCTGACTATGTACGGAAAACCTCTGCAACGGGTGTCTGGAATGTCTAGGAAAATTTACGTTTTAGTTTTTTCAAAAACGATCGCAGACGTAACTGATTCAATCTAAACTCTGTCATTTCAGGAAGATCAGAAGCATTGTTTTCTGCATAGTTAAAAAATGAATTCAATTCTTGCAAAATCACCGACCAACGTTGAACAATAGACTCCGATCGGTATTCCGTTAAAAACTGCCCTGGCAATTCAAATGGCGTTGCAGATTTAATAATTTCTAGAATGCATTGGACATCATAATCAGTGCTGTAACTTGCAATCTTGTGCGCATTAAACCCCGGATCTAAATAGTCCGACAGCGCATGATTCACACTGGAAAACACATGACAGCCCGATGCCATCGCCTCCATCGGCGGCAGCCCAAAACCCTCACTCACACGCTGCTGTGCCCAATATTCGGCGGAGTCGTAGAGGTAAACGCGCGATCGGTTAAACAACTCACCCAAGTCCGGCACAAACCCGGACAGCACTTTAACATTGCATTCCTTTTGCAGAGCCGGGATTAGCGATCGGAGCAGATACTCAGAAGACTTCCGAGATTGCACTAAGACATCAATATCTCGGGCTAAATGTTGATTTGAAAACTCATCGGAGATCTGATTCGGCAAATAGTAAATCGGAGAATGAGGTGCATACTGCCCCCAATAGCCCATAGTATTGCGACTGACGGTGACGATCGGCACCGTCGGCGGAATCCGAAAACCATAGCCCGCACTATGGGCATGGTAAATTACATGATGCCCCTTCAACTGCCGCAACAACTTCGGCACATCAAACCCCCAACTCACCACAAAGATCCGTTCGCGCCGCATTCCCTCCCGCAACAGATCCGGTAAAAACAAGGTATTCGCTTCCCGTTGCCGATAGGTAACAACTTCCGCCTGTGCCACCTGTTGCGCAAGTTTCATCGCCTTTAACTCTGCAAACAATCCCCCACAGGAAAACTGTCCCGTTGTTCCCGGCACGAGAAACAGGAGCGATCGTTCAGAGATTTGCCCAGAAATTTGCCCAGAAATCTGCATTGCATCTGCCATTCATTGCAAGTCCTGGCTATTTTATAGTATCTGGTCGATCGCCACACCATTAGGCCCCCTAACCCCCAATTCTGGGGGGACATGAAACTCCTACTAACTCCGGCTCCCCCAGAATTGGGGGCTGGGGGGCCGATCGGATTACGATCCGCGATCGATCGTCACGGGCTTCGATTTAACAGGTTTAGGATTACGCAAATGTCTAGAAATGCGAAGATCTCGAATCATCTGACTCGGCAATCCCGACTCCATCCAACAGGTCGCATAGCGTTGATAACCCTTGAGTTCAGGAGCAACCGATCGCGATTGTCCAATGGTCATCCCTTTCTGTTGACAGAAGTTTTGGCTCAGGGCCTCGTACTGGGCGACATTGCCATAGAGATTGCTGGTCCAATTGGGATCCTTGAGGACCGTTAGGATTTCACGAGTCGCATCGCTCACCAGCAGTTCTTCAGAACTTTTCACCAGGGGAAACCCGACCCGCATGGACTGTCGAATCCCTTGCTTCACCAACTTACGAACCACCTCAGGCTTACTAAACTCCCGAAGAAGCTGCGATCGCCGACTCGAATCCACCTCGATCGCACTATGCAAACTCACCAACACCGCCGCCACCACATAGTCCGTCCCAAAGCTCCGATAGTCCGAAGCGTTGACGTTACTTTGTTGATCTTGCGCACAAAGCACAGTGCCATCAATATTTTTGCCAGCGGTCAACTTAACGCCGCCCCACTGGTCGCAAGCACTGCGAAGACTTCCCACATTGCTCGGTAGATTGCGCTTGATCTGCTGTGGCATGGCGGTGAGGATTTGCCAGGTGATCTGAGTTTCGGGATTGGCGTTGGTGTGGGGTTGATTGCGCGGTTGGCCAAAGGGCTGGGCGAGGACAGGAGATGAAATGAGAACGGTGGGAAGCGCGAAAAATCCGATCGTCATGGCGAAAAAATGAGCCACCGAAGAAGAGCCTGTCATCATGAGTTGTAATTTAAGTTCAGGGAACGCGAAGACGTAAATACTGAGAAGGCAGGAACTCTTTGCGCTCACAATAAAAGCCCCGATCGCTCCCGACTATTAACCCTTAGATAGATGTTTTGGCTAATACCGATCGTTTGGTAATGCAGACTACCAAAGCATTGCACCGATCGTCATCAAACCCTGATTAATTTGGTTTTTGAAGGGAATTTGTAGCGATCGATCGACTGTGGCATGATTAAATCTGTCGTTCATTGCGCTCAGCCATGGCCCGCCCTTCCTTCGCGATTTTTGCCCAGCAGTATCTTGACGCAATCCTCAATGGGTTTGGCGAGGTCTATTTAAATGGTAATTGCTCAACTCAGTGAGAATAGGGATTGAGCAGGGTCTAAAGCACGAGAAATAGATTGAAATGCCGAAAGACCCTGTCGCTTGCCCGTATTGACAATCGAACGCACCTTGGCAAATAGAT
>JAAFJU010000342.1 GCA_013298165.1 Synechococcales cyanobacterium bin31.maxbin.ball.101 | reverse complement strand
CATCCTTGATATGAAGCGGAATTGCATAACCATCCAAGGTAATGATAGCTTGTTTACCGCCAACACGTTTGGACTTGTCATCGACTTGGTTCTTAAAATGTTCCATCTGACAAGGCGAATGAATAGACGGACCCTTACCGAGCAAAGCGTACTGATGCATAATAGCGACGACGGGACCTTTATGCGTTTCAACAATGCCGCCGACAGTACCGATATCAATACCATTGACCTGATGATTATCAATACCGCGAATATCAACGCATCGATTGGTTTTGAAGATTACGCGAACATCATCGCCAGCAAGACCACCGTTAGCACCTCGATCAACCAATGACATAGTTTGCGCTCCGGAAACCTTGGAAGCGGAGGTATTGTATACAATCCGAGCCATGTTGATGGACCTTGTAGACGACTTAGATATGACACGTTGGATATCACCCGGCGAAAGCTTTGACTTATTTGACTTGGCCGCGTTGATAAGAATCGCGTCATTGGAATCATCAATGTCTGTACCGGAAGGTTCAGGTTCAACTTGAAGGTGATCATCGGAATTGGGATCGTCAGTAGGATTACCGGTCATGAATTCATGCATGTTTGACTGAAGGAAGTCATAAGCCGATATCTCATGTAGATTGACCTTGCGCCCAGATGATGCATGTGTTCCGCCACTTTTGAACAACGACTTGCCAGTAGGTGTCAATTTGCCGGTAGGTGTGGGTTTAGCAAGACCTAAAATGATGGCTTTCGCATGGTCGTCAAACTGATCCCAAAGTAGTCGCTCCTTTTCGCTCAATGTATACCATTGGTCTTTTGACATGCGAGGTTTCTGGTCGTAAGAAGCAGACTTGTTCTGGTTGGTCATTGAGGCAAATGCTTGAACGGTAGAAATCGGAGTCTCAATATCAAAGGAATCCAAATCGTTTTCATGCTGGAGGAACTCATGGGTGAATACTTGATGCTTGGCACGCCTGGAGGACGCATGAGTGTCATGAGCAACAGCCGCAGACAGAAGAAGACTGGAATACTGATCGTATGAAAGGATGACACCCGTCCTTGTCTTTTCCAAATCAGCGTTGTTCTTAACTTGACGTAACTCACTCACACTATGAACCGCATTTTCCAACATGATCCGTTTTTGACCGTCCGAAAAATGATCGGAAGTCGGGACTTGACGTTCATACAATCGAACTTGATCCTGCCAATGAAGAATAAATCCCTCCGTTGATCCTTTCCACTCCCCATTACCTAGTCGCGCCGAAGTAATGTAAGATAGGATGGTTGAAGAGTCAATCATTGCCTTCGTTGACTTGAGATGGTGCGCTTTCAACTTGTTGTATACCGCTTGTCCGTCAAAATCAAGTTCGTGAGCTCGGACGATGGACTTGCCGACATCAGTCAACACCTTCGCTTCAAGTACCGCGTAGATGTACTTCTGTTGTTCCGTGAATAAATCCTTTTCTTCTTGAGTACCGGGGACGTATGATTCATCCAAGACTTTGTCAACATCTTGCGCTCTAGCTTGAGCAATAAATGAACGGTGCCATGCGTCGTTGAATCGTTCGTCTTTCAACGTCGGGAACAATGACATATCACGTTTGATTCCTTTCCGAAATACATCGACCTTGGAAAACTTTGAAGCGCCGAATGTACCAATAGATCCTGGATTCGCCGGATTAAGAGTCGACGTCGATGCGAGGCGCGCAATATTGGCTGGACTAATACGAAACGCATCAAACTCGGCTTGCGTTACCTGCAACCAATTATCACCGATTGGATCGCTTGTTGCCTCGCGGTGAAGGACGTAGTCTCGCCATAACCTTAACATAGCCTTATCACTTCGTCGAAGATCTAAAAAATTCGTTGCATCCGCTGGATTAGGATACGTCAAACCGTCAATAGTTACATCATCAATGGACATGAGAGAAAACAAATCTTCATAACCCTCTTTCGATAATGCCGCTTTCAAATCACCGGATCCGTTTCGACTCAATATTTGATCAATAATATGATTAAATATTGCCTTTGCATTCTCCCTAGTAACCACCATGGTGCTGGGACTGTTAATCTGACAAGATTCTAACGAAAATGACTATTCGTGACTCCGAATCTTGGTGACGAATGCGTCGAGTCGATATGACGTTAACGAACGCTGTCCGTCGATACGATGTGGTAAATGGTGCGTTGGAGCTTT
>JAAFJU010000113.1 GCA_013298165.1 Synechococcales cyanobacterium bin31.maxbin.ball.101 | reverse complement strand
TGTAACTGCGGCGCATGAAGAGGTTCTCATGGGGACTCCAGACGCCTAAATCCACCAATAACTGTAGCGCGCCTTGGGGGCTTTCGGTCGCACCGATCGCACTCAAGGTCTCTAGGGCATTGAGTTTTGAAGAGGATTCATCGCCAAAGGTAGCAAAGCGTTCCAGGGCTTCGATGCGGAGTCGTTCAGAACTTTGCCAAGTGGGAACGGGCGTGCTGGGATCTTCGCGGCGCTGTTCGATGTGAGATTTAAGTCGTTCGAGGAACTGTTGCCAATCCTGTTGGCGTTGTTGCTCCATTTGAGCTTGATGCTTTAGCTCATTGACTTGGGTGCTGGAACGAGCTTCGTACCGATCGCCCTTTTGCTTAAAGTAGAGCCGATCGTCTGAGAGTAAAACATGGGCCGCGTAGCAGGGTTCGGGTTCAGTGGATGAAAACAGCAGTTGTGCAAGTTCTTTTGGAGTGGTGCCGCCGCCTTCTTCGGTGACGAGTTCCCAGGCGATTTCGAGGCTGGAGGGATCGAGGTAGTCTTGAATGCGCTGAAGAAAGCCGGGGATATCGGTGGATTTGAAGTCTTGGCCGGGGACTTGATAGTCGATTTGACGAGGATGCAGGGTGTGGGCATGGCCTCGTTCATCGATCGCAATAAAATTCTTTTTGCCTTCTGGCTTGTCAATCACGGCCAAGCGTCGATCGCCGCTGACTCGAAACTCAACTAACGTACCCTTTTCCATGGGGACCAATGCTCCAAGCTAACTCATACATCCCTATCTCACACCCTTAAAAGACTCGCTCCCTTCTAAAGCTTAGAAAAGAGCGAGTCTCAGGGCGAACAGCTAAGCAATCGATCGCTAAATCGATCGTCTAGCCTTCTTGGTTCACGAATGGCAGCAGGGCGAGAATTCTGGCACGCTTAATAGCCGTGGTGAGATCCCGTTGCTGACGTGAGGTTAGACCTGTAATCCGCCGGGGCAGAATTTTTCCGCGCTCCGTGATGAACTTGCGAAGCAGTTCAACATCTTTGTAATCGATCGGATCGCCCGGTTTAATGGGAGAAATACGACGACGAAAATAAGCCATGATTTACCTACTCGATGAATTGGACAGAATTTGTAGATTCTGAGTTTTTGGGGCTTGTTTGAGCCTGTCAAAACTTCCAACGGCGTTCAAAATTTGTGAGACATGAGGACAGTGGTTATAAAACCATCGGTCTACGGTCCGGACGATTATTTGATTTCGCGATGGACGGTGTGCTTGTTGCAGTGGGGGCAGAACTTGCTCAACTCCATGCGAGCCGTGGTGTTACGACGGTTCTTCATGGTGGTGTAGCGCGATACTCCCGCAGAGCGCTTGTCCGGATTGGTCCGGCACTCGGTACATTCGAGCGTAATTACAATTCTTACGCCTTTACTTTTTGCCATGGGTTTATAACCTCTAAGGGGAGGTACTTGTTTCAAACACGAATAATCATTATTTCATAGGAGTACCCTTTTCGCGCATTGATTTTTTACCTTGATTTCAGGATCTCTTTTTGAGGGTCGGGTTTGGGATGATGGGATGCAGGATTTTGTTGAGGGAGGATTGAGGGATGATTTCTGTTGAGCAGGCTGAGGCATTGATTTTAGGGGCAGTGCAGGTTGGTGTTGCAAGCGATCGGGTACCGCTATCTGAGGCGATCGGTCGGATTTTAGCAATGCCGATCGAGAGTGCGTTGGATTTTCCCCATTGGGATAATTCGGCGATGGATGGCTATGCGGTGCGGTTTGAGGATGTTGTAAACCCTGGGGTGACGTTGACGATCGTGGAGGAGATTCCGGCGGGGGCGGTGCCGTCTGTTGCGGTGCGATCGGGTCAGGCGGCGCGGATTTTAACGGGATCCATGATGCCGGAGGGAGCGGATACGGTGGTGATGCAAGAATGGACGGCGCGATCCTCCGATGGTCAGAGTATTCAAATCCTGAAGGTGCCGCCCGAGAAGGGAGATTTTGTGCGGCATCAGGGGAGTTTTTATCGATCGGGTCAACCGTTGCTGCGATCGGGGTTACGGCTCGGGGGGGCAGAAATGGCGGTATTGGCAGCGGCGCAATGTCTCCAAGTGCCTGTGTTTCGGCGATTGCGCGTGGGGATTTTGTCCACAGGAGATGAGTTAGTGCTGCCGGATCAGCCGTTGAAACCAGGTCAAATCGTTGATTCAAATCAAATTGCGCTCTTGGCTTTATTGAAGCAAGCGGGATTTGAGGCGATCGCCCTAGGTTCGGTGAAAGACGATCGAGAGAGTTTGAAACGCGCAATGGCTGCGGCGATCGAGCAGTGCGATGTGGTGATTTCCTCTGGCGGCGTTTCAGTAGGCGACTATGACTACGTGGAGTCGCTGTTGGGAGAATTGGGCGGCGAGATTTTGGTGCGATCGATCGCTGTGAAACCGGGGAAACCACTGACCTTCGCAACGTTTCCTGAGCAAAAACTTTATTTTGGCTTACCTGGCAATCCGGTATCGGCCTTGGTGACGTTTTGGCGATTTGTGTTGCCTGCATTGCGGAAACGATCGGGCCAGAGTTCACCCTGGTCGCCGCTGTTCGTCACCGCCACCACCCATCAACCGCTGAAGTCGGATGGTAAGCGGGAGAGTTATCTCTGGGGATCGGTTCTAGGTGCAGCGGAGGACCTGCAATTCTGTCCGGCAGCGGGGAGTGGGAGTTCGGGAAATCTGGTAAATCTGGCAGGTAGCAATGCGTTAGCGGTGATTCCGATCGGCCAGACTCGCGTGGAGGCGGGCGATCGAGTGACGGTAATGCTGGTGTGAATAGCCGGGGTTCGACTCCGCTCACCCCTCGATCGTGGGTGGTGGAGTAGCCGGGGTTCGACTCCGCTCACCCCTCGATCGTCGTAGGCTATGCAGAATCAAATCGAAAAATCCGACTCAAGATCTTCGTGGGCTGAGCGGAGTCGTAGTTTACGTCCGTAAGGACTAGCCCAAAACCCAACGCAAAATCCTCGTGGGCT
This sequence comes from Synechococcales cyanobacterium bin31.maxbin.ball.101, assembly GCA_013298165.1. Taxonomy (GTDB): domain Bacteria; phylum Cyanobacteriota; class Cyanobacteriia; order Leptolyngbyales; family Leptolyngbyaceae; genus JAAFJU01. The sequence continues at coordinate 11,476 of JAAFJU010000113.1, read as the reverse complement.
GAGCGGAGTCGTAGTTTACGTCCGTAAGGACTAGCCCGAACCCCACGCAGAATCTGGAACCCTAACGCAATGGACGACGGCGCTGGAGAAACTCAGGAATATCCAAACCGGAATTAGGCAACGGCGGCGTCTTGGGCTGGGTCGATCGAGGACTCAGCGGAGTTGGAGCAGGAGCGGCATCTGCCGATGACTGACTCGTACTGCCTAAGCTGCGTGGGGGTAGACCGCCCGATCGTGCTGCCAGTTGCTGCTGCGCTTGAACCTCAGCGGTAAACCCAGTCGCAATCACCGTAATCCGAATTTCGCCCTGAAGCTTCTCATCCAGAACAGCACCAAAAATGATATTCGCGTTTGGATCCACGACTTCATAGATAATATCTGCGGCTTCGCTGACTTCCCGAAGTGTTAGATCAGAGCCACCCGTAATGTTGAACACCACCCCCCGAGCGCCATCGATCGAAGCCTCCAGCAATGGCGAAGAGATCGCCGCCATCGCCGCTTCTCTCGCACGAGACTTCCCAGACCCAATCCCGATGCCCATCAAAGCTGAACCCGCATCCGCCATCACCGCGCGAACATCCGCAAAGTCAACGTTAACCAATCCCGGAATAATAATAATGTCCGAGATCCCCTGAACCCCTTGACGCAACACATCATCAGCGGTGCGGAAGGCTTCCTGAACCGGAGTGCTTTCTGAGATGACTGAGAGCAGCTTGTCATTCGGGATCACAATCAACGTGTCCACACGGCCCTGAAGTGCGCTTAAACCCTCATCAGCCTGGTTCGTCCGACGACGCCCTTCAAAGGTAAATGGACGAGTCACAACGCCCACCGTGAGCGCACCTAGCTCCTTGGCAATCTCAGCCACGATCGGAGCCGCTCCTGTTCCCGTACCACCGCCCATGCCTGCGGTAATAAAGACCAAATCTGCGCCTTCTAGAGCCGCTGCAATCTCTTCGCGAGACTCTTCAGCCGCCTTTTGGCCGATCGCAGGATTTCCACCAGCCCCCAGTCCTCGGGTCAACTTTTGACCGATTTGGAGCCGCTTTTGGGCCGCAGACTGAGTGAGAGCTTGGGAGTCCGTGTTAATGGACCAAAACTCCACGCCGTTGACGTCGGACTCCACCATTCGATTGACTGCATTGCCGCCGCTTCCGCCTACACCAATGACTTTAATTTTCGCAACGCTACTCGGCACAATGTCACCACTCTTTGTATTTTCTCCAACCTTCGGCTGGCTGGGGGAGCCTCCCTCATTCGCCGCATGAGCATTACCAAAGGCATACACATTATCTGACGCCATCCCATTGACCGACTGAACAGCAGAGGCTGCTGCCCCAGAATTTAACTGAGCAGATTCCGGTTCCGCTTGTGGGGGGTACAAGCGATCGAGCATCAGCGGTTGGGGTTCAGTGCTAGGCGTCATTGGAATTCCGGACGAGAAGGGTCATGGACCTGCGTATTACAGCAGAACAAACTTGTCATAAAATTGCAAATTTGTGGTCTTTCAATTTCCTCAGGCAATAATCCCCAGGATTTGTGATGAATCCCTGAGATTAACCTTGAGACAGAATTGACAATCAATTGTACTAAATCCTGTGAGCAAAACTGAATCCTGTCAACTGAATCTGAAAAAAAACTATCAAAAGCCTCCAGGGGATCAGCTCAAGTCCATCCATTTACTTCAGACCTTAGGGTGTGGAACTGGCTTCGTCAGAGGGTTTTGGCTGACTGGTCTTGCCATTTTTAAGCTGGATGGTGGGATTGTTGGGATTTCGCAAATCTAAGAAATCGATCTGGTCCGGAGGAAGGCGTTTGGGAAGTTGACGCATTTTGTCCAGCGATCGAACCTGAAGTGCAAAATTTCGACCTAAGCTTCCGAGATGAACCCAGCCAATTTCGGTCTTGAGTCTCAAATTAGCCGGATTTTGCCAGTCAACCAGTTGAATCTTCATCGGACTGCGACGGACGATCGGATAAAAGGCGCTCCACTGATTGCGGTAGGTGTCAGGATTCCCAATCACTTTTAGGTCGGGCAAGCGGATGCCCTGGTTCAGTTCGGAGTAGCTATCGAGGGGCAGCAGCATTCCATTCTCATCGAGGAACGCATCGGGCGGCGCATTCTCCACACCCCCCTTACCATCAGGCTTTTCACTGGATTTTGCGTCACCGGGTTTTACGTCTTTGGGTTTAGCTTCAGTGGGCTTAATCTCTTTAGGATCTTTTAACAGCGTGGCGTTGCTGGGCTTACCGCCGCTGCCATAGATCGCCTGGGCAACGGGTTCCCGTTCTCGAACTTTGATCACAAGTCCAGGGGGAAAGAGATGACGCTCGACGATCGCCTCCGCAATGGGCGCTTTGGTCGTCAGGGCCTCCGAAATTTGCGAGGACTGGATCCGTAGTAAAGACTGAGGGTATTGGATCGGGAGAAGCGATCGAATGCTTTGGGTCGCCAGAAAACGGTTGCCTTCGATCTTGACCTGTTCTGCACGACGAATGACCCAGTTGGGCTGAATCACAACCCACACGGTTCCTGCGGCCAAGGCGAGTACCGCAACCGATCGCCAGGAGGTCTGGAGCAGGCGATTGCGTCGATTTTTTCGCAACTGCCGACGCCGTTGAGAGAGTTCATTTTTCGTGACAGGCGCGATATCAGGCATCGAATCAGGACAAAAAGGCTGTACTTATTTAAACATCCTGCTTTAAACATTCTGCATGGCAGATCGAAGAAATACAAAAAACCTCTCCCTATCATCGATAGCGCAGATGTCTGGGCTTGAAGCCTGAACTCTGAGACCGATCGACCGGGAGAGGCAAGATGTTTTGGGTTGAAGTTAGGGGGCATCGCTAGACAGCGCTAACCAAATCTCTAACAAGGCTTGTGATAAAACCTCTAACAAACGAGTCCTGTGCGCAGCGCTCTCACCGCAGCTTGGGTCCGATCGTCCGCGCAGAGCTTATTCAAAATATTCCGCACGTGAGTCTTGACAGTCCCAACGGTGATGAACAGCTTGTCCGCAATAGAAGCATTGCTGTGTCCATCGACGATCAGGCGTAACACTTCCAGTTCCCGCTCAGTCAAGGGATAGGACTGAATGTCATCTTCATGGGCCAGACTCCCAATACCAGGCGCTTTGGCGGGTTTTTGAGATTGACGGAGAACGATGCGGGCGATCGCGGGATCAATCCAAGCGTTCCCTTCACGGGTGACTTTCAGCGCCTCCACCAATTGGTCTAAGCTCACATCTTTCATGCAATAGGAGTCAGCACCTGCCGCAAAGGCCGCCATCACCACCTCTTCAGAATCTTGCAGCGTCAGGATGAGGACCTTCGTCTCATACCCCGCCTCTGCCTGAGCTTGCTTGAATCGCTTGGTCAACTCAATGCCGTCCATATCCGGCAACCCAATGTCCACGATCGCCACATCCGGTCTAGCCGTCGTGATTAACCGCAGGCCATCCGTTCCGTTAGCCGCTTCCCCCACAACCCGAAACCCGGGCTTTTGTTGGAGTGCAGTCCGCATCCCCACCCGTGTTAAGTCATGGTCTTCGATCAGAGCAATTCTAATATCATTCATCGGAGGTCACTTCCACCCAAATTTTATGCAAGGAATCGTTAATCCAAGACTGCCCCATTATCCGCTGTATGAATCACCATAAGTCGTCATTTTCCAACAACTAAGAGACATTACACACAGTTTCTCAAGGAAACATGAAAAAATTAACTGACAGGGGCAACAACCTAGAACGAAAGGTCTAAACTGTATCCCGTTTGACAGCACACTTCATCAGAGCAATTTTCAAATCCGCCTACTTTGCAAGATCTTTAACTGCAGCTTCACTGAGAGACTCAAAAGAGTAATAGGGTTGATTGAATTAGATACCTCGGCTCATGATTAATTCTTTGGTTAATAGATTATAGTTACACCCTGATGCCGAGCTTCAGAGGCTCCGATCGGTTGGGTCTGCATTCCTCAGTTAATTTCCAAGAACCTACGGATGACAAATCCCAAAATACCGTCGCAAATCTTCTACTCAGCTACCCCGAGACTTGCATATTTTAAGGGGAATCGAACATCTGTCAAAAGTTAGAACCTCTTTTTTGTGGCTGAGAGAAGAGGCTAAAATAGGTTTATTATCTAGGTTCTAAAGATTCGTCTAACCTAGATTAAGTGAGAGTTTCACCCGTTATAGAGGGTAAACTAGCTGCGACTCTAAAATAATTAAAAACCTTGTCTAAAAATAATGAAGTTTGATCTCAAACTCCTCGTTGCGGGGGGCAGTGCTGTCGATCGTGCCCTGATTTGCCAGTTTTGGGATTTGGCAGGGATGAATTATCCTGCCGTTGAAGTAGAAAGCCGGACCCTCGCGATCGCCACCCTCGAAACCGATCGTTTTGATGCTGTCCTTATATTAGAGATGTTGACAGATGGCAACAGTCTGTCGCTGTTAGAAGCACTGCGAGATCAGGCGAAAGCCCCAGCCGTCGTAATGGTGATGGCGGAGTCCAACCATCGACAAGCCTGGGAATGGATCGAAAGTGGAGCCGGAGAATCTCTCGCCCAAGATGAGATGACGCCCGATCTGCTCTGTCAAAAAGTCTGGAGTGCCGTGCGATTGACAAGGGCGCTGCATGGGAGTCGATCGATGACCCTGCAAATTGAGCAGGTGCTAGAGGATAATGGTCGCCTCAATCAAGCGGTGCAGGATGCTGAGAAAATTCGCAATCGCGTGGTGATGAATCTCGGGCGTAACCAGCAGCAGCTTCACACGCTTCAGCGCTTGACCAATTTGCTAAACCAACGGCTAACGAATTTGCCGGGATTGTTTCAGGCGATGATCGATGCGGTCTGTGCGGCCATCCCGGATGGAGAATTTGGGGCGATCGCCCTGCACAATCCCAATGAATCCATCCGATCGCTCTCCGCCACCCCGACTAAATCCCTAGAATTAGTGGCGACCTTGGGCTTAACACGATCGGATTTCAATATTGAGCAAACCTTTGACCCGGAGCATGGGGCGATCGGCCAAGTTTTTGTCACGGGCAAGTCGGCGGTGTTGCGGCGAGGGGATGAATTGGCGTCGGATCTCCCCAATTTCCCAGCGGCCATGTGTGTGGTGGCGATCGAGTCCCCCCAGGCGGGGCGAATTGGGGTGTTGGCACTGGGGAACTGGGAGGATGCCTCGGCGTTTGATGAGGAGGATATGCGGTTGCTGTTGGCGTTTAGTGAGCAGGCGGCGATCGCGATTGACAATGCCAAGTTGATTAATGCACTGGAAGAACGGGAAGAACGACTGGCTTTTCAAAATACCCTTCTGTCACAGCAAAACCAAGAACTAGAAAGTCAGCGCCAACAAATTCAAATCCAAAACTTAAAACTTCGCGAAGCGGCCCAGCTCAAGTCTCATTTCTTGGCTACGATGTCCCATGAATTGCGGACGCCGATGAATGCCATTATTGGATTTTCTCAACTCCTACAGCGCCAGAAATTAAACGATTCTCAGCTTGATATGGTGGGGCGAATTTTCAACAATGGTAAAAATCTTCTCGCTCTAATTAATGATATTTTAGACCTATCAAAAATTGAAGCAGGACGACTGGATCTCAAGTTAGAGAAAATCAGTTTATTGGCGTTATTAAATGTCACAACGGCTGAGCTTCGATCGCTTTCGGAACAGAAACAAATTCAACTGGTGATTAACTCACAGTTAACGGATGACATCATTGTCAACGATCGAACTCGCTTACGTCAGGTCCTCGTCAACCTGCTCTCTAATGCCTTAAAATTTACCGACCAAGGCAGTGTGGTGGTTGAGGCAAAGCAAGTGGGAGACGATCGGATTACGGTGATTGTACGAGATACGGGGATTGGCATTGAACCGGAAAATATTCCCTATATTTTTGAAGAGTTTCGGCAGATTGATCAGTCGATGACGCGCCGTCATGCAGGGACGGGATTAGGGCTTGCGATTACGAAATGGCTGGTACAAATGATGGGTGGCCATATTACGGTAACGAGTCAACTGGGTAAGGGTTCAGCGTTCCGTATCGATCTACCTCGTACAGCGGTTATCAAACCTCCCACGCCGCCGCCCTCTGAAGCACTACTGCCGCAGCCAAAAGTAGATCCCGCTGTGTTGCCCATGATTTCTCCGAGTCCACCGTTCTAAAATAGTCCCATGAAGTTTACGATCGTCACCCCGTCCTATCAACAAGGTCTCTATTTAGAACGAACCATTCAAAGCGTTTTAAATCAGGTTTCTTCACGAGTTGAGATTGAATACTTTATCTTAGATAACTGTTCAACTGATAGCACAATCGAGGTTTTGAAAAAATACGAACATCATCCAATGGTTCACATCATTCGATCGTCCGATCGGGGGCAAGCGGATGCCATTAATTCAGGTTGGAAGCTCGGGACGGGTGATGTTTTTGCTTGGCTAAATGCAGATGATGTTTATTTAGATCATGCATTGGAATCAGTCGAAAAGTACTTTACAGCGCACCCCGATCGTCACGCAATCTATGGCGAAGCGGTGTATTTAGATGCAAATGATCAGTTATTAAAACCTGTGACAAATATTCGCGACTATTCAAAACGATCGCTACGAACCCATGATTTTATTACCCAGCCTGCAACGTTTTTGCGCCGATCGGTGATTCAGACGACGGGTGAGTTGTCGTTGAACTATCGCTATGCCTTTGATTGGGATTATTGGATCCGCGTTTCGGAGCGATATGATTTTGTGCGGGTGAAGGATTGTTTGGCGGGGTATCGCGTGACAGGGGATAACTTGACCACAACGGGCAAGGGGAAACGGTTTCGAGAGATGTTACGAATTGTGTGGGGCTATGGTGGATTGTGGGGACTGGTTTGTTTTGGATGGCGGTTAGCTAGAAAGTACGGGATGGGTAAGATAGAACTGCCAACGATCCCGCGCACTCTACACCCATGACTCAAAGCTCCCTCTCCACCCCCAAACCTCCAACACCTCGCACAAAAATTTTGAATTCCTGGGTGGATTGCACGAGCTATGGGGCTGTGTGCGATCGGTTGGCGGAGATGGCGGCGCATCAACAGTCGGGCTATATCATTGCGGCGAATGTGCATGTGGTGATGACGGCCTATTGGAATCGGGCCTATCGGGCGGTGGTGAATGGGGCGACGTTGGTGACACCAGATGGAATGCCGATCGTGCTGGGGTTGCGGTTGCTGGGGCGCAAGACACAGAGTCGGGTGTATGGGCCGGATTTGATGTTGGCATGGTGCGATCGGGCGGCGGGGTTGGGGTTGCCGATTTATCTCTATGGGTCGTCTTGGGAGACCTTGGAAAAGTTAGAGGCTAAGCTTTTGGCGGCTTATCCTGGATTACAGATTGCGGGGTCTTATTCGCCGCCGTTTCGTACCATGACGCCAGAGGAGATGCGAGAGGATTGCGATCGGATTAATGCGTCGGGTGCGTCGGTGGTGTTTGTGTCGTTGGGATGTCCGAAGCAGGAGTTGTGGATGGCGCAGCACCATCGGGCTATTCGAGCGGTGACGATCGGGGTCGGGGCGGCGTTTCGGTTCCATACGGGCGAGGTGTCCCAGGCTCCGAGATGGATGATGCGCTTGAGTTTGGAATGGTTATACCGTCTTTGTGTGGAGCCAAGACGATTGTGGAAGCGCTATGCGATTAATAATCCGGCGTTTGTGATTTTGTTTGGGTTGCAGTGGTTGAAGCATCGGTTGGGGTGGGCGAAGGAGATTGGGGCAGGACGATCGATCGTTCCTACGGCCTCCCCTAAGCCTAATTCTGCTGGGCTTTAATTGAAACCCGTGACATAATTCGGGTTATTTCGGTGCGAAAAGCGACGACCCAGGAGCGGAATGATTATGAAACCTGAAGCTTTGAGACAACGGCTAGATAAGAACCGTCCCATGACGAGCATTACAATTCGTGTTCCTGAAGATGTCATCGAAGATTTAAAACGGATTGCACCATTACTGGGATTTTCGGGCTACCAGCCACTTGCTAGAACCTACATTGGTCAAGGATTGCGCGTTGATCTTGAGCGCTTAGAGTCCGATCGTACATCTGCCCTCATTGCCAGCTTAAAACGCCATGGCGTGAACGAAGCCATTCTTCAAGAAGCACTAACCGAAATTGCCCAGCGCTAACTGACCACATCTAAACCGTGTATGAGTAAGGATTGGGTTTTAAGCTGTTCAACTATTTCTCAGCTTTGATCCAAGGTAACAATACTTGTTCTGAGGGTACTCTTACTGGAGTTCAATCGCTTAAACTCCGGGGCGTGCTTGTGCAAGAATTATTAGACCAACTTAGTTCTACCTTTGAAGTTCTTAGAAAAGAAGGTGTTGCACCAGCGATTTCAAATGAGGAATTTCAGAGACTCATAACTCAGCTTCCCTTCACTCTACCGAGTGAACTTGAACAAATTTACCGATGGCATGATGGAGTTAAGGAAATAATCCCAGCATATGATTTTCTGTCTCTAGCTGATGCGATCGTTCAATACGAGGAATTAATTTCGTTTGGAGAAGATGAACAAGATGAAGACTTTTTCAACAAGAATCATTTTCCGATTTTTCAATTTGATGGCGATTATTTCTCTGTAGACTGTACCCCAGATAGTGAAAAATCTATTTATTACTTTTCTTATGAAAGTGAAACCGTCAAAACATATGAATGTCTTGAGCAACTTTTTCATATTATTGCTGATGCCTATCTGAGTAGAGCGTACTACATAGAAGATGGCATGGTTTTAGAAAATCCAGTTCTTCTGAGGAAAATTGAAAAGAAATATTGGTCTCAGGATCAGTTAGCTCAGAAAGAAGCAGAGTGGGATAGATTGCTGATTGCAATTCATGAGATAAAGAATCCAGATAGTTCTCAAGAAAGATCGGCTGAAAAGGTTCAGCTACGGGAGCTATCTGCGATATTAGGACTTGCATCACCAGCAGACATGGATAAGGAAAGTTTAATTCGTCGTCTGACTGAAACTTATGACGAACGAGCAACTATTTTTTTAGTTGACTTCCTGAATGATAAAAATTCAGAAGTCATTGCTAAAGCCGCATCTGGTCTGGGTACATTACGAGCACGAGAATATTTGTCTGAGCTTATTCAGTTGACCAAACATTCTGCTGAAGTTGTTCGAAATTTATCAACTCATGCGATTGCAAATATGGTGTCTCCCAATGATCAGTTACTAGTGGAACCCATTATAGAGCTACTTTCTGATGACGCAGTTCTAGTCCGTATTGCGGCAGTCGAAGCACTGGGCCAATTGCGCAATACCACAACTATGCAACCTCTTATTCCACTAATACAAGATAAAAATTCAGGCGTCAGATATCGTGCTATTCAAGCATTGGGAAAGATTGGAGATGTCAACGCAATAGAATTTTTACAGCAGCGGAGGATTGATGCTCTTCCTCAGGAAGTAAGGATGATCGAGCAAGCAATCCATTCGATCGAAAAAGCAAACTCAACGGATTCATTTCAGTAAAGGCTGGTGCTTCAGTTGTTTTAGAACGCGGAGTACACCGTAGAGTTCATTTTGGGACTGGCGGAATAGGGAGAAATCATCGGATAGGGCGTAGGTGCGGCGGTTGTTGTCTAGTTTGATGAACAAAAAGGTATCGCCATTTGTCACCATGCCATAGATGGGCTGCGTGATTTCGGGGTTGCCCATCATGTAGGTCAGAAGCTGTGGGACCGTCATTGAGTAGTATGGCAACCGAAAGGGTGGGTCACAAAAGCCACTTAAGTACAGCAATGGCGAAAGCAACAGTAAATTGATCGTACTGTCGGTCAGACTGCCGTTGTAGCTGTTGTGCAGATAGCTAGCTTTGATCCGATCGCAATTCGCTTCCTCTGCCGCTGTTAAAGCCAGAAGGTTTTGATTCCATTCGGTAAAGAAGGTGGGGTCGATCGTTTTGGTCAGTCTAAACTGCTCCTCCACTTGTTGAAGAGAAGGGATCGTGTTCATCAGAACCGTCCTTCAAACTCGAAGACAGCACGGTTGTCGCCGGAGAAGTCGGTGGAGCCTCGGAAGAGGATTTGTTCGTTGATGCGGTAGCGCAGACCAAATTGGGTGGTTTGGTTGGGGGCGGTGAGGACTCGGAGGGCGGTGGCGGAGACGACGGGGAGGCCGTCGGTGGTGCGGATCAGGTCAATGCCTGCTTCTGCTGCGAGTCCTAGGGTGGAGGTTTGGTTGTTGCTGTTGCCGATGAGGGTCGGGAACAGGCGGAATTCACTCAGGCCGATCGCATTCCCAATCACCCCCTGAACGTTCGTCAAAAGCGCCGATCCAGCAAAGTTAGCAATCCCTAGGGTGGCATCGTCGCCCCGACCTAGGGTGTTGACAAAACCGCCGCCCAGGAGCGAAACAATTTCACTGGTCGATCGGCTCGGGCTGCTCTTGAGTTCGAGTTTTTGGGTCAGGCGGCTGGCGGGACCTTCGACGCGGGCTTGGATACGGATGGTTTGGACGCCGCCGATGTTGCCTGTGAGATTGAGGCCCTGGCTGATTTCGGAGGTGACATTGTTTGTGGGGATGCGGGTGCGGCTGACTTCGGGGACGGAGGTGAGCAAGCGGACATCGAGGTTGGGGTCGAGTCCCATTTCAGGGCGGAATTCGGCGAAGTTTCGATAGCCTCGGGCGAGGACAAATTGGGTGGTGAACAGGTTGACTTGGCCCGCGTTGAGGTCAATACGGCCTTTGGGCTGGAGTTTGTCGAGGGTTCCTGTGACTTCGAGATCCCCTCGGGCGACGAAGTTGAGAATGGGGGCACGGACCACGCGGATGTTGTCTCCGAGGCGGAGTTTGAGGTTTCTTAGCTCGAAGGGGGGACGACCGTTGTTTTTGCTGCCGGGGAGGAGGTCGGCGGGGGGCGAATCGTCGAGGCTGACGCGACCATCGGTGAGGGTGATGTTGCCGCCGATTTTGGGATCGAGGGCGTTGCCGCCGATGACCATGCGTCCGTTGACGTTGCCTTGGTAGAGTCCTTTGAGGTTGATGGAGAGTTTTTGGAGATCTACGAGCAGGGGTTGGGGTTTGTTGCTGGGGGGTTGGGGAGTTGGGGTAGCAGGGGTTGGGGTAGCAGGGGTTGGGGTGGCGGGTGATGGGGTGGCGGGAGTGGCGGGGTCTTCGGGGAGTTCGGTGGATGCGTAACCGAATAGTAGGGGGATTGAGCCGCTGGCAACGACTTGACCTCGGCTGAATTCGCCTCGAAGTTCTTGAACATTGACGCTGCTGAAGTCGGCGATGACTCGGCCTCGGACGTTGGTGAGCGCCTCGGGTAGGGCTTGGGCTTTGATGGTGGCTCCGTCTAGGATGAGTTCGCCTAGGACTTTAGGAAGTTGTCCATTGCCACTGCTGACATCGAAATTGAGTTGGCCTTTGCCGCCTTGCCATTCGATCGGCTGACCCAGCATGTTGAGAATGGAGAGTCCGTCGTCTTTGACCC
>JAAFJU010000234.1 GCA_013298165.1 Synechococcales cyanobacterium bin31.maxbin.ball.101 | reverse complement strand
GCAGGGTATCGAACCGTTTTATGATCGCATAATCTGCTAGGGTGATTGCTCTAGCAGCATTTTTGATTAACCCCATGTCAACGCCTCCCGTCCAGTGGTATCCCGGTCACATTGCGAAAGCTGAACGAAAGTTGACCGACCAGCTCAAAAAAGTTGATGTCATTTTAGAGGTCCGGGATGCGCGGATTCCCTTTGCGACCCATCACCCCAATGTGAGCAAGTGGATCGGGGTGAAGGGGCGTGTTTTAGTCATGAACCGAATGGATATGATTTCGGATGAGGTCCGATCGCAGTGGTTTGACTGGCTGAAGGAGCATGACGTTGCACCCCAGTTTACGGATGGTCAGAGTGGTCGTGGGATTAAGGAATTGGCTGGGGCGATTAAGCAGGCGGGCATTGCGATTAATCGTCGTCGTCGCGATCGGGGGATGTTGCCCAGACCCATTCGCTGCGTCATGATTGGGTTTCCGAATGTGGGCAAATCGGCGCTGATCAATCGCTTAATTGGCAAGCGCGTGGTGGAAAGTGCGCGGAAGGCGGGCGTGACCCGATCGTTACGCTGGGTTCGCATTTCCGACGAAGTCGAGCTGTTAGATGCCCCCGGTGTCCTCCCGAACAAGCTCGAAGACCAAACCGCCGCCCTCAAATTAGCTATCTGTGACGACATTGGACAGGCGGCTTACGATCATCAACGGGTTGGGGCGGCGCTGGTGGACTTAATCAAAGACCTGAACCAAGAGAAAGCGCTGACCAATCATTACAAGATCAATGCCACTGAAATCACAGGCGAATCCTTTCTCGAAGCCTTAGGGGAGTTGAAGTATCAAGGGAACAAGGAACGGGCGGCCAATCTGATTCTCAACGATTTTCGCATTGGTAAGCTGGGTTCGATCGCGCTGGAGTTACCGCCTGACCCCCTGGCGGAAAGCCCCCCGACCCCCAATTCTGGGGGAGATGGAGTGGAAAACTTGGGGCAAGGTTCTGAAGAATTCAGGGACTTGGATGATTTGGATGACGATTTGGATGACGAAGAATCGTAGAATTTACTGGGTTTTGTTTTGGAGCGGGCGATCGGGATATGGAACAACTCATTCAATCGGTGGTGAACGGCTTGTCCCTGGGCAGCATTATGGCTCTCTCGGCGATCGCCCTCACGTTGACCTACGGCATTTTACGCCTTTCTAACTTTGCCCATGGGGATTTCATGACCTTGGGTGCTTATCTGACGCTTTTGCTCAATAGTTTGGGCGTGAACGTTTGGGTGGCGATGTTGGTGTCCACGATCGTGGTGATTGGGTTTGCGCTCTTTACAGAACAAGTGCTATGGGCCAGAATGCGCCGTGGCCGGACGACTCCGACGACGTTGATCATCATTTCCATTGGTCTGGCCCTGACGATGCGAAATAGCATCATTATGCTGTGGGGCGCAGGGGTGCAGAGCTATGACCTACCTATTGCTGAAACCTTGAATGTCGGCGGGATTCGCGTTCCTTTTAATGGCTTTGTCGTCATGGCCATGGCAATCGCGGCGATCGGACTCTTGCATTGGGTCCTGCAATATACCAAAGTCGGGAAAGCGATGCGGGCCGTGGCTGACGACATTGATTTGGCGCGGGTGACGGGGATCAATGTCGATCGGGTGATTTTGTGGACTTGGGTGCTGTCAGCGGGTCTAACAGGTTTGGCGGGGAGTATGTTGGGATTACTCGAAAAAATCAACCCTAATATGGGCTGGTTTATGATTTTGCCGCTGTTCGCTTCGGTGATTTTGGGTGGAATTGGCAATCCCTATGGGGCGATCGTCGGTGCTTTTGTGATTGCGATCGCTCAGGAAGTCGGTGCAGGCATGAGCCAAACCCTCGGGCCACTGTATCTCACCTTGCTGCAAAATCCTGTGCTTTACCCGATCATGCGTCTGATGAGTTCCGAATACAAAATCGGGATTGCCCTGGTGATTATGGTGCTGGTGCTGTTGTTCAAACCCCAAGGCTTGTTTAGAGGAACGATGTAATGACTGGACTGATGAATGGACTGTGGTTGCACGATCGCCAGCTTTCCCTCCAATCCGACATCCCCAAGCCCGAACCCAAACCTGGGGAGGCGATCGTGAAGGTTTTACGAGCGGGAGTTTGCAATACCGATTTAGAACTGACTCGCGGCTACTATCCCTATTCGGGAATTTTGGGTCATGAGTTTGTCGGAGTCGTTGAAGAGGGACCTGCGGAATGGCTCAACCAGCGGGTCGTGGGGGAAATTAATGCAAGCTGTGGGACCTGTGAGTTTTGTCAAAAAGGGATCAGAACCCATTGCCTCGATCGCACGGTCTTGGGGATCGTCAATCGAAATGGCGCGTTTGCTGACTATCTAAGCTTGCCGATCGCCAATCTCCACCCAGTCCCCGCCTCCGTTTCCACCGATGCCGCCACCTTCACCGAACCCTTGGCAGCCGCATTAGCGATTTTGACTCAAGTTGAAATCACCCCCAATCATCGGGTTTTGATCGTAGGGGATGGGAAGTTGGGACTGTTGGTGGCGCAGGCGATCGCGACGACGGGCTGTGAGGTGTTGGCGATCGGTCGCCATGCGTCAAAACTTCAGTTGTTGAAAGACTGTGGGATCCAGACAGGATTTGCCTCTGATATTAAAGCTGGAAGCTTTGATGTGGCGGTGGAATGTACGGGAAATCCGGCGGGGTTTGCGATCGCGCTGGATGCATTGAAAGCCAGGGGAACGTTGGTGTTGAAAAGTACCTATGCCGGGAAACTGACTCTCGATGCGGCCCGCATTGTTGTCGATGAAATCAAGCTGGTGGGGTCGCGCTGTGGTGCCTTTGGGCCTGCGTTAACGTTGTTGGAATCGGGGAAAGTTTCGGTGTTGCCAATGGTGCAGGCGAGATTTGAGTTGCAGGATGGATTAGCGGCGATCGATCGGGCTAGTCAGAAGGGGACGTTGAAGGTGTTGTTGGAGATGGGGTGAGGACGTAAATCCTGGCGATCCGGCCCCCAGCCCCCAATTCTGGGGGTTCTGAGGGTTGTTATCTGTGCTATTTCAGTAGCACTTTGAGCGAGCTGGGTTTGGATAAGTCTCCCGATAGCTCGATCCCCCGATCGTTGGCTTCTAAGTGCCGAAGGATTTTGTAAATCGCTTCAATTTGGTCGGGCATTTGGGCTTTGGCTGCTAGATCCGTGAGGCCGATCGGAGCAATTTCTCCTTTGAGAAGCGCCATGATCTGCGTCTGAATCGCCAGCACGTTGGCCGCTGCTTTTTTACCTGCTTCTACACCGGGTTGGTGGTAGGCATTCACGTTGACGAGGTAGCCGTAGAGTCCCACCGCTCGCTCGTACAGCGCAATCAAAGCTCCGACTGTTTTGCCTGTGACCTCGTTCACTGTGAGGGTGATGGAGTCGCGATCGTTGCCCGAAAGCGCCAACTGTGTGCCCTGGATCAAGCCCGAGAGATAGTCCCCACTGGTCACACCGGGTTCGACTTCGATGGAATGCCCCACCGATCGATCCTTCAGCACTTCAATAAAGGTCATGAAGAAGTTAGACACCCCTTCGCGTAACTGCTGCACATAGGCATGTTGATCCGTTGAGCCTTTGTTGCCATACACCGCGATCCCCTGATAAACCAGGTTGCCGTCGAGGTCATACTGTTTCCCAATGGACTCCATGACCAACTGCTGCAGGTAGCGACTAAACAACAGCAGACTGTCCTTATAGGGCAGCACCACCATATCTTTTTTGCCACAGCCGTCCCCAGCAAAGTACCAACTCAACGCCAACAGCGCCGCCGGATTCGTTTTCAAGTCAGGAATGCGCGTCGCTTCATCCATTTCACTTGCGCCTGCCAACATGTCGCGAATGTCGATGCCTTGCAGCGCCGCAGGTAACAGACCCACAGGGGAAAGTTCCGAGGTCCGGCCTCCCACCCAGTCGTACATGGGGAAAGTCGTGAGCCAGCCTTCGCCCTTGGCCACGCCGTCGAGTTGACTGCCTTCCATGGTGATGGCGACGGCAAACTCAGGGAATTTGAGTCCGGCTTTGATGTAAGCGTTTTGGACTTCCAACATGCCATTGCGCGGTTCTGGTGTGCTACCGGACTTGGAAATCGTCAGCACCAACGTGCTTTTCAGCCGATCGCCCAGTTTTGCAATCACCCGATCGATGCCTTCTGGATCCGTGTTGTCCACAAAGTGAATCTGCATCGGCGTCTGAATTGGAGCCAACGCCTCGGCGACAAACTGAGGACCCAGGGCCGATCCCCCGATGCCAATGGACAGCACATCGGTAAATTTTGGCGCGGTGGGTGGCTTGATTTGGCCACTGTGAATTTTGCTGACAAAGCTTTCAATGCGATCGATCGCCTGGATGATTTCGGTCTTCATCGCCGGGGTCGGCGCAAGATGCGGTGCTCTGAGCCAGTAGTGCCCCACCATCCGACCTTCATCAGGATTCGCGATCGATCCCGCTTCTAGAGCCGCCATCTCGCGAAAAGCCTTCTCAAACTTCGGCTGCATCTCGGCCACAAAGCGATCGTCAAACCCCATACGACTGACATCTAGATAGAACGACAGTCCGGCATGATAGTAAAGCCAGTTCTGATAGCGGTCCCAAAGCACTGTTGCATTCATGATTTTAAAACTCCTCTTTGAATCCCACCTTGAGTGTATTCGGGTTCAAGCTTAGCGATAATCAAAACAGGGGAAAGTATAGAATGAGCAAAAAATGATTGATTCTTGACAATTCTCTCATGGGCTAAGACTGATCCTCTGTTTTGGCTGACTAAATCTGCTCCCTATTAACGGCCCTTTAGAGTTTAGTATTCCCGCTGAGTCTTTTTGTTAGAGATCTCTAAAGAGCAGGCTTAGGGAGTACCCGAACGAACTTAATAATCTGACCTGTCACCTCAATGCAGATCAGATGGTCCTCTAGGGTAAAGCGATAGAAAATCTGAGTGGCTCCCATGGGTCGGAAGTCCGGTAGATATTGGAGATGTTTTGTTTCGAAGAAGTCGCTAAAGACAAACTGTTGGATCCGACTACGGACGACCGTAGTGGCAATTAGCTTCAGATCTGTAATAAACGATCGTTCGTAGCGAACTTCAAGGGCCGTTGGGGAGAGGAGTCCACCCCGACCTGGAAGCAGAGAGGTTGGGTTCATGATTGATCAAAGATAGAACGATCGCCTTGGGGAGTGACCAGTAGTGCTAGGGCTTCTTCGCGGGAGAAGACATCTCCTGGTTTAAAGTTTTCCTTGGCGGACTGGACCGCGCTGAGCATGTATAGATCATAAAATTGGGTCTGCATCATCGCCCACATGATGTCGAGTTCATCATCGGTGAGGGCATTGATGAGGTTGTGAGCACGATCGCGCAGAGCTTGCATAGGTTGAGTTCAATGGGCGATGAGAAGTGGGCAGTTCCAAGCTAGAATGCCCAAAGTCAGGGCGAGGCTTACGCCT
>JAAFJU010000069.1 GCA_013298165.1 Synechococcales cyanobacterium bin31.maxbin.ball.101 | reverse complement strand
TTTTCGGTTGGGTTCTGTGACTTGGAATTGCGTCAGAACGAGGGAAATATTGTCGCTGCCATTTTTTTCATTGGCCAGTTCGACCCAGGCTTTGGCCGCCTCTTCTAGGGTTTGGCCCGATCGGAGACTGTCGGCAAACTCCTGCCAATGCTGCTCGACCAAGTTCATATCGCTGAGTCCATCGGAGCAAATCAGCAGTAGCCCATCTTCTTCGAGAATAAAGCGCTGGACGCGGGGACGCAGGGATTCACTGTCGCGGGTTCCGAGGGCTTGGGTTAAGGCTCCGGCATCGGGACGCATGAGGGCATCGCGGTAGGTCGATCGGCCCAAACGCACTTCGCGCACACTGACGTCATCATCAATGCTGAGCTGATGCAAACTCCGAGGGGTGAGCCAGTAGGCCCGACTATCGCCAACACTGACCAGATAAAGCTCGTGACTGTTACTGAGAATTGTGCCGCTGATGGTGCGGACTCGTTGCGGCACCTGAAGCGTCATCATTAGGGTCGTGCCCATACGGCGACGATCGCTGCGTTCCTGCTCATCGTTTTGATTGGAAATCAGGTTGTTGACGACGCGGGTAATGGCAGCGAGCTGGTCGCAGATGACATCGGGTTCGACCAATTCCGGCTGTTCTGACAGTTCAGCGAGGAAGGCCCGAATCTGAGGCTTAAACGACTGCACGGCCATGTGACTCGCGACTTCACCGCCTTCATGACCGCCGATGCCGTCGCAGACAATGGCTAATCGAGGGAACAAGTCATCTTGGACAATAATTTCGCCGAGGGGATAGCAGGTGTCTTCGTTATGCTCTCGCACCTTACCCACATCGGTGATGCCTTGGGCTTGGAGTCCCAAGGAAAGCAGTCCGGCCTGTTCAAGCAGCAGTTGATTGAGGGCTTTGCGGATTGTGGCAAAGTCGGCCTTGGGATCATGCATCTGAACGCAGATCTCTTGAAGCGGTGCGGTGATGCTCGATCGGGTTTCGGGCAGAAGTCCTGACCAGAGGCTAGCCAGTTCGCTCAATTTAGGTTCGGTGGTGTCAGTTGTCAGTTCTCTCAGGCGCAGTCGCCAGTCATGAACCCGCAGATTCTCTTCCAGCAACAGGCTACTGGCAACCTGCCAATTCAGCAGTGGCTCCCAGAGTTCCAGCATCTGCCAGAGCCAGTAGACTTGGCGGACGGCACTGCTCTGGGCGAAGTTTTGCATGAGGCCGAGGTAGGGCGTGCCGTCCCGATCGAAGGGCACGTTTTCCAGGAGCAGGGTGTCTTGGCCTGCCTCTTGGCAGACCCCGTAGATTTCCGGGAGGTGGAGGCGATAGTCGTAAAGATGGAGGTAGGGCAGGTAGTCGTCGGGAATCTCAGCGGGCATGAACGGGACCAGTCCCGGCTGTAAATCAAGCCAAAGCCTGGGAGCGACGACTTTGTAGCGGCCATTGCCGACGATCGAGCCGATGGGACGCTCTTTGGGTTCTACGGCCCAGAGGTAGCGGTAGGTGATGGGGGTACCGCAATTGGTGCAAACTTTATCGCTGGCGGCGTTCTCGGGCCGATCGCAGCGGGGATTGGTACAGTAAATTTTTAATTCAAAACGACTCATGGCAAGGCAGGTTTATTAGACAAGGTTTATAAGGCTTAATCTTCAAGAGAGTTTGCGATTTCTCTGGGAATTTTCCGAAATTACAGGAACGAATCGGTGAATCTAAAAGGAGAACTCGGCGTTGAACCCCCAAACTATACCCAATGATTTCCGACCTGGCAAAATTTTATCGATCGAGGGTCGGGCTTTTATTAGCTCTGATGCCTTTGCATAACTTTTGAGTCTTAGGCGGCAGAGTAAATCAAGCGTCTCATTATTTCATCTCTTTTTCTCAATCTCTATCGGTTGAAATCATGTCTGAAACTTCGTTGATTTGGCTTGTAGCAGGTAGTGCGTTTTGTGTTTTGGAATTAGTGACGCCCGTGGCGTTTGTGTGGTTAGCCATGGGATGGAGTGCCTTTTTGGTGGCTCCGACAGCGGCGACCTTGCCCTCTAATATGCAGGTGGTGCTGTGGATGGTGCTGTCGCTGGTGCTGTTTGGTGTATCCCACTTTTTGGTGGCTCCGACAGCGGCGACCTTGCCCTTTAATATGCAGGTGGTGCTGTGGATGGTGCTGCCGCTGGGCACGCTGTTAATTGTGTCTATTCTGGGAAAAGTCCCCTAACCCCCAAGATGCTGTTGGTGAATAGCGGAGGGGCATGACCCCATTCCCCGGAAAGTCTCTCCTAGCAAGGGTTTGAGTTTTTGGGTCTCCTTTGAAAACCTGACCCGATCTCGATCGCTTAAATCAGTAAAACAGACTCCAGCTTGGGCTATGCCAGGTAAGGGGTTAGACCCTTTCCGAATTCGCCAACAGGATCCCCCAATTCTGGGGGGACATGAATTTCTGAGGCCCCCAAAATTGTGAGTTTGGGGTGGTTCGTTAAAGATTTTGAGATTTCTTTAGGAATTTTCCGAAATCACGGGGACGATCGATGAAGGTAATGGGAGAACTCGGCGTTGAACCCCCAAACTATACCGAATGATTTCCGACCTGGCAAAGTTTTATCGAGCCTTGCTCGATCGTGATTGGTATCCCCTCTGTTTTATCGGTCTTTAATTGGTTTGAATCATGTCTGAAACTTCGTTGATTTGGCTGTTGGCGGGTGGCGCATTTTGTTTTTTGGAATTAGTGACACCTGTTGCATTTGTGTCATTGGTGATGGGCTTAAGTGCCTTTTTGGTGGCTCCAATGGCGTCGATGCTGCCCTTTAACGGGCAGGTTGTGTTGTGGATGATCCTATCACTGCTGCTTTTTGGGGTATCACAGAGCTTCGTGCGGCCCCGATCGGCAGCCCGCAAGCTGGATGCGGACTATGCCTTCACAACGACCGAAATTCTTCCCGGAGAGACAGGCCGCGTCAACTACGAAGGCCAATCCTGGTCTGCCCAACTGGATGACCCGACGGCTCAGCTTTCTCCAGAGCAAAAAGTTCGCGTGATCGATCGGCAGGGAACGCTGTTGATTGTGTCGGTTTTGGAAAAGGCAGCCCCCTAACCCCCAATTCTGGGGGGACCGGAACAGGTTGAAAGACTCTGGCTCCCCCAGAATTGGGGGCTGGGGGGCGGTTCGGCAGTGGTTACGATCGAACAAATTATCTTTTAGGGAGCGAGTTTTTATGTTTGGATATCTGATGGCGGCGGCATTGGCGGCAGCAGCGGCGTTGGCAACGGTGAAGATTATTCCTCAAGGGGACGAAGCTCTGGTGGAGCGCTTGGGGCAGTTCGATCGGAAGCTACCCGCAGGTTTAAATATTCTCGTACCGGGCGTTGAAGTCATTGCCTACCGCGACACGACCCGTGAAAAGGTCTTTGATATTCCGCCCCAGACCTGCATCACCCGTGACAACGTGGCCATCAGTGCCGATGCCGTGATCTACTGGCGCATCGTGGACATGGAGAAGACCTACTACAAAGTGCAAAACCTCCAAATGGCCATGGTCAACCTGGCGTTGTCTCAGCTTCGGGCCGAAATGGGGAAACTTGACTTGGACGAAACCTTCACCGCCCGCGAGAAAGTCAACGAAGCCCTCATGCGGGAGCTGGACCATGCGACCGTGCCCTGGGGTATCAAAGTAACCCGCGTGGAACTCAAGGAAATCATCCCCGCCAAGGCCGTCATGGAGTCCATGGAACTTCAAATGTCCGCCGAACGGAAAAAACGCGCCGCCATCCTGACTTCAGAAGGAGAACGGGAAGCCGCCATCAACTCCGCTCGGGGTCGCGCCGAAGCCCAGGTCTTGGATGCGGAAGCTCGAAAGCAATCCACGGTCCTAAGCGCCGAAGCTGAGCAGCAACGGATTGTCCTGGAAGCGCAAGCCAACCGCCAGCAGCAGGTCCTCCGCGCCCAAGCCACCGCAGAAGCCGTCGCGATCGTCAACCAAGCCCTCAACGCGGATCCCAACGCACAGAACGCGGCACAGTTGTTAATGGCTCTGGGTTATTTGCAGATGGGTGAGACGATCGGCAAAAGCGATAGCAGCAAGGTCTTGTTCATGGATCCAGCGAGTATTCCTGGTTCGATCGCAGGCATGATGTCGTTGGCGGAACAGCCGACTCGTGCTTAGCTGAGTCTCGATCCCCCTAGCCCCCTTAAAAAGGGGGGACCGGATTTATTAGGGAAAAACCTGATCTAAAAAGGAGATTTTTCTCAAAGTCCCCCTTTTTAAGGGGGATTTAGGGGGATCGAGCATTCAGCGATCGACGACAATCTCAAACCTCAGCACAACCTTGGCATAGACCGAAAAACTCTAGGACGTGGTAGTTGATTTTGAACTGGTACTGGGCGCTGAATTGTTTTTCTAGGGCATGAACGGGGCAGCAGTCGAGTTCGATCGTCCCGCCGCACTGAAGACAGGTGAGGTGATGGCGGTCTTCTTGAATGAGTGAATATAACGATTCCCCGGTGGTGAGGGTGCGGACTTGGACTGCACCTTCTTTTTTTAGGGCTTCTAGGGCGCGGTAGACGGTGGCGAGTCCCATGCTTTTCTCATGTTGTCGCAGTTCCGCATAGAGATCCTGAGCCGAAACCGATCGATCGAACTGCTTCAACGATTCCAGAATTCGAGTTTGGCTACGGGTACGACGGGGGGTGGTCATGCATTCAAGCCGCAAAAATATACAACGCATCAGGATTTGAGTGTACCGCATCCCTTAGAATAGATTCCCATTGTACTCCTGCATGTTTTTGATGAGGCTTGACCCATGGCGCAACAGTACCAAGCTCAGATTTATGTCACCCTGCGGCCTTCCGTTCTGGATCCTGCCGGGGTCGCCGTCCAATCCGGCCTGAGCCACATGGGCTACAACAATGTAGACAGCATCCGCATTGGCAAGTACATCGAACTAAACCTGTCCGCAGACAGCGAAGCCGCCGCCCAAGATCAGCTCAACATTGTCTGCGATCAGCTCTTAGCCAATCCCGTGATTGAAAACTATCGCTTCGATCTTAAGGCTGTTGCCCTCGCGTAAACCCAGCCGGACTTTGCTTACGCAACGCTTCGCGAACGACTCCGCTCAGTCCTCGAACCTTCAAGTCCTCAAACCTTGGTCCTCGTGGGGTGAGCGGAGTCGAACCCCGAACCCCAACGATCGATTTAATTCAGCATATCTTTTTGGTGTCCTATGAAATTTGGTGTCATCGTTTTTCCCGGTTCTAATTGCGATCGCGACATGGCTTGGGTGACTCAAGGCTTACTGGGTCAACCGACGCGCATGATCTGGCATGAGGATTCAGATATCGACGATCTAGATGTGGTGATCGTGCCCGGTGGCTTTAGCTATGGCGACTATCTGCGCTGTGGAGCGATCGCCCGCTTTTCCCCCGCCATGAAAGCCACGGTCAAACATGCAGAACAGGGAAAACCTGTGCTGGGTGTCTGTAACGGGTTTCAAATCCTGACGGAAATTGGACTGCTACCAGGAGCCTTGATCCGCAATCGTGGGCTGCACTTTGTCTGCGATCGGACCCCGCTCCGAGTCGAGCGCAACGATTTGCCTTGGACAAAAAGCTATGACGCAAAACAGGTGATCACGATTCCGATCGCCCATGGGGAAGGCTGTTATTTTGCGGATGACGATACCCTGAAGTCCTTGGAAGACAATGGCCAGGTGGTGTTTCGGTATAGTGATGTGAATGGGGACATTACCGATCGCGTTAACCCCAACGGCTCACTAAATAATATTGCAGGCATTTGCAATCAAGCCGGAAACGTCCTCGGAATGATGCCCCATCCGGAACGATCGGCGGATGGCGCGATCGGAGCGACGGATGGCATGGGGCTGTTCAAAGGATTATTAGAACTGTCGATGCGATAGAGGATTTTTCTCTCTACTCCATGTATCAAAACAGGGTGTCAGATTTAGGTCTGATACCCTGTTTTCTTATTAAATCCCCTTTTTCTAATTGCAAGAAAGTAGCGATAGTATTGCAAATCTCTTGCAGTAGTGCTTAAATAATCTGTGATAAATGATTCAGATATTTCTAAGCATTAGACATGGCAATTACAAGACGGGTTTTCTTGGCATCAAGCGCTGCAACTGCCGCGATCGTCACCAATGAGTGGATGGCTCCTCGATCGGCAGGCGCGCAGAGTAAGGTTTTAAACCTTTATACAGCAAGGCATTACGGCTCTGACACTAAGATCTATGAAGGGTTTTTCAATAAAACAAAGATTAAAATTAACCTCGTTGAAGCGACTGCCGATAAGCTTGTAGAACGGATCAAGAGTGAAGGGCGAAACAGTCCAGCCGATGTGATTATGACGGTTGATGCGGGGAATTTGTACCGCGCCCAGGAAGATGGTGTCTTCCAGTCTATTGACTCTCAGGTGCTAAAAGCAGCCATCCCTGAGAACTTACGGGACAGTGGTGGCCGTTGGTATGGGTTTACAAAGAGAACCCGTGTCATTATGTATAACAAAGAAAAATTTGACCAAGACAAGGCTTATGCTGCTAAGGTCAACGGAATTAAGACTTACGAAGATCTTGGGAAGGATGATTTGGGGCTGAAGATCTTAGTGCGATCGTCTAGCAATATCTACAATCAATCCTTGATGGGTTCTATCATTGAGACCTATGATGAAGCCGCCGCCGAAAAATGGGCGAAGGGTCTCGTTAGAAATTTAGCCCGCAAACCTGAAGGAGGTGATACGCCTCAACTTCAAGCTTTGGCCGCAGGTCAGGGGGATCTGGCGATTTCTAATACCTACTATCTGTTGCGGTTGGAGAAGTCTTCTAAGCCAGAAGATCGAGAAGTTGCTAAGAAAATTGGGGTCATCTTCCCTAACCAAAAGAAGAACGCGAATGGAGATGCTAAGTTGGGTCGTGGTGCCCACATGAATATCAGCGGTGCAGGTGTTGCAAAATATGCACCGAACAAAGATGCGGCAATTCAATATTTGGAGTATCTGGCAACCCCTGAAGTTCAAAAAATGTTTGCTGATAATAATAATGAATATCCTGCATTCCAGAAGCCGACAGATTTTGACGAAGATCTGATGAGGGCGGAGACACTGGGGAAACGAAATCAACTCGCAATTCAAGTCATGGATCGCGCTGGCTGGAAATAGTTCTTCATTCTCATAGTATTGATAGGATGCTCATATCGAGTATCCTATTTTTATTATGCAATTGTTTTATTTCATTCATGGCTAACAGTACGATCGAGTTTCTCAGTAAAGGCGGGCCGATTATGGTGCCGATCGCGGCATTGTCGGTTCTGACGCTCACCTGTGCATTGGAGCGGACGTGGTTTTGGTGGCATACTTTACAGGGAGAACGACGGCTGGTGGACCAGATTTTGCAGGCGTCGCAGGATGATCTAGAGCAAGCCAAAACGATCGCCCAGAGCGCCCAGAGATTGCCCATTGGTCGTTTTGTCTTAGCGGCATTGCGATTGAAGCAACCAACGCCTGAAACCTTTCAGTTAGCCATGGTGGCAGCGGGCGATCGGGAATTTATTGAGATGCGAAAATGTGACAAATTGCTGGAGACCGTGGTGGCGATCGCGCCGTTGTTGGGGCTATTGGGGACAGTCACGGGCTTGATTGTGACGTTTTTTAATTTGAATATTGGTGGCGGCAGTGCAGGTGCGAGTGCTGGCGCGAATGTTGATCTGTCAAAGGCATCTTTAGGGATTGCAGAAGCTTTGATTACGACGGCTGGGGGCATGATTGTGGCCATTATGGCCTTGTTGATCTATCGGGTTTGTGTGGGATTACAGGCGGCGCAGATGGATTATTTTTCGGAAGTCGGGAGTGAGTTGGAGTTGATCTATCGACAACGCTGGTACGAGCCTCGCATGGCCCAGGAACAACAGCAAAATCTGAGCCAAGATCTGTTGCAACAAATGGTGACGTTGTTGAACGATCGGCTCCCTCAATCAGGATTTGCGAGTTTTGACCCGATCGCCCATTTGCCAACTGAGAATGAGGACGGGTAATAGACCTACGCCGACGATCGCTAAGGCTGGAAGTGCCGCTTCAGAGAGCCTTTCATCAGATGCAAGATTAAAAACTCGAACAGCTAAGGTGTCGTAGTTTAAAGGCCGCATGATTAAGGTGACAGGTAACTCTTTCATCACGTCAACAAATACTAAAATAGCGGCGCTGATTAATCCGCTTCGCATTAAAGGTAGATGGATTTGAAATAGGGTTTGCAACGTATTTAATCCTAGACTGCGCGACGCATTGTCGAGATTGGGTTTGATACTGTTAAGACTGGATTCCACAGCGCCATAGCCCACCGCTAAAAAACGGACCAAGTACGCAAACACCAATGCAAAAATAGTACCGCTCAGCAACAATCCCGTGGAGATATTGAACTGCGATCGCATCCAGCCATCCAAGGCATTATCAAATTTCCCCAAGGGCACCATAGCCCCGATCGCAATCACCGCCCCCGGAATCGCATAGCCCAATGTTGCCCCTTGAATGGCCCATCGGTTCAATCGAGAGGGTTTTAGGCGTTGACTGTAGGCGAGAATGATGGCGAGGAGGACTGCGATCGTTGCGGCAGTGGTTGCAAGCGTGAAACTGTTGGTGGCATAGCTCCAAAAGGGATCGCTGGCATTGGCTAAAAATTCGCCGGACGTGGCGGTGCCGTAGTCGCCATCGTTGTTTGCGCTACTGGTCGGGCTGGCCGATCGATCGCCTCGAATTAGAGCTATCAAAACACCCACTGGAATGCCAAAGCCTAAAACGATCGGCAAACTACAGGCGACGATCGCCGCCCAGTGATGCCAATGTTTAAGACGATAGCGTTGGGAAGTGGTCGTGCGGCTGCTTTGGTAGAAGCGTTGGTGTTGGCGAGATTGGCGTTCAAACACCACTAGTACGGCGATAAAGCTGAGGAGTAACACCGCAAGCTGCATAGCAGCAGCCCGTTCACCTTGCCCCAGCCAAGTGCGAAAAATTCCGACGGTAAAGGTCGGCACGGCAAAAAACTCAACGGTGCCATAGTCATTTAAGGTTTCCATTAAGGCCAAGGACAAGCCTGCAACGATCGCCGGACGAGCCATGGGTAAGGCAACCTTGAAAAATCCTTGCCAAGGAGTACAGCCTAGGCTGCGACTGGCTTCCAAGGTGATCATGGATTGATTTAAAAACGCCGATCGAGCCAAAAGATATACGTAGGGATATAGAACCAACACCAACATCAAAATCGCTCCCGGCATCGATCGCACATTGGGAAACCAATAGTCCTGCGCCGACTTCCACCCAAACCATTGACGCAATAGTGATTGCACTGGCCCATAGTATTCCAACAGTTCCGTATAGGTATAGGCCAAAATATAAGCAGGCGCTGCTAATGGCAACAACAACGCCCATTGAAACAACGATCGGCCCCAAAATTGACACATCGTCACCAGCCAAGCGCAGCCTGTGCCCACGATCGCCACCCCAAGCCCCACTCCCACCATTAACGTCAGGGAATTCCCAATATATTCACCTAACACCGTGGTAATCAGATGTTGCCAAACCGCGCGAGTATCGGAAAAGATGCCGAACAACACGGAAACGATCGGCAACATCATTAATAGCGCAAAGAAAACCGTTGCGAGACTCCAAACCGAAAGATTTTGAAGTTTGAATAGATTTCGATCGATCGTGAGTTTGCGGGCCATAGCATTTATAATAATGAAAATTATAGTCAAACTTATCTTCCCATGTCTGACCCGATCGTCCTTAAGATTCATCAAATTTCTAAACAATTCGATCGGGCTTCAGCTCCAGTCTTAGATCAGGTTTCGTTAGAACTCAAAGAATGCGAAATTCTCGGTCTTTTGGGTCCGTCGGGATGCGGTAAAACAACCCTTTTGAGATTGATTGCGGGATTTGAATCGTTGAATTTGGGGACGATCGAATTGTCAGGAGAGGTGATTGCAACACCCGATCATTCTGTGGTACCTGAGAAACGAAATATTGGCATGGTTTTTCAAGATTACGCACTTTTCCCTCATCTCACGATCGCTAAAAATGTCGCCTTCGGACTGCAAAAGACCAGCCGAAAGCGATTTGCTACAGACCAAATCAGAGGCTTAACGCAAGAGTCCATTCAACGGGTGGGATTGGCGGGATTAGAGTCTCGATATCCCCATGAATTATCTGGGGGTCAGCAGCAGCGAGTAGCGCTAGCAAGGGCTTTGGCTCCGCAACCTGCGATGATCTTATTGGATGAGCCGTTGAGCAATTTGGATATTCAGGTGCGGTTGCGGTTGCGTCAGGAGATTCGATCGATTTTGAAAACGGCGGGGACTTCGGCAATTTTTGTGACCCATGATCAAGAGGAAGCGATGTCGATGTGCGATCGGATTGCAGTCATGAATCAAGGTCATTTAGAACAGGTGGGAACGCCGGAGTCAATCTATCAAGCACCTGTTTCGCGCTTTGTGGCTGATTTTGTGACGCGGGCTAATTTTGTTGAGGCGACCTTTCAGTCAGGCATTTGGCAGACAGAAATTGGGGAGTTTCCTGCGATCGGTCATCTTGCAAATCCCAATGAAAAATCTCAGGTTGAGTTGATGATTCGGCAGGAAGATGTGAAATTAACATTGGACGATCGCAGTTCGATTGTGATTTGCGATCGGCAGTTTTTAGGGCGTGACTATTGTTATGAATTACGACTACCTTCAGGTCTCAAATTCCTGGCGCATTGTCCAGTTTTTGAACAATATACGGTGGGTGAGCGGGTTGCGATCGGGGTTCGGCAGGAACAGGTAAGAATTATTTAAGATTAGATATTAACTACGTCATATTGACACCAATAGTTTTGAGTTCTTCGGTAGTTTTCAACTCCTGAGATACTTTTTGTAATTGAGTTGCATTAACAATATAAAAGTATTCCATTTCTCCTTTTTTATTTTTAATCTTAAACCCGATTGAATATTGATCAGGACCCCAAGGGATATCTTGCGCAGTGGTTTCAAATGCATTCTCTAGGCTTTTTTTCACCTCATCCTGCGACACAATTCGGAAGCAGTTTTTCTGAGCTGGACAAAGCTTTGTTCCTGGAATATCACCAATCACATTTCCAGATGTCACAGGTTTTTCTACCGTGGGCTGCTGGGGTTGTGGTGTGGATTGCTGGGGTTGTTGTTGGGATTGCTGTATAGGTTGCTGGGATTGCTGTATGGGTTGTTGGGGTTGTGAGGTTGGTTGCTGTTGCGTGGGCTGTTGTACGCTTTGAACAGTGGGCTGGGATTGTACGATCGCTGCTGGAGCGGGCTGTTGCTGCTGAACAGGCTGTTGCTGAACGATCGGAGGAGCCACGCTCGCCGCTGGAGTTGGTTTTGCTGTCGGGGTTGCGGAAGGGACGATCGGCGGGAGCTGAGCAATTGCGGCGATCGGTTGCAACTCTTCTTTTTTCTCAGGCTCTTTAGCTTTCTGCTCTTGACTGAAGGGAATCAATAGAAAAACGCCATGCACCATCACCGCGATCGGAGCCATGATCAGAAAACCAAACTTCTGAAGGACGGCCTGTGACGGAGGGGAAGAGACTTGCATGGGACCTTAATTGAGAATCTAAAGCAATTATACCCTCACCATACCATGCTATTGAACATGAGCATCATTATGAAGAATTTTTTCTGCCTAGATCGTCTATCGCGATCGTAACCAAACCTCTATTCCTTCCGCTAGAGTATCGGCCAGTCGCTGCTGCTGCACCGGATCCGTAATCCAGGTGTACTCTTCAGGATGAATCATGTAACCCAGTTCCAGCATGACTGAAGGCGCAACCGTCGGGCGCGTCAGGGCGAGATTATTCCAAAACACATTGTCAGAAGGACGATCGAGTTTCTTTGTCACGTAATCATGTAAAAACTGTGCTAAAGGCTGTGACTGCGAATGATACCAAAAGGCCGAAACGCCTTGAATCTTTTCAGCGTTACCATCGTCGGGAAGCGCATTATAGTGAAGGCTGAGGGCGATCGTCGGTTCGGTTTTGGCAATCAACTGGGCGCGTTCATTGGGTCCAATGTCATCATCGCCTTCACGGGTCATGATCACCGTTGCACCGCGCTTAATCAGCCGATCGCGCAGGAGTTTTGAGACGACGATCGTGACATCTTTTTCAGGAATGCCCCCGCCACCTCGGGATCCGGGATCTTCAGCACCACCATGACCAGGATCCAAGAGAATTTTGATGCCGCTGAGATTGGATTTAGCGATCAAATCTGGCGGATTTTTCAAGGCGAGGATGAGCAGATTGCCCTCGTACCGGACTTTATAACCCCAAGCGTGAGAGGTTTTGAGATGCAACGTATATTGCAGGGTGGTGGGATTGATTTGTTGCCAGGTGACGTGGGAGACGATCGGATTATTGACGAGACGCTGGACGCTGGCTTGGGATCTCGTATGGTGCAGCGTCAGTTGAAGGGTTTGGCCGACTTGGTTGATTTGGATGGGAACGGCAGTTTGCATGGGAATTAAGATCTGAGTCCAATCTTTACCCGATCGAGATGTCACACCGCGCACCGCAGAGTCGATCGGCACCCCGCTTTGGCTCACCACCTTGGTTTCAGATTCTTTAATCCATGCGCCGTAGTCGAGCCGTAACCAAGCACCCTCTTTGCCTGTGACCCGATCGGTGGTTCCCGTTGGCAATGGCGTCAGTCGAGCAAATTCACTGTCACTGCCTGTTCGAGCGACTCCCGTGGGGGCGGTGACGGCAATGGTTTTTAACGTGGTGGGATTGAGAATTTCGATCGTGCCTTTGGCGGAGTCTGTAATGGGATTGGCATTGGGCAACTGCAAGGTATAGCTAGGTGCGCCGAGATTGCCGATTTGGTTGCTTTGTAAACAGCCGCGATAGAGTCCGGCGACGGTCTGGGCATCAAGATTTCCGGTGAGGATGCTGAGGTTGTCGGCGATCGCCGTACTCGATTCGGGAAGAAGCTTAACGGTTTGGGAGCCGATCGCTGCACTGACGGTTGCGTTGGCGGGGGCGATCGCGCTGAGACAGATCAATTCACCGGGAAGGCGGGCGATCGGTTCGGTGGGGTAGAGCGAATCTTTGCCAAAGGCGTTGGTGGGCACTTCCGGCTGGGCGGCGGTTCGGGTGACAACGATCGTCTGCGACTGGCCAGCGTACTCGACGACAAATTTGTTTTCACCCATGACCAACGGAAAACTGGGTCCAAAGTTTCCAGCGCTGCTCCGACGAATGGGCTGACCATTGACCAACACGTCAGCACCGATCGGGGCTGAACCAATCAGAAAGATTTTTTTCGCGGTGGTGCTGTGGGCCGCTGGGGGGTAGACGACTTGGAGTTTGGAGGCTTGGGCGATTTGGAGGGGGTGGGGGAGTGATGGGGTGGGAGGGTGGGGGAGCAACATTCAAGTGATGGGAGATTAATCCATGAATTTTGCTTATTTTACTGCGTTATCAGACGTTACTAGAATTCTCTATTTGGAGGGTTTGAATTTGAGCGATCGTCAGTCCGGTAAAACGGGCGATCGTTTTGGGGGAGGAAATCGATGGTTTGGAAATGGGGACGTATCGATCTCCTTAATTCAACTGAACTTGCATTTCTTGAAGTTGAGTCACAGTCAAGCCCGTTGCCTGAGCGATCATCTCTACGGCAACTCCTTGTCTCAGTAGATTAAGAGCGATCGATTGACGCTCCTTTTTCTTCCCCTCAACTTCCCCCCGATCGTACCCAATTTGTTCAACACTAGTTATGTAAGGCATCTGCCGCTCCTCCTCATAAGTGCGTAATTCCTGCCAAAATGAAAGTTTCGCTTCATCAGACAAGATCATGATCCAATCGACAAACGCGAACAGATTCAGTATAGCGGATCGGTCATAACCTCGCTCATAGAGCCGTTTAATCAATGTCAGCTTCCACTGTTTTCGTGCGGGTTCATTTCGCTTTGTCTCCTGAGCCTTCAAATGGGTCATTACCACTGTGGCGAAGATATTATCACTGGCTTCAAGTTCATCCCAGCGCGATCGATAATCCAACAATTTGACCGACGTAAAGTTAAATTCCAGAGAACTTCCCGCCGTGACAAACCCAAAACGATCGGGTCGCCAATCGGGATCAGAATCGCAAAGGACTGCTAGACTAATTGGTGCTTGATGGAAATAGTCAAAAATTCGGATCACATAGGTAAACATCCGCTCAGGAAAGATCGTTTCCGGTTCCGCTTGCACCTCCAAGTGAATCAGTAAAATAATTGATCCACCCCCTTTCTTGTAAACTCGAACTAACTGGTCTGCAAATCGCTTACCCACTTCCGAATCTGGCGTTAATTGCTGGAATTCCTTATCAAGAAATTCAATGGGTCTTGTCCAATCAATTTCATCCGCGATCGCAGGGAATAAAAACTCCATCGCCGCCCGAAAATTAAACCGTAAAATTCTTTTCCATGGCGAGTCTTGATCGGCCCGATCGTTTTTCTTTTTTGCCATGGCGATCGATTTAAGAAGGGTGTTGAGTAGTTCGATCGTATCACAACTTTTTCGAGCCGCTTTAATCCATTCTCAATAAATAAAGATTGTTGAGAACGAGAAATTTTTTCTAAACCGCGAAGACGTGACGCCTTGCCCTACAATGTTCGGGGTAATTTGTTGGCGCGATCGAACCTTCCTATGACGAAATTTGTCTTTGTGACTGGTGGCGTAGTTTCTGGAATCGGCAAGGGTATTGTGGCGGCAAGCTTGGGACGCTTGCTCAAGTCACGCAACTATACGGTTTCGATTTTAAAGCTTGATCCCTACCTCAACGTCGATCCCGGCACCATGAGTCCCTACCAACATGGCGAAGTCTTCGTGACGGAGGATGGGGCGGAGACGGACTTGGACTTGGGACATTATGAACGGTTCACCGATACATCCATGTCGCGGCTGAATAGCGTCACGACGGGTTCGATCTATCAGGCGGTGATCAATAAGGAACGACGGGGAGACTACCACGGTGGCACCGTGCAGGTGATTCCCCACATCACGAATGAGATTAAAGAACGAATTCATCGAGTAGCACGTAACACTCATCCCGATGTCGTGATTACTGAAATTGGCGGAACGGTCGGCGATATTGAATCGCTGCCCTACCTCGAAGCGATTCGTCAATTTCGTAAAGATGTGGGCCGCAAAAATGTCATGTATACCCACGTCACGCTGATTCCCTATATTGCTGCATCCGGGGAATTAAAAACAAAGCCGACCCAGCATTCGGTGAAGGAGTTAAGAAGCATCGGGATTCAGCCGGATATTTTAGTCTGTCGCTGCGATCGGGAATTGGAAAAGGGATTAAAGGCAAAACTGGCTGAGTTTTGTGATGTCAATCCAGAATGTGTGATCACGTCGCCGGATGTCCGCAGCATTTACGAAGTGCCGCTGATTATGGAACAGGAAGGACTTGCGATTCAGGCGATCAATCTACTCAATCTCGAACAGCGCCCACCCAATCTCGTAAAATGGCAAACGTTGGTCGATCGGATGTATAGTCCGGGACCCGAATTGCAAATTGCCTTAGTCGGTAAATACGTGCAATTAGGCGATGCTTATCTGTCAGTTGTGGAGGCATTGCGTCATGCTGCGATCGCGACAGGCAGCGGTCTCAAGCTCCATTGGATTCAGTCGGAAGACATTGAAACCCATGGCGCAGAAAAGTATCTAAAGGGATTACATGGCATCTTAGTTCCCGGTGGATTTGGGATTCGGGGGGTGGATGGAAAAATTGATGCGATTCGCTATGCCAGGGAAAACAAGGTTCCCTTTTTGGGGCTTTGTTTAGGAATGCAATGTGCGGTGATTGAATGGGCGCGCAATGTGGCGAAGCTTGAAGATGCCCATAGTGCGGAATTCAAGGAAGATGCCTTAAATGCGGTGATCAATCTGTTGCCAGAGCAGGAAGATGTGGTCGATTTAGGCGGAACGATGCGGTTGGGGGTGTATCCTTGCAAACTCACGTCGGGGACTAAAACATTGGAACTCTATGGCAAAGAGGTGATCTACGAGCGCCACCGTCATCGCTACGAGTTCAATAATCGCTACCGTCCCCAATTCCTCGAAAGCGGCTACCAAATCAGCGGGGCTTCTCCCAACGATCGTCTCGTGGAAATCATTGAACTCCCCGATCATCCCTTCTTTATTGCGAGCCAATTCCATCCCGAGTTTCAATCTCGGCCCAGCAGTTCCCATCCATTGTTCCAAGGCTTCATGCAGGCGGCTGTGGACCGATCGGGCGGACAATTAGAACTGGGGGTCGAAACACACTAATCCCCAAGCGAAAACCTAGATCGACCCTCTCCCCGTCTTCACTTCCTACGCTCCTGCTGCACCGGAGTGCTCACGGGAGTAGGGTTCATCGCAGTCCAAGCGATTTCAAAGCCCTATTTGGAAGAACAAGTCCGTGAGGCGTTAGAACTGCTGGAAAAGATGAAAACCGATCGTTCTCAGGAGGAGCAATCATGAAATCTCCCTATACTGTCGTCATTCAATGGTCTGAAGAGGATAGCTGTTTTGTGGTATTTCTGCCTGAGTTTGCAGGACGAGTGATGCAGCCTGTGACCCATGGAGAGAGCTATGAGGAGGCGTTGAGTCATGCTCAGGAAGTGTTGGAGTTATTGATCGAGGATGCAATCGAAGAAGGAATCCCTTTACCGTCTCCGATCGCATTCATCGATCGAGATTCGTTTAAGGTTGCCTAAGCGATACTCAACTTATAAAAGGACGATCGCATTCATCGTCTAGGGGTGCATCAAAGTCTTCTGACATTTTGATTTTACCTTTCCATGCACCCAGTCCGCCTCGGCGATTGATGGCAACGGAGGGTGTTGACTTTTGATAACGATCGGCTAAAAATTCGGCGTAATGGAGGACTTCTTCTTGGAGAGATTCTGGAAGTTGGCTGAGGGTTTCGACGATCGTAGTTTGCAGCATGGGGTTTCGGGATGATCGGTTAGGTCTATTATGCCAAATTTCTAGGGACGATCGCGTTCATCGATCGAAACTTATTTCACAAATCCAAAATCCAAAATCACAAATCCAAAATCATCATCATTTCCCTCGCTCCTGCTGAACCAGACTTATAACGGGAGCTTGAGAATTCATCGCCTTCCAGCCAATGCCCAACAACAGAAGAACGATCGCTAGACAAAGACGATCGGTTTGACTTGGAAGCGATCGGCTAAGGCTTTGACTTGGGTGATGGTGAGATCCTGGTCGCCTTTTAGCACGGCGTTGACTTCGGATTCGGAATGGAAAATGGGCAAGAGATCGGTATGAGTGAGATCTTGCTGCTCCATGAGAAATTCCAGCATGGAGTGCGGGGTTGAGGCGGCACCGCAAGGGTAAAATTCGGTTTCAAAGCGTTCGATTAGGACAACGAGTAGGTTGAGGAGTTCATCTTCTTCGGC
Source organism: Synechococcales cyanobacterium bin31.maxbin.ball.101 (assembly GCA_013298165.1). Classification (GTDB taxonomy): domain Bacteria; phylum Cyanobacteriota; class Cyanobacteriia; order Leptolyngbyales; family Leptolyngbyaceae; genus JAAFJU01. Next base: position 6,836 of record JAAFJU010000069.1, on the reverse strand, counting down.
GGTGAGGTCTGTTCGCTGCATGAGGTCTTCGACGATCGCGAGGGCACGATCGTTTTCGGCTTCGGTTTTGATCAGTTTGGGTTGGTGACGGGAGAGGAGATTGCTGTAGTTGGTTTCGTTAAAAGTGGGGGTCATTTTTCCATTGCTCCTTGTCGTAGTCAGCGTGGGTGAGAACGTATTTTACGTGCCCAACAGCAAGACGATCGAATTACGAGTGAAGGGGGAACTAAATCCAGAATAGTGAAATGGGATAGTCTACAAAGACGTGATCACAACTTACGAGTTGTAATTGATTGGTGATGGCTTGGGAAATAATGATTCGATCGAACGGGTCTCGATGATGGAGTGGCAAGGCTAAATACTGACGAGTATCGTTAAATTCAATGGGGAGTATGGCAATATCAAACTGGATGAGTGCCGATCGAAGATCATCAAATGAATAGGAAAGATTTAATTTACCGATCGTAATTTTGATGGCTATTTCCCAGAGACTTGCAATGCTGAGATATAGAGTGTTTTCAGTGGATTCCAAAACATCTCCCATGGCTGATGAGAGGCTAGGACTATCTTCTAGGTACCAGAGAATAACGTGGGTATCGAGCAGTAGGTTCATAACTCTTGGGCTTAACGATAGTCTTGAAGATCGTCTAGGGGTGCGTCAAAGTCTTCTGACATCTGGATTTTGCCTTTCCATGCACCGAGTCCACCTCGGCGCTTGATGGCAACGGAGGACGCTGACTTTTGATGCCGATCGGCTAAAAATTCGGCGTAGTGGAGGACTTCTTCTTGGAGAGATTCTGGAAGTTGGTTGAGGGTTTCGACGATCGTAGTTTGCAGCATGGGGTTTCGGGATGATCGGTTAGGTCTATTATGCCAAATTTCTAGGGACGATCGCGTTCATCGATCGAAACTTATTTCGCAAATCCAAAATCCAAAATCACAAATCCAAAATCATTTCCCTCGCTCCTGCTGAACCGGACTTGTCACTGGAGCTTGAGAATTCATCGCCCATCCGCCAATGCCCAACAACAGAAGAACGATCGCACTTTGCCAAAGGGGAAACGATCGCTTTTTCTTGCGGGGATTATCGATCGTGGCAATGGCATTATCACAGGCTTCAACCTTGTCTGTGAGCTTGAGTTGTTGGAAGAGGGCTTTGGCATTTTGGTAGCTGGTGCGGGCGGCGGGGTTGCCGAGGTTAGCTTGGGTGCCGCCTAGGTTGTACCAGCCGTTGGCTTCGGTTTGTGGATCGCCGATCGCATGGGAACCTTGAATGGATTGTTGGAAGCAGTCGATCGCCTCCTCCCATTTCCCTTGGGATCCGTAGACATTACCGAGATTACCGATCGTTTGAGCGATGCCATGTTCGTCGCCGATCGCACGAAATGTTTCTAAAGATTGTCGGTAGCAGTCGATCGCCTCTTCCCATTTCCCTCGGTCTTTGTAGACTAAGCCGAGATTATTCATCGTTTGGGCGATGCCATGTTCGTCGCCGATCGCGCGCATTGTTTCTAAGGATTGTTGATAGCAGTCGATCGCCTCCTCCCATTTCCCTTGCAATTGGTAGACATTGCCGAGATTACCGATCGTTTGGGCGATGCCATGTTGGTCGCCGATCGCACGAAATGTTTCTAAAGATTGTCGGTAGCAGTCGATCGCCTCCTCCCATTTTCCTTGGAATTGGTAGACACTGCCGAGACTATTCATCGCGACTGCGATGTTATGTTGGTCGCCGATCGCACGAAATGTTTCTAATATTTGTTGGTAGCAGTTGATCACCTCCTCCCATTTCCCTTGTTTTTTGTAGACTAAGCCGAGATTACCGATCGTTACAGCGATGCCATGTTGGTCGCCGATCGCCTTTGCGGACTTCAGCGCGACGTGATGGGTCATAACCCAATCACTCCAGAAACTCCGACGGTCAAAGAACTCAATCAAATTAACCGTCAGTCTCAAAACCATCGAGTGTTCACCCAAATCCTCTGCCCAGTTCACCGCTCCCACTAAATTTTGCTGTTCCGCAAGAAACCATTCCACGGCCATTGCATCTAGCGCACTCTCAATGGTCTCTAACGGCTGCTCCCACTCGCTGACTAAGCTTTCTGCGATCGGTCTTCGGTACTTCGGTTTTAGCAAACTATCAAAGTTATTAGCATTCTCGTCATACCAGTCCAACGCCTTCCCCGCCAGCCCTTCCTCCCGACCGTCCTCAAGCTTCCCCCGCCCAAACTCACGCATCAAATCATGAAAGCGATAGCGTCCCACCGTCTCCTTCGGCATCTCCACCAACGCCAACGCCACCAACTGATCCAGCCGCCGCCGCACCTCAGCCTCTTCTAGTTCTCCCACCACCGCCGCCAACTCCGTACCAAAATCCACCCCCCGCAACACCGCCACCGCCAAAAACACCTGCCGCTGCTCCGGCAACAACCGCCCATAGCTCAAATTAAAACTCGCCTCCACATCCAAATTCGCAATAATCTCATCCCTCGTATTGCGAACCTTCAACAATCGTAACCGCTCCACCCCCAAGTCCCGCACCAGTTCCACCAACGTCAACGAAGAACCCAGCAACAGTTTCCCCACGATCGTCAACGCCAACGGCAACCGCCCACACAATGCGACTAACTCCGTCGTTAACTCACGATCGCTCGTCTTTTCAGGACACAACCGATGCAGCAACGCGATCGCCTCATCGATCGCCATCACATCCAACGGCACAAAACTCTCCGCCCCCACCCCCGCCAGCCCCGTCAGCCGCTCCCGACTGGTCACAAGCACCCCACAGCCGCTAACCCTTGGCAACAACGGCTCCACCTGTGCCGCATCTGCCGCATTATCCAACACCACCAAGATCCGTTTCCCCGAAAGCCGATCGGTCAACAGATGCTGTAAGCGATCGAGATCCGGCGGCAACTGCTGCGCCTCATCCCCAAAGCCATCCACCAGAAACTCCGTCAGCACCGCGATCGGCTCCCTCGGCGACTCCGACTGCCCCCGCAGGTCCACATAAAGCTGACCATCGGGATACTGCGCCTTCAGCCGATGCCCGATCGCCTTCGCCAACGTCGATTTCCCCACCCCACCCATCCCCGACACCGCCGAGATCAGGGCCGTAGGACGATCGCTCGTCAGGATCGCTTCGATTTGGTCGATTTCGTGCGATCGTCCGGTGAAGTTCGGGTCTGTAGCGGGAAGTTGAAACAAACTCGCCTTGCGCGGTTGCGAAACGATCGTCTGGTTTACGATCGCGTTATTCCCAATCACCGAACTGTAAATTGTGTCTGCGGAAACGGTGGGTTTTTGGGGTTCGATCGTCATGGCAAAATCTTCAGGAATTTATGAATTTTGTCGCTTCGTTGCCGTGCCCGATCCCCCTAATCCCCTTGAAAAGGGGGAACCGGAAGCAGGACGTTATTTTAAAATCGTCACTTCTTCTCAAAGTCCCCCTTACCAAGGGGGATTTAGGGGGATCGGGTCTAGGCAACGATCGATCGCTGCAACGATCATTTCCCCGGCGGAACCCCGATCGTCTGAGTCACATTCGCCCGATCGCCCACCACCGAACTGTAAATCGTCCCCGCCGTCACATTGGCACTATTGCCACCCGCCGCCGCTTCCGCTTCTCCCTCCATCAACGCCTTCAACTCCGCCAACAACTCCGGCTCCGACTTCTCAATCTCAACCAACACCTTCTTCAACGCCAACTTCAGCATCGTCGCCGCATCCTCATCCGTCGGGTCAAGCGCGATCGCCGCCGCCGATTCCTTCGCCGCCGCACTCGCCTCCACCTTCGGCTGCAATTTATTCCAAATCGCCTTCACCCCCGCAGGCACCGCCTCAAACACCGCCTTCTTCGCCCCTTCCCCCACAACATCTTCCACCGCCTTATTCAACAATGCAGGCAAATGCGGAACCACCAAAGCCAACAACGGCGTCACAAAATCCATCACTCAATCCTCAAGCTTCAAAGGGGAATAATACGCTCTACAACCCCATTATTCCCCGTTCCGGAGAGAATGGCCACTGAGGGCCGATCGTTGAGGCGATCGGCCTAGCGATTGAAATCGCGGCTACAAGAACAAAACCCGCCGTCGCGGGTTGCAATCCTCTCTTAGTCCGCAACGGCGGACTTCGTTTGTATAGACGCGATTTCAATCGCCGGGTTGATTCAAACCTCCCAAAAGTAACTCAAATCCCCTCAAGAGCAACCCAAATCCCCCCAGGAGCAGCTCAAATCCTCCCAAGAGCAACTCAAACTCTTCCAAGAGCGACCCAAACCCGTCCGAGAATGACTCAAACTCTCCCAAAAGCAACCCAAATCCTTCCGAAACCCACTCAAATCCTCGCCAGCGTTACTCAAACCTTTCCAAGAGCAACCCAAACCCGTCCGAGAGCAATCAAAACCCCGATCGGTCCCGTGAAACCACTTAAAACAAACCCACACCCCCAATACTTCACCCTCAGCCTCCTGATTTACGCGCAAGACGGACAGAATCAAACCTCAATACAGTAGAAGAACAAATCTCAACCCAGTCGAGTGTTCTCATGACCCGTCAAAAACGCACCTCCACCACCTTAGAAACCGCTATTTCCCGCGCCTCCGGAATGCGATCGATCGACTCCATGCTCAACTACGGCCACGGACTCAACATCGTAGACTACGAAGCCCGCATCCAAAACCTCCGCGACAGACTCACCAGCTACAACGACCTCCTCAGCCAACTCGACAACACCGCCGAAGAACTCAACAGCCTGGAACGGGATCTGCGCACCTACTCCGAAAAAATGCTCCTCAGCACCGCAGCCCGCTACGGCAAAACCAGCACCCAATACATGAAAGCAGGCGGCACCATCCGCAAAACCAGCAAAACCCCCAAACGTGCCACAACGCCAAAAAGCACCCTCCCCACCCCAGAACCCATCCCCACCACCGCCCTCTCCGCAGCCATGAACTAACGGTTTAAGGCTATTCATTCTCAGTAGCTGTCTTTCCGATCGTAGAACCCACGGGTTTTACGATCGTTTTTATATCAACAAACTCGGCGACACCTTAAACCGATCGCCCTTATCATAGGAATAACCGATCGCCCAAAACAAACCAACATCATGTGGGAAACCTTCCAAACCCAGCTCTACAGCCTCAGCCAACTCGCCAACAACCAAGTCCTCCAACAACTCAATCAACTCTCCCTCGTCAGCATCGGCGTCATCTTCACCGCAGGACTCCTCACCAGCCTCACCCCTTGCACGCTGTCCATGCTGCCGATCACGATCGGCTACATCAGCAGCTACGACGATGAGGACCAAACCTCCAGTTCCGGCTTCGTTCAATCCCTCTGGTTTGCCCTCGGAATGGCGACGACCTTAGCAGGCTTAGGGATTGCCGCCACCCTACTGGGAAAAGTCTATGGTCAAATTGGCATCGGCGTGCCCTTAATTGTGGGTGCGATCGCGATTTTGATGGGATTCAATCAATTGGAACTCTTACCCTTGAGAATGCCCGCAGGACTGGGATTGGATTGGATTTCTAAGGACTTACCGCGAGGGGTGCGATCGTATTTGATTGGGTTAACCTTTGGCCTGGTCGCCTCCCCCTGCAGCACACCAGTACTCGCCACCCTCCTCGCTTGGATTGGCAGTACCCAAAACCCACTCCTCGGTGCTGGATTGCTATTGAGCTATGCGATCGGCTACGTCGCCCCCCTAGTCCTAGCCGGAACCTTCACGAGTTCTCTGAAAAAAATCCTAGAAGTCCGTAAATGGTCCGGCTGGATCACCCCGACCAGCGGCGTGATTTTGATTGTTTTTGGTGTCGTTTCGATCGTCTCCCGTATTCCTTAGTTAAGTCCTGAGTTGAGGACTGAGCGGAGTCGTAGTTTACGTCCGTAAGGACTAGTCCGGGTGGGATCGTATTTATTGGCAAATCTCTACCGATCGTAGCCCGCCTCCTTCAAGAACTTCTCTAAATCCTTGAAATAAGCGTCCCGATCGCTCTTCTTATAAACCTCACGGACATTTTTCCAGCCGTCAGTTTTCTCACCCAGACTATACTTATCAGCCAAATAAGCGGCCAAAACACCCTTAATTTCGCGATCTTCATTAGACTTGACCCGCTCTTGAATCAACGTCCAATAGCGGAAAGCATTATCCCGAATCGCTTTCGGAAACTTCCGCGTCACATCCACAAACTTCCCTTGGCGATAATTCCAGACCTGCAACGGAAACCCAGACCCCGCAAAACTCGCAAACCGATAGGCGAATCTTGCATCGGCACTGACAAACTCCGGAATACCATCTTGGTCCAATGCCTTCAACTCATAGCCCGCATCGCGAGTCGCGAGATTAGTCATGGCATAGCTTTTACTACTGGCATTAAACCGATAGACCTGAGTTTGCACACAGCAATGCGCGCCCCCCGTGAAAAAGTCGATCAGCACCTCCGGCTCCCGATCGCCATCCAAATCCTGAATCACGATCGGAGAAGCATCCTTTCCACCTGCCCGACGGTAGGACGCGAACGGTCCCCCAATACTCTCTAAAGCTTGATCAAACGCCACCTTACCCGAGCGCACGATCTTCAACCGCATCTTCTCAACCATAAACCGACTCGCGCCCTGCTCAAAGGTCAACACCGCTTCGGTCGTCCCCGCCTTCGCCGCCAATCGCTGAGGCTTCGTCGCCGCCACAGCCCCGCTACCCATCAGCAACAAACAAACTAAACCAACCAATCCAAATCGCAGTCTAAAAAAGAGATTAAACATCGTCACTGTCATGAATGAATTCCTTACATTGTCCAATAAATAATACTGAAAATAAAGAAACCCCATTCCGTC